>DASZIA010000060.1:0-7211 GCA_035949535.1 Planctomycetaceae bacterium | reverse complement strand
GGCACTGGGATCGGACGCGACGATTTGATCGATGCCTGTGCTTGTGCCGTTGCCGCTCGTGACAGCAATGCGCGTTTTGGCGGCGATGAGGTCGACAGTCGCGGACTGCGGATGGAGATCAATTACTGAGGATGTGGAGAGCTACGCAAACGACCGAGTGAAACACCGGAGGCTTACTTTTCGGCGATATTATCTTTGGCAAACCCACAACTATTTGGGCGGGACGCCTTCAACGATGATGGCGCGATAATCGGCACCTTTGAACCGATGTTCACTTGCCGCCTCGTAGGCCGGGCTGTCATACCAAGCTCTCGCCTCCCGAAAGGTTGGAAATTCCAGCATCATCATGTCCTCGAAATCCGGGCCCTCAACGACTTCCTTGTGTCCGTGCGCGATGCGGAACGTGATCGGATGACCCGCGAGAGCGGTGGGAGCCATCTCCTTGTAAAGATCGAGCTCTCCTTGGTTGTGCGTTCGCTCTTTTATGAAGATCACATAGGCTACCATGGCGCACTCTTTTTCAGTCCGACTGTCTCAACCTCTAGCCGTGCGTTCGTCAAAGACAATATCGCCTACTTTTCGAAGAACATGAAGAGCGGATCATCATGATAGTAGTTTGGCACGTCGGCAGCGCCCGCCAGGCCTTCCGGCGACGCCATGGCATCGAGGGCAGCCTGACGGCTGTCGAATGTGCCGGACCAGTACCAGAAGAATTCGCCGGGGCCGCCGTCCAGCGCACGGGCAGGCCCATACTTGTAGCCTCTAAGTCCCGGAAGTTTGCTAGTCATCGGCCCGTGGACTTCGCGGTAATACTTGTCGAAACGCTCGGGATCGTTGGGCTTCCTGTATAGAACGATGAGCTCGGTCATCGGTATCTCCTTTAGCGTCCAGTTAAATTGAGCGACAATCGCATCGACAAACTACTATTCAAATCGCATAGTCGAGCGAAGTCGAACCGGGGGTGACTGTGCCGCCAGCCGTCCTCAGAGTGGTTTTAGTTTTTGGTGGCGTGCTCTGAGCGATATTTCAAAGCAGCAAGCCACCAATGGTGCCCGTCATACATGGCGGTCGGCTGCTCTATGTTGTATTGAATAGCCGACGGCCCGACTTGTGTCTCTTCCGTGATCACTTCGCATCCGTCGTCTTTGTGGACGATAAGCCATGTGTGGTAAGCCTTGATTCCTGTTCCACTTCCAAACCAACCGAGCCGTTCGTTGGGTACGAACTCGTGCACGGTGCTCTTGATGGGAAAGCCAAACGTTTTCCAAGCAAAATCGACGTCCGCCTCAAGTTCCGTTTTGCCTCCGCCGGCGATTTGCATGTCGGATGAATTTGAGTACCACTTGGGCCATTCAGTGGCTTTGACCAGATTATTCCAAATTACATTTGCAGGCGCCTTGATGAAAATCTCATTGTGAACGAAAGCATCCGCCGTTTTGGGGTCGAAGCCGTGGGGCCAGTGAATTTGACTACTGGCTTGGCTCAAATCCTTTATGGGCCTTGCGTCGGTATCAACAGCCATACTTGCGAGCGGCTGCAAAACCGAAGCCCCCACAACTAATGTAGCAATTGTGGTTTTCATAAACATGTTGTTCTCTCCAGTGGTTGTTGTGTTGTTAATTACCACGGTGGTAGGCGTCTTTTCGGATCACACACAACCCGCCGTGTGGTCGCAGCACCTGCGCGTTTATCCGGTTGCCGTTCGGGCCGGCGAGGAATGACACTATAGAGGAATGACACTATAGAAGCTGCGGCGAGCGTGGCTGTCGTCGCTCAGGTATTCTCCCGTCACGCACATCTTGTCGGTGAAAAAGAGCTTGTCGGTCGATCCTAGATCGCGCCCGATAGTTCACCGACGTTGACCTCGGAATTGCCATAGAGCGGCGAGGTGTCGACAACGCGACCACCGCCCTCATAGTAGCGCCGCAGCACTTCGCGCAGGTTGTCGCGCGGCTGGCCCGCCAGCACGTCAAAGGTCATGAACGACCCCATGCCGATGGCCGGAACGAATTCGCCGGTCCGGGGAATCATCCTGGTGACGAGGTCTGTCGACGCGGGAGGCGCGGCTCCGGCCGAACCCGCGACTGGGCCTAGTGCGAGGGCTAATGGCACCGGCGCCGATGCGGTTGACGAACTGCCTCCGCGATGAAAACGCCGGCAACGAGTCGACATCAAATGCGCTCATGAGAATGATGCCTCGCTGGATGACATTGTGTGATCCCTAGGTGTGATGCGCGCCCGGGCATGCAAAGCAAGTCACTGCTCGACTCCTCCTTAAAACATTCCGGTTTTGACCCGATGCAGCCGGCGTGCCAACCAGAAAAGCGTTGACGACGAGACTCGGAAATCGCGTCCTGAGCTGGCATTTGGACTGCGGGGGGCGCCAGTTTTAGGCGGCCCAAGTCAAGAAGTTGCCAAGCGGGCAAAGGCCCTGCCACGGCGAGGGCCCGCTCCGCGGGACGTGCCGGGGCCAAAGGACAGTTGGGACAACAGGACGGCTATTGACTATTTCTCCGTGGCTCGGGCGAATTAACTGACTTGGCACCGAATGGCATTAACTCAAGACGTTAGCCAAGCGAAAACCTTGGGTGAGCACCTCGGTCACCGTCATGTGGTCAACCGAGGAACGGAGCCTCATTGCTTCGGCCCGAACCTCGCGGCAGACCGGGCCCGTAGTTTCTCAGACTCAACCTGGCGGTTGCGCGGCTCAGCCGTGGTGACCAACGACCGAATCACTGCTCTGGCTGATGCCGTAACTTCTTCGACCGCGCGCTCGAACGCAGGTTCGTTGGCTTTGGACGGTCTGGTGAATCCACAGATCTTTCTCACGAACTGGAGCGATGCGTCCCGAATCTCCGCTTCAGTCGCGGGCGGCTCAAAGTTGAATAGGTTCTTGATGTTTCTGCACATGGCGGCTCTCGTAAGTCCAGTTGGCCAGGGTAGATTCTGTTTGTGCGCCGTTTCGCTTAACCGTCGTAGCGTGCACGCTGAAGGTGCAAGACTACCGATGTTTTGTGCGGGAGCAGGCACCCGCGTTCACGCATTTCATGCTACTAACTTCCTCGGTCGACATGTGCAAATCGCCGATTCTGCTCCAACGAAAGTTCAAATCCCGTTGGCAGTTGCTTTCGCAACCGATAACGGGATTTGGTTTAAGAACAGTCGGGACGACAGGATTTGAACCTGCGACCTCTTGGACCCCAAGCTAATTCTTGAGTGGCGATAAGGCGGCACCCAATCGCGACATCGCAACACGTTACCACGATCGGCTCTGATTGCAATTCATTGCATCGATCGTCGAGCGTTTTTAGTTCCATTCCACCCTGCGGGACAGTTTTGGGACAGCCGGCGCGCGTCGTCGGCAGGTGAGCAAGAGATCGCGCGTTCATTCGAATCGTCAATGTTCCTCGCCCTTCGATTTGCTGAGTTTCGTCAACTCAGCGAGTGCCGAAATCTGCGGGGCCACATCGTCGGGGAGAATTCCGCTCGGCGCCGGCTGGAAGAGCCGACCGAGGATGAGGCCGAAATGCTCTTTTTCGATACCGGGCTTTCCTTCCAGGACTCCCTTCCCGAGCAAGAGCGAGAGATAGGTCTTGCCCATGACAACTCGTTCCCCGGCGTCGGCGTGCAGATGAAGTTGCGCCAGCAAAATCCGGGTGATGATCCGAAGGATCCAGAACAGACCGAGCGCGGCCAACAGTTTGGCAAACAGGGGCTGGGCGACCACCGCGATTGCCAGCGTTGCGTTGGCATCTTTGGGCGCCTTGAGGAGCTGATCGACGATCGACTGCTGCGTTGCCATCATCCATTGGATCAGGCCGAAACCGCCGGCGCCGATCACGAGGATGAACAGAACTGCGAAGGCAATCGCCGTCCAAAAGTGGCCTCGCCGCTTTTGATTCCAGTAAGAGATCGGTTCGGCGACGATTTCAATCTCCTTGTAGCTCTCGATGAGTTTTTCCGCTTTGCTCTTCTCGTCCCTCAGCCAGGCCTCGACCCGAGCATGATCCGCCTCATGCTTTTTTTCCCATTGCGCTCGATCCGCCTGATGCCGTCTTTCCAAATCGTCGCGCAGCCGCTTGATCGGCTCATAGTCGCCGGCGGTCACGACGCCTTCTGCTTGGAGTAATCCGAGCATCTGCCCGTCGCTTGTCGTCATTCGCAATTGGTCGGGGGCCAGCCTGCGCTTCAGAATGAAATCGGCCACCCCGGCGGCTAACGGGCGCGGATATTGCTCGATGCAATGCCTCAGAAACTGAATCTCTCGCGTCGACGCCGACAGATATCTTTTTTGTCCAAAAGCTATGAGAACTTCCCGTTTGATCGCTTCAGCCATCGCGTCGGAGCCGCGACTTCGATTCTCTTCCGAGACTTGGTTGACGCTGGCGAACAGCTGGTTGAAAGCAATCACCATTTGATTGACAAGCGCTCTGACCCCCGAAACGGTCTCAAAGTCGTCTTTGGGAATGGCATCCAGGATCGCTTGCCAGGCGGGGATTTCCTCCTTGTAAATCCAGTTGGACACGCCGATCGGGTCGGCGAATTCCAGACGCTTCCCGATCTGCGGGTGTTCAATCACGAGCCAAGGTCTTTCGGCCATATTCGCGCTCCCGTTGCGCCGTCCAATGGATTCTTGAAAATCGCGATCCAGTCTAGCGATTAAAGGAATGCGCGGGGCCCGCCGTGGCCCAGCACATTCAGCAAACCGGGGGCGAGGACCACGACAAGGGTCAAGAGCCGGCTGAAGCGAGGGAACATGGGCGTGTTCCTCGATCTTTGGTCGTAATCTGGTTGCGAATTCCGAACTACGCGCACGATCAGTGATACTGCCTCAGAACGAAGCAGTTCAATGCACGACGGGGGCCCGCGCGACATGATGCCGGAGGCTCAGCGATGGAGCGGACGACATCTGGGCGACTGGGATCAGCGCAAGAATTGCGATCCATGCTCGAGCAAGGTCGCTGCTCGTCAGCAAGCGCACCGCAGTCTGTGCGTGAACTGCGCGAAAGTCAAGGTTGCTGATGGCTACCTTCTGGGCTCATACCGCATCGCCACCGCCCCCGAGCCGAACTCCAGCCGGCTCACGAGCTTCAAGTCGATCCGCTTCGACAGCCCCGCGAACAACGTCGGCCCATGGCCCGCCAGAACGGGGTGCACCACAAACTCGTACTCATCGATCAATCCCAGCTCCGCCAGCGCCTGCGGGAGCTGCACGCCTCCCGTGAACAGTCCTTTGCCCGGCTCCCGTTTGAGCTGCCCAACGGCCTTCCCCAGATCCCCGCGCACGAGCTCCGCGTTCCAATCGACCCGGTCCAGCGTGCTCGACACGACGTACTTCTTTGTCCTGTCGATCGTCCGGGCGAAGGGCATCCCCCAGTCGGCCATCCAATCAGGCCTCACCCCCGTCTGCGCCGGCGAGCGCCACGCCGCCTCCATCATCTCGTAGGTCACCCGGCCAAAGAGGAAGGCATCGGCCCGGTCGATGTTTTCGACCGCGTGACGATGCAAGTCTTCGTCCGGTAAAATTGCACGATGATCGCAGCAGCCGTCCAATGTGACGTTGATGGAATACCGAAGCGGTCGCATGCCGTGCTCCTCAAGCAGGCTAACGCCAAGACCCGGCCGCCTGCGGTTTATGTCTCTTGGGGAATCTGCTCGATCGCCCAAAAAAAGAAGTCGGTGATCGGTTGTTCGATCCCGAACCGTTTCAGCTTGGAGGCGACCTGACCGCGGTGGTAGGTGGAGTGACTGACAATGTGGCGCAAGAGCGCCCACGTCGGGAGGGTCGCCGAGCCGCCGGGCCAGCGCAGCGTCAGCACGCTGTTGAGCCGCTCCGGGGTGAGCGTGGGACGCAGCTCCTCGAAGCGGCCGTAGGCACGCTCCAGCAACCCGGCCGCATCGTCCACCGTCGCCAGGTCGGCTTCGGTCGGCAGGCGGTCATCGGGATCTCCGGCCACCGTGCGCAGGTGGAACTCAGTCACCCAGGTAATGTGGTAGATGGTCGAGCGCACCGACGACCACCCCAGGACCGGCTCTGCGACATACTGTTCGTCGGTCAGCTTGCGGCAGGCGTCGAGGACCTTGGTATTGGCCCAGCGATCGTACGCGAAGAAGGCCACGACATCATCTTGCACGAGGCTCTCTCCCGGCCGGGACCGAGGCAGTCTCGGCAGCCACGTTGCTGAGTGCCAGCGATCCGAAACGTCCTTCTCCGGCCGGCATCTCGAAAAGCTGGTAGGTCTCCCAGGTTCCCTCCCAGGTTCCCTCGCAAGATCCCTGCCCGACGTGGTCGAGGAAACGCCGCGTGTGCTCAACTGCTTCTTCCATGCTCGCCGCGTTGAGGAGGGCGTAGCCACCGAGGACCTCTTTCGTCTCGGCGAAAGGGCCGTCGGTGACGGTGACCTCGCCGCTGGCCGCTTTGTGCACGCGGACGCCGGTGGTGCCAAAGGTCACGCCCTCGCATTCGAGCAGCCACCCCGCCTTCATGCCCTCTACGATGAGCTTGTGCATGGACGCCATCTCGGCCTCTGTCGGCAGGCGGCTCGTTGGATTGACCGTACAAACGCTGATGAACCGCATGTCCATTCTCCTCGGTTGGTGTTTTACTGTAACACCAAGATTGTCGAACGGCACTGAAGCGAATCGACATGAAACGGAAAGTTTTTTCGGTGCGAACTACAATCGCCGCGATCTGCACTGTCTCCGTGGCACTCCGTTGCTACCGTTGTTTCAAAGTGAGTGAAACGGGCGCACCTCGACAGGCGACGACGGACTTGCGCCCCCACTCCAGTGCCTCGTTCGTATCAGTGGCTTCCAGCAGTCAAAAACCGCCTTGGTGGCTCACCTCAATTGAGGCGAGGCCGACTGCACTGGGCCGTCGGGAGAGCATGATCAAGTAGGGACGTACGTCAGCCTAACCGCATCCTCGCCGACGCGATCGGCGGCGATAAGTCGCAGCGGCGGCCTGGCACCGGCGAAGTACGGCTTGCCGCCGCCAAGCACAAACGGGCGGAAGTAGAGACGATACTCGTCGATTAGACCGAGGGCGGTGAGGCACCCCGCGAGCTCGGGCCCGGCGACGTCGATTTCGCCCTCGACTTCCGCCTTCAGCCGGCGCACGAACGCTTCGACGTCGCCAGCCACGAGCGTAGCGTTCGCGCCAACCGACTTGAGCGAGCGTGACACGACCCATTTCGGCTGCGCCCGCCACA
>DASZIA010000059.1:0-45089 GCA_035949535.1 Planctomycetaceae bacterium | reverse complement strand
GCAGCTTCGAGTACGACGGTCTGGGCGACAATTACGTCCGCTTTCTGCTCGAGGAAATCCTGCCCGAGGTCGAGAAGAAAACCACGGCCGACGGCCGGCCCATCCGTCTTTCCCACGACGGCAACGACCGCTGCATCGCCGGCATCTCGAGCGGCGCGATCTGCGCCTTCACTGTGGCCTGGGAACGCCCCGACGCCTTTCGCCGCGTCTTCAGTTCGGTCGGCACCTTCGTCGGTCTCCGCGGCGGCAACAACTACCCCACGCTGATCCGCAAGTACGAGCCCAAGCCGATTCGCATCTTCCTCGAGGATGGCTCCAACGATCAGAACATCGCCGGCGGCGACTGGTGGATGGCCAATCAGGAAATGGAACGCGCCTTCCGCTTCGCCGGCTACGAAGTCAATCACGCCTGGGGTGAAGGGGGCCACAACGATCGCCACGCCCGTGAAATCTTCCCCGAAGCCATGCGTTGGCTCTGGAAAGATTGGCCCAAACCGGTGAAGGCCGGCGCGGGCTCGAGCCAGATGCAGGAAATCCTGATCCCCGACGAGCCTTGGAAGCTCGTCGCCGACGGCTACAAGTTCACCGAAGGCCCCGCTGCCAATGCCAAGGGCGAAGTCTTCTTCAACGACATCCCCAACAGCAAGACGTACAAGATCGGCCTCGACGGCGAGGTCAGCCTCTTCGTCGCCGATTCCAAGCAAGGCAACGGCCAGGCCTTCGGCCCCGACGGTCGCCTCTATGCCGTCGCCAGCTCCACCAACCAGATCCTCGCCTACGACGACGCGGGAAAGCCGACGCAAATCGCCGACGGATTTTACGGCAACGATCTCGTCGTCCAACACGATGGCGGCCTCTACGTGACGAATCCCACGCTTCCGAATCCGGCCGAGCCGGGCAAGGTCTGGTACATCGATCCCCACGGCCACAAGCGGGTCGTCGACACGGGCCTCAAGCTGCCCAACGGCATCGCCGTCTCGCCCGATCAGTCGCTGCTCTACGTCGCCGAGAGCCGCTCGCACTGGGTCTGGAGTTACCAAATCCAGCCCGACGGATCGCTTGCCGCCAAGCAGCGCTACTTCTACCTGCACATGCCCGACCGGGCCGACAACAGCGGCGTCGATGGCATCCGCGTCGACCGCGACGGCCGCCTCTACTCGGCCACCGACATGGGGATCCAAGTCTCCGACCCGGCCGGCCGCGTCAGCTGCATCATCCCCACCCCGAACGGCGACATCGCCAACCTCTGTTTCGGCGGCCCCCAGTTCGACACGATCTACGCGACGTGCCGCGACCGGATCTATAGCCGCCGCGTGAAAACCCGGGGCGCCAACGCCTTCGAGGCCCCCATCAAACCGGCCCCGCCGCGGCTCTGAGTACCGTCGGCGTCTTGCCTCGAGAGAGTCTCCGCGAACGGTGGACCAACTTGGTGCCCCCTATTAACGGAAATTGGTCCGGTCCGCCGGACCAAAATCTGCTGGTCCGCCGGACCAAGTTGGTCCACCGTCATGCGGCCCAGGAGCTCACACCCCCCGGCGCGGTGGTACAACTTCGTGCCCCTCTATTACCGGAAACTGTACCGTCCCGCCGGTCCAAAAAGTCTTGGACCGCCGGGTCCAAGTTGTACCACCGTCTGCGTTCCGTCCCGCTCTTTTCCCCTCGCCCAGTCCGCTGGGAGAGGGTGCAGGGTGAGGGCGCGCCTTCAGTCCCGTCCCACCGTATCCCGATTCAGGTTTGCTCCCAAACCGTTTACTGGCAGCCAGTTAAAGTGGGACACGTTTGACGTCCCGCGACCCCACGGTGGGGCAGATTCAAACGGGTCCCCCTCCTCCGGTCATCTGGGTGAGGGCCAAATCGGGATCTCTAACCACAAAGGCACCAAGAGCACCAAGGGGCACGCAACTCTCAACGGATTTTGTCTGGCTTGGTGACCTTGGTGGCTCGGTGGTTCGAGTCTCGATTCAAAATGGGACCGATCGCGCACGTGTCCCGTGCCAATCTTCGAGTCCCGATCCCTGGCGGGAGGGGTTGGTCACCAATTTGGTTGGTCACGTTCCTACTGAAAAAATGTGACCACGACCCGACCCCCAACAACCAGTCCAGTCCCGTCCCGTCATTCCCAATCCCGCCCCAGGCGGGCGAAGAACCGCTTACTGCCGTGCGCGGCTCCTTAACACAACGTGTCCCGTCCCGTCGCGCTCTTTCCCTCGCCCCCGGCGGGAGAGGGTGCAGGGTGAGGGGCAGCCTGGCGCTGCCGGGGATCCTTTCTCCCCTTAGTGAAAAAGGATCCCCATCACCGGCGGGGATCCTTTTTTCGTTCCCGGCGGGGATCTTGATCCCCACCGGCCAAACTCTTTCCGAGTCCCGTCCCATGCCCCACCGCAGGGTGGGGCAGACTCAAGTGTTTCCCCCTCGCCCAGTCATCTGGGAGAGGGCCGGGGTGAGGGCGCCTTCAGTCCCGTCCCGTGTTCCGTCCCAGGCCCCCCGCAGGGTGGGCCAGACTCACCAGGCCCGGCCGCAGGAGACGCAAGGTGGGTGAGGGGGAGCCGCCGGCGCGCACCCTTCCCGGTGTCTTCGGCCCTCCTTCGGCGGATCTGTGACCCTCCTTCGGCGGATCTTCGACCTTGGACGTCGGACTTTGGACCTACATCCAATTATCACGCGAGTGATCGATTCGCCAAGGGCGGTTTTCTGATCTCGCGACCAGGCGATGCCCCCGACGGGACTCTCATTTCCATACCTCGCCACCTATGCACTGCTCAACCGCCCTGCTGGAGTTCCCCCCTTCGTCAGGTCGTTTCGGATTGGAGAATGCGGGGGTGAGGGCCCTTAGATTTCGCAAGTGCGGCGCGTGGATAAGTTTTGTAAACAGCGGCGGCGCGGTGACCCCATAATAAGTCGCGGATCCACGCGCCACAAAACCACCACAGGACGGTGGCGATAACCACAATTGCTGTGGCAATGCCGACCCTTCGAATTCGCCTACGGCGTCGCTGCCGCCGATAGTCTTCCACTTGCTGCTTGAGATCGTCGCGCATCCGACGCGCCGCTTCTATTTGGTCGCCAGAAATCCCAAGGTGCTTTAGCGCGCCTAGGCGGCCACATGCGACGAGAAACTTCTTTTCCGTTTCTGTCAGACCGAAGTCCAGCGTACCGATGGGGCGAGTGTCGATGATGACTGTCTGATCTTTGTATTTTCGAAGGAGATCGGGTTCTGACGATTCTGTCCAAATCGACAGTAAATCTGCGAGCACAAACCCTTGCTTTACGGGTTCGTAAACTTCGGGACCCAGGTACAAACTGACGAAATCTGCCTCGGGATCTAGGCGTAGTAATTCGTCGATCGGGAAGTTGCGCTGAAGTCCGCCGTCGAATGTTCGAATTCCCTCCTCCGACTGTGGAATGAAAACGAGCGGAATCGACATGCTGCATCTGACGGCGTAGGCCACCGCCTTGTCATTGGAGCGTGAATCGAACGTCAGCGATGCCTTCTCGCGTCGGCTTGCGACTAAAGTAACCCGATTTGGCAATTCAGAGAGTTTGACCCGCGTGGCACTCTCGAGTTTTTCCGCGAGAAGTCGATCCATCCACTCCGTGACAGCGTCACCGGGGAAGAGGCCATGGCGGAAGACGATGTTTATCAGAGCCTTGTACCACGGCGCGTCGAAGAATTCGGTGAAGTCCTTTGTAGACAGGATGGTCGCGAGCTCCGAGACCGAGTAGCCCGCGCCCAACAGCGCGGCTGCAATAGCGCCTGCCGATGTTCCAACGAACCACCTGAACTTATAGTGTTCGAGGAGTACCTCCAGCGCACCAACGTACGCAAGCCCCTTAATTCCTCCACCTTTCATGACAAGAGCGAGCGACTGAGAGCTCAGTTTTAGAACTGGAACGTGGGGACCGGCCGCTGTCGGCTGGCGAGGTCTAACACGAATCTCGAGCTGAAATAGAGTCGGAACGTCAGCCCGGGTTGTCCACCCGTCCGGCATTGCCTGTGGTGGGATCAAGCAGTCCAGTCGTAACGTCGGATGCTGTGCGTCTCCCGTGTCGATCCACTCGCTCGAAACCACCGAGAGGATGTCCTCGACGACACTCCGTACGCGATTAGTGAGCTCACTTGTGTCGAGCTCAACCGATATCACTATTTGATCAATGACCTCGATTAGAGGGGCATCAACTCTCGTTTGCTCGACTCGTTCTTGGAACTCGTCGGCGCTGAGTACTTTGACTTTGACTGTAGCCCCCGTATCAGCGTCGGAAAGCGCCTCCTTGATGTCCTCATTTAGGGCGTCCCCGACATGCACCAATAGGGGTCGACGAAGCTGGAACCCCTCTATAAGCGGGTCAGCCATACCTAGCCCTCACCTTCTCGTCGACCACCCGGCCCTCGCACGTGAGCCATCGCTCCTCGCCATCTCGGAGTTTGACTGACGCCCCGATTCTGCCGAATGGAGCTGAAACCATTACGTCATCCGCGAGACGGAAAACCCGAAAATTGAGCTTCTTTTCAAACTCGTCCTTTTGAAGGCGAAATGTGGATGCGCGCGATTCGGGAGGGCTCTTTGCAATGAACATATCCTTGGCAGCACCGCTCAAGTATTCGTTAGCAAACCGTTGAAGTGACCAGGTGGGTCGGCGCGAGGCGTGGGCGGCAACGATGGCGTTGGAGATCTGATCGCGGTCTTCCGGTGCGTCAAGCGCGTCGTATGTCGCGCGAAGGCACTTTGCTAGCAATTTGGTCCCGGCAGTGCCGGTGAGAGAGGGGCGACTTTCAAGGAAGTTGCTAACCCAATAGTCAGCCGCAGTGCCGTAACCGTGCTCAGCCTGCCTGTCAATGATGTGCCCGTTTAGAAATGAGTGCGGACTATTAATCCCCTCAAAGGCCGCGCCCTTTCGAAAAGAAGATGTCTTGCTAAAGGCGTCGTTCAAAATCTTGATCCGCGCATGAGTGCCACTTGTCGCAAAATGAAATGGTTCCTCTTTGGGGAAGGCCCAGATCACAGTTCGTCTCGTATTAGCGTTCCTGTATGCGGCCAGCAGCATCAACGTGAACGGCGAGCGATCGTCCATGGCGAGGCTCAGTCTCGTCGCAAGCGCCAGCGCCGACGACTTGGCTGATCTTGAATTACCGAACGCGTAAGCCAGGATTAGATCGCGTGCCGAAGGCGATTGCGAAGTTTCCGCACTTGACCGCCCGCGAAACGCCACTAATGGCTGTGCCAGCAGGCGTGAGTCAGCCAAGAAATCATCGAGCGCCGAAGTGAAAGCAGCATCCAAGGTAACGGCGCCGCCACGAGGTGAAGTCGGGTTTTGCGATAGGCGTTGCGGCGATACTTCATACGCGTGAAGTCGAAGTAGATCCATAGTAGGGCCCGCCTTGTCGGTACCAAAGTGCATTAAAGCCGATGAATCAGTACGGAACCGCAAAACGAAAGCAGGACGAGCTGGTAAATTGGGGGAGCGTCTATTGTGTCGACGTTGCAACCCGAAAAGCAAGCAGGGTAAGCACTTGTTGGAAGCCGTCCTGGTTTCGACCGCGGCAATAGACGACGCAAGGGTGCATAGTTCAAGCGGTGAGGACAGCCCCGCTATCCTGACCGCTAAGCAGCGAGGGTTGCTTGGCGGCAATGACGTGAAGGCGATCGGTGTTGAAGCGCGCGACAGTTGACGCTGTCGGCTCCCCTGATCCTCGCTGATTCGACAGTGTCTCGCCCGCGCTCTTTCGTAGCAGTCTAGGGGGGCGGGATGTTACGCTTACCCTGGTCGGGAATTCTGCAGCCAGTCCCATCCTTCATGATACTGCGTTGCAAAGGCTCGGTCCGCGGCTTCCGGCGGAGAACGCAAAGACGTTAGTTGCGCTGTGAAGACGTTTATGCTGCCGCGTGCCAGTGCGATCGTTTGTCCAACATAGATCACTGCGCGGCACTTTCTTCTCGGCTGCCCGTCTTTGTCGCGAGCGAGCCTCCGTTGAAGGCTCTTCGTTGTGGTCTCGATGGCGCACTGCTTAACCCGAGTGGCAAGTAGCGCGGCCACAGCGGCACTCGACGCGAACGCCGCGCCTCCGTTCCTAAACGAGTTGGCGAATGGTGTATGGTCGATGCAATCGGTCACGCTAACCGCAACGACCCCCTTTGCGACGGTCGCGTCATCTTCGACCTGCTTAACGCCGTCGACGATGCGATCCACGCGCCGGCTAATGGTGTGCGAATAGAGCACCTTGCATTCAATTCCCCAATCGACTCCGCCAACGTTACCGCTCACGTCTGCACCGGCGTCGACAAGATTCAAATGCACGGCCTGGCCAAAGTGCGAGTAGACAGCCGTGTTTAGGATCTCCCAGAGATGGTCTCGTTCGTTTGACTGTTGTTGCGGAGTTGAAGTCGGTGCGCTCGCCCCGAGAATTCTCCACGCATCGCAGAGAAGTTCGGGATTGGCCGAGTGTGCTCGCCTAAGGCCCCGAATCACCGAAATCATTGAGGCGGCCGCGGCGAAGTCGAATGAAGCTGTGCATCCCATCTGAACCTGCACCGTGTCTGGGAGCTGCTCGGCTGCATGCTTCAAGACACTCGCGAGCATGGCTAGATTGCGTGCTGCAGCAATCGCGGGACTAATAGCGCTGCGTACATCAATCCCATTCGCTTGCAGCTGTTTGCCGAACCAGAGCACGTCGTCGGGATCGAAGGGCATGGTCGCCCGAACGTCTCCGAACAGAAAGTATCCTTTGGCCATGGGTTTGTTGCGTGATTTGCTTCGCCGAGCGACGTGGTCTTGGAGCGCAGGGGCACAATGGCAACATTGATGACCGCATCGCAGCACGCTCGGAACGAAAAATCAACTCCCGCCGTCTCCTGCAAGGGAGAGGGGGAAGGACTGCCCTCACCCTGCACCCTCTCCCATCGGAATGGGAGAGGGGGCGAAGACGCACCCCGTTAGCGTGGCACGCCCATCATCACTTTCAGTTTCACCGGCTTACCGGCGCGGGTGACGGTGATTTCGACGGTTTCGCCGGCTGAGACGCGGCGGAGGGCCAAGTCGAAATCGTGGAGGCCGGGGATTTTGCGGTTGCTGAATTCGATGAGGCGATGATTTCGGATTGCTGGGCAAAGCACCCGACAGCTTACGCTCGGGGCTCGCCAGTCGCTACGTGCGCGCGAAGACCCCGGCGAGCGTCGGGCGTCAGCCCGATGGTGCTTCTTCTAGTCGGTTTTGAGTTCGGCGATCAGAAAGCGAAGTCGCAAACGAATTGAAACACCCCCCAGCTTACGCTGGGGGCTCGCCGGGTCGCTCGTCGCCGTCACAGCCAGGGCCGCCGGATCGCGCGCCTTCGCCGCGAATCCACAGTGCGAGGGGCCATTCTTGGTTCTCGACGTAACGGATCGCCGCAAGGACTGCCGCCTCGTCGGGCAGTTTTCGCGTCGATCCTGATTTTGTCCACCAGCGTCGGGGCACGCTCGATGCCAAGGTCTTGTTGAGCGCCCGTGCGCAGTAGCTCTTGAAGTCGCGAAGGAGCGTGCTGGGAGCAGGGTCGCCCGGCACTCCAACCACGACGTGGATATGGTTGGCCATCACGGCGACCGCGAAGAGCTTCCATCTCCGGACCTCGGCCGTGACTTGGATCTGTTTGCAAACGGCGGCTGCCTGATCGCGGGTCAATCGAAGCGTGCCCAGCTTTTGAGTTGCCTTTGCGTAGGCTCCGAGGTGGGGAGTTTCGCCGTCGTAATCGGTGCCCGGCTGATTGTGGGTGACGTGCGTGCCGCCTGGTTGGCGGACGTTGCCGACGAAACCGCGCTCGTCACCGGGGAGCCAGGTCCCGTACGTGGTCCAGGTCAGGAGCCAGCAGCGGTCCACGCAGCGTGCCTAGGTTGCGGACTGGAAGAATACGAATGTCGGAGAATGCAAGCACCTCCCAGCTTACGCTCGGGGCTCGCCAGTCGCTATGTGCGCGCGAAGACCCCTGCGAGCGTCGGGCGTCAGCCCGATGGTGTTTCGTCTTGATGTGTTTTTCCGCATTGAGCGGGCGGAGACGAAAGTCGAAAAACGAATTGAAACACCCCCCAGCTTACGCTGGGGGCTCGCCAAGTCGCTCGTCCCCCTCACCGCCCGGTCAAGTCCACCGCGTGTCCCGCATCACTTCGCCCAAGTGACAGCATGCCAGGACTGATCGAGCGGCCGGTACTCGCCGTTCTTGAGATCGAAGAGAACCGTTCCCCGCTGTGGCGGTCCGGACGCGCCTTTGAATGCCCAGCGCCAGGCCAGCCACGATCTGTCGCGGGAAAGCACCGGCGGGGCCGCAAAACTGCCTTCGGCCTCCGAGGCCGATCGGCCCAGGTCGTCCAGGAGCGTCGGCTCCGTTGCTCCGAGGGCCCGATGTGCTTCGTCTGTTCGGTGTTGAGTTGGGCGATCGGAAAACACGAATTGAAGCACCCGACAGCTCACGCTGTCGGCTCGCCGCGTCGCTCGCACATTGCCCTCACCCCGACCCTCTCCCATCGGAATGGGAGCGACAGACGGCCCTCACCCTGCGCCCTCTCCCATCGGAATGGGAGAGGGGGGAAGACGGCGGCGGCCAGAACCCGACAGCTCACGCTGTCGGCTCGCCGCGTCGCTAGTCGTTTTGCCCTCACCCTGCGCCCTCTCCCATCGGAATGGGAGCGACAGACGGCCCTCAGCCTGCGCCCTCTCCCATCGGTTGGGAGCGACAGACGGCCCTCACCCTGCGCCCTCTCCCATCGGAATGGGAGCGACAGACGGCCCTCACCCTGCGCCCTCTCCCATCGGAATGGGAGAGGGGACGAAGACGCATGCGTCACCGCGGCACGCCCAGTGTCACTTTCAGTTTCACCGGCTTGCCGGTGCGGAGGGCTGTGATTTCGATTGTGTCGCCGGAGTTGAAGCGGCGGAGGGCCAGGTCGAAATCGTCGAGGCCGGTGATTTTTCGGCCGCCGAATTCGATGATCGTGTCGCCGCCTTTGAGGCCGCCCTTGTCGGCCGGGCTGCCGGGGCTGACGCCGCTGATGGCGTAGCCTTTCGTCTCGCTGGAGAAATCGGGGATGCTGCCGAAGTAGGGTCGGCTGCCCTGGCGTTCGACGCGGGCTCGGTCTTTGATCTCGACGTATTGCGGGGGCGTCGGCGTCTCGTCGGTGTTGGCGACGATCTGCTCGACGAGGTCGACGACGCGATCCATGCCCGTGACGTTAATCTTCTCCCACTTGTCGGTGGGGCGGTGGTAGTCGGGATGCGTGCCGGTGAAGAAGTGCAGCACGGGGATTTTCTTGCCGTAGAACGACGACTGGTCGCTGGGCCCAAAGCCTTCGGGCTTGAGGATCAGGTGCAGTTGGTGCTCGGGGGCCAGTTTTTTCAGCAGCTTTTCCCAGTGCGGGCTGGTGCCGACGCCGTAGACGGTGAGCTTGTCATCCTTGAGGCGGCCGACCATGTCGAGGTTGATCATGGCGATCGTCTTGTTGAGCGGGAAGACGGGGTTCTTGACGTACCAGGCTGAGCCAACCAGGCCCTCTTCTTCGCCCGAGAAGGTCATGAAGACGAGCTTTCGCGGCAGCTTCTTGCCGCGGTGGCCGAAGCGGCGGGCCAGCTCGAGGACGCTAACGGTGCCCGAGGCGTTGTCGTCGGCCCCGTTGTGGATTTCGTGCGAGCCGGGCAAGAGCGAGCCGAAGCCGCCGCGGCCCAGGTGATCGTAGTGCGCCCCGACGACGACGATTTCCTCCGCGTGCGGACCTTCGCCGTCGAGGACGCCGATGACGTTTTTGACGTCGGTCGGCGAGCGGTCGATGGTGGTGACGCCTTCGGCCTTCCAGCCTTTAAGGAGAGCGGTCTGCGGCTTCATGTCCTGGTCGATGGCCGCTTCGAGTTCGGTGAGCGTTTTGCCGAGCGTCGGCTTGAGCAGCCGGTCACAGGCGGCGATGCTGAGCTGCACGACGGGAATGCTGCTGTTGCTGCCGACGCCGCCGTAGCCGAACTTCATAAAGGCGTCGCTCTCGGGGCTCTTCGCCTCGGCCTGGGCTTTTTTGAGCTTGGTGACGTTTTCGCGAAGTTCCTTCCAGGCCTCGGCCATCTTGGGGCTGTGAGCGCCGGTCTTGTTGGCGCCGGCTTTCCCGTCTGACTTTGCGGCTTCCGCCGGCTCTTCAGCCGCCACGAGGGCCTCGGCCGATTCGACGACGTGATTGGTGGCGCGGCGGAGGCGCGATTCGGTGTCCTTCGTCGCCTTCCGCACGCTGAACGGATCATTGATGATGATGATCGCGCCGGCGCCGGCGGCGATGGCGTTGCTGAGCTTGGTGCGCAGGTCGCCGAAGCGGCCGCCGGGACGACGCCGCGGACCGGGGCCAGGGGCGGGGCCGTTGCCAAACGCGTCCGTCGGTTCTTCCTCTTGCCGGGGGTTGCGACGCATGACGATGACGACTTTGCCCTTCACGTCGACGCCCTTGAAGTCCTGGTATTTTTGTTCGGCATCGTCGAGACCGTAGCCGGCGAAGACGAGGTCGCCGCTGATTTTTCCGCCGCCGCCGAACGAGCAGGGGACGAAGTCGACGTCCATCTTGAGGTTGACGGCTTTGCCGTCGGGGCCGACGAACTTGAGGGTGTTCGGCGCGCCGAGGATGGCCGTTGTCGTCATCTTGAAGTTCTGGAAGGCGCCGCCGTTGACGCGTGTGACGTCGAGGCCGGCTTCCTTGAACTGCTCGCGGATGTAGTCGGCTGCCTTATTGAGGCCCTTGGTGCCGATGCCGCGGCCTTCGAGCGCGTCGGAGGCGAGGTATTTGATGTCGTTGAGGAGGTGCGTTTGGCTTTCGGTGCGCGAGTCGGCCGGCACGCGAAGCGTCGCGGCGACGATGACCGACAGCCCGGTGGCGGTGAAGAGGATCGATCGAGCAGCCAGGCGAGTCAAACGCATTGTGAGTCATCCCCGGTGTGTGTTTGCGAAGGGCGGGAGGCGGATTCGAGTCGATGCGAATGTTGACGAGTGGATTGCGAGTTTGGTCTTTGTCGATTCTAAACATTTCGCGCGGCTGGTCGCCAGCGGGTGCAGCCCTCACCCCCTCCCTCTGCCATCGGAATGGGAGAGGGTGGAAGAGGCGGCGCTTAAGCTGGTATTCAGGTTGACTTCCAGCCGGGCTCGGGCAGCGGGCCCTGGGGTTCGGGGAAGGTCTTGTAGATCTCACCGAGGGCGGCGATGACCCGCAAATGCAGCTCGCGATTGGCGGCGATGACGCCCCGGTTGGCGAGCAGTTCGTAGCCGTGATTGAACTCGAGCGGCCGGCCCATCACGTCCGAGACGCAGCCGCCGGCCTCTTCGACGAGCAGCACGCCGCCGGCGTGGTCCCAGATTTTTTCCTTATAGCCGTACTTGGCGGGGAGCCGCATGTAGATCTCGGCGTCGCCGCGAGCGACGATCGCGTACTTGGCCTGGCTGTCCATCCGCAAGGGCGCGCGATGGATGCCGAGCGCCTCGGCGACCCGGGCCGACAGACTGGTCGACGTGTGGCTCGACTCGACCGATTCGCAGAAGCGGGCCTCGACCGGGTCGGCCAGAAGGCTGCAGTGGACCCGAGCCGGGGGCGCAGTTGTGTCGTGGAGCGGCACAACCCAGGCCCCTCCACCGCGCAGAGCATAGAAGACGGCTCCGGTCGAGCCGATTTCTCCCTCTCCCATTCCGATGGGAGAGGGCCGGGGTGAGGGCTGCCTTTGAGAGTTTTCGGGTGGGATCGAAGAGCCCTCACCCTGCCCTCTCCCATCGGAATGGGAGAGGGTTTGCAAACGACCGCTCGCATCGGGGGAGAGGTTGGGGCAGCCGAGCAGGGCGATCTCGATCCGACCGTCGATGATGAGGGCCAGCGAGACGGCGTACTGCTCCTGCCGCAGGAAGCCCTTGGTGCCGTCGATTGGGTCAAGGGTCCAGAACCGCGGGGCGTATTTCTTTTCGCAGCCGCGATCGATCCAGTCGCAGGCCTGCTCGCCGGTGGCCTCGACGCCGATGGCGCGCAGCTCCTCGAGCACGCGATCGAGGAACAAGCGGTTCTCCTCGCGGCGGAGGGCCCCCGATTCTTCCTCGCCGATGATCGGGTCGTGCGGAAACGCGTTGCCGATCAGCCGGCAGATGGCGGCCTGGCTGGCGAAATCGGCGACGGTGACGGGGCTGCGATCCTCTTTTTCAAAGACGTCGGCGGCGATTTTTGACTGTACGTCGCGACAGATGCGCGAGGCGGCCCGCACGGCATCCAAGGCGACAGTTAGCTCAGCTTCCCATTTTGGCGCCATCGAGATTCTTGTGCCTTTCCCAAGGCGGTCCGCTTTCGCCCTGCCGAACCGCGAAACCATGAGTATAGCCCCGGCGAGCGGCCGGTGTCAGCCGGCCGGTTCTTCTGGAGTGCGATGATGGATGCGAATCATCTTGCAGCATAAGCTGACGTTCGAGCTTCCCGAACTTCCTTCTCGAGAGACACCCAGCAGATGGATGCCAAGATTGTTTTGCTCCCCGGCGACGGGATCGGACCGGAGGTCGTCGCCCAGGCCGAGCGCGTGCTGCGCCGCGTGGCCGAGCGGTTTGGTCATCGCTTCGACTTCGTGACCTGTCCAATCGGCGGCTGTGCGATCGATGAGTTCGGCGATCCCCTGCCGGAGCGCACTTTGATTGAGTGCCGCTCGTCGCAGGCAGTCTTGTTGGGTGCGGTTGGCGGGCCGAAGTGGGACGATCCGCGGGCGAAGACGCGGCCCGAGACCGGCCTGTTGCGGATTCGCAAAGAGTTGGGACTTTTCGCCAATTTGCGGCCGATCACCGCCCATCCCCAACTGATCGACGCCTCGCCCCTCAAACGAAACATCGTCGAGGGGGTCGACATTCTGTTCATCCGCGAATTGACGGGCGGACTGTATTTCGGCGAGGCCGTGCGGCGACCGCATCCGAGCGGCGAGCAGGCCTGGAACACGATGATCTACTCCACCGAGGAGATCGAGCGGGTCGTGCGGCTGGCGGGAAAGCTGGCCCGCGGCCGCCGCAGAAAAGTCACCTCGGTCGACAAGGCCAACGTGCTCGAAGTGTCGCGATTGTGGCGAGAGGTGGCCGCCCGCGTGATGAGCAGCGAATTTCCCGACATCCAATACGACGTCGTGCTCGTCGACGCAATGGCCATGCACCTCATCTCGCGGCCGCGCGATTTCGACGTCGTGGTGACCGAAAACATGTTCGGCGACATCCTCACCGACGAAGGCTCGATGCTCCCCGGCTCGCTCGGCCTGTTGCCGTCGGCATCGCTCGGCTCCGGCGGCCCGGGCCTCTACGAACCAATCCACGGCTCGGCCCCCGACATCGCGGGGAAGGGAATCGCCAATCCGCTGGCGACAATCCTCGCCGCCGCGATGCTGCTGCGTCACTCGCTCGGCTTGGAAAAAGAGGCGACGGCGATCGAAGCGGCGGTCAACACGGTCCTCGACCAGGGCCACCGCACGAAAGACATTGCCGCTGGCGGTCCGAGCGTCGGCACGGAAGAAATGGGAACGCGGGTGGTCGAGGCGTTGGCTTAGTGATCCATTCGTCGGAATCCGGCGTTCCCAGGGGAGGCAATAGGCGCGCGGTTCCGGCGACCGAAGGATCGCACCATGGAAACCGTCGGGTGGCGGACGAACTGCTGGAAAGCCCTCCTCTTAATCCTGCTATCGCTCGGATTCGTGGGTGTCGGAGTCGGTTACATTGCGTTGGTCGGTTCTGGGGATCCGCTGGGTTGCCTCTTGATGGCGGGATGCACGTTCGTCTTCGCGTTGTTCACGTGCGTTTCCGTTTGGATGTTGATCGACCGACGGCCGCGGATCGTGCTCGATCAGTACGGAATCCTCGACCGGAAAATCGGCGTGGGCAGGATCGCTTGGTCCGATATTATCCAAGCGTATATTCAGACCTTTGGCTCGGGAAGGATCGGCCGGCAGGAGTTCATCTGCCTCGAGGTCCGAAATGAAGAGGAGTATCTGCGGAAAGCGTGGCCGATCAAGAGACTCATGGCGGCAGGAAATCGTCGGCTCGGTTTCACTCCGATGGTTGTTAATTTGGGAGCGACGGATGCCGATCCGCATGACGTCCTGTGGCTCATTTGGGAGTTCAAGCGCCGCTCGATAGAATCGGCCGAAGGCAGGAATCGAGATGGCCCCTCGTGATCGATCCGCGGCGACCGGATTGAATTGCGGTCGAATTCGGCTGGGCCGACGGTTCGCAGCGATCGTCGGGGCCGCCGCGCTGCTGCTGGTCGCAAGTCAGGTAACGCTGAGCGCATCGACCAGGGGCGAAGCTCCCGGCCCCGCGGACAGAACTCTAGATGTCCGCGTCACCTTTGAGGGCAAACCCGTCGCGGGCGCGCAAGTCGTCGCGATCGAGGTCGAGAGTCAAATTCGGGCCGTCACGGATCGCGACGGCAAATGCCAACTGCGGCTGGCCGCGGACGGGAAACTCGCGTCCATTATCGCACTGGATGCCAGGCTTGGAGTCGGGGGACGGTCGTTCCGTTTTCGCACCGTTCCGACTCAGCCGCGCACGACGCTCGAGATCCCGCTCGCGCCGGCCGAGCCTCATACGATTCGCGTCATCGATCACCAGGGAAATGCCGTGCGCCTGGCGTCGATCGCCGTCTCGGGCATCCCGACCAAACACGGTTGGCAACAAACCGGCGTTCTGGAAGCGGCTCAGCTCCACACCGATTCCCGAGGCGAGGCGCACGTCGCGTGGATTCCGCGCGGTGCGGAAGCGGTGGGCGTCGAGAGCACCGATGATCGCTGGAAACTCGACGACGCCCACACCAACAGAGGAATCACGACGGTGCGAGCCACTCGACTGCATCCGGTCGACGGCCGGCTCTCGATGCCGGACGGCATGAGCCCGGAGGGACTGTCGATCATGGGCGAGGGACGCGGCAGCACTGCGATGGGACACCGCCCATCGGCTCGCGTTCGGAAAAACGGGACGTTTACGCTCTATGTCGCGGCTGGCGATGCTTACTCGCTGGCTGTCGTCGACAACAAATGGGCCAGCGACCTTTGGTCCGGGGTCATTCTGCAGAGCGACAACGCCCCTCCGAAGGAACTCAATTTGGTTGTCTACCCCGCCGTGCCGCTCGGGGTTCTGGTCACGCGCGGACCCAAGCATGAGCCGGTCAACGGGGCCTCGGTCATTGTTTTCAGCTTCGATCGGCAGCGTGGAAGCAACGGTCCGCTACGGACGCTCTCTACCAACCAGCACGGCCGGGCCGAGTTCGCCGTGGCAAGAGGGCAGTACCAAGTCTACATGGCGACCGACAACTGGAAGGAACATCAAGCCATCACGGTTCCCTCAGACGAGCCGGTCTCCGTCGAGTTTTATCGCGGGTGGGGCGACAAACGCACGTTTTGGGGCTGGCTCATCGCCGAGCATCGACCGCACAGGCCGGGGCCGGCCACCGTCGTGCGGGCTTGGAATCCGGCCAAGCGACAGATGGCCGCCGAGGCGGCCGTTACTCCCGAGGGGGCGTTCTCATTCAGCAGCGACACATCCGAGTTCTACTTGTTTGCTGTCGATCGCAAAAACCTGCTGAGCGGAGCGCGGGCAATCGTCGCAACGGACGCGAATGCCAACGTGGAATTGACGCCGATGGGAAGCGTGCGGGGCGTCATCGTCGATGCCGCCGGCAAGGGGCTCGCTGGGCAAGGAATCGAAGCGGTTTTTGCCGGTCCAGACCTTCACGCGTGGCCCATCGTGCTGCAGTCGGCCACGAGCGACGACCAAGGACGCTTCCAGCTCGACGCGCTACCGAGCGGAATTTCCTTGCGAATCTGCGCCGGCACGCCGGCGAGGGCCCGAGGCACCGCTTTCACAAATCGGTCCGACAACTTTCGGGTCCACACGTCCCGCGAGCTGACGCTCGAGCCGGGTGAGGTGCGCGAGAACGTTGGGCTGGTGAGGAGAGGCACGGACTCGAAGGACTAGCCACCCGGCAGGAGTCGTGACAATTTAGCCCAGGTCCGACGCAAATCGATAAAACACCTCGGCCGCCTGTTCGAGCTGCCGCGTCTCGATCCATTCATCTTTCGTGTGGGCCTGTGCGATCGAGCCCGGGCCGAAGACGATCGAGGGCACTCCCGCTGCGGCTGTGCGGGAGGCGTGGGTGCCGAATTGGACGCCGATTTTTTTGCCGCGCCCGGTGACCGGATGCACGCATTCGAGCAGGCGGTCGGCCCAGGGGAGGTTCGCGTCGTCGGGCAGGGCCGGGGCGCGGATCCAGGGGGGCAGCATTTCGATCTCGAAGTCGAGCCGCTTGCTGAGAAAGTCGCCGACCTGTTCCATCACTCGGGTCGCGTCTTCCCGGGGGATCACCCGCCGGTCGATCTCGATCGTGCATTCGTCGGGGACCGTGTTCACGCTGATGCCCCCCTCAATGCGGCCAACGCTCAGCGAAGGCGAACCGCAGAGCGCATGGGGGCAAGTGTGGAAGGGGAGCGACTGGGCGAATTCTTCGAGGCACTCGACGACGCGGGCCATGCGGTAAATCGCGTTGACGCCTTTCGACGGATCGGAGCTGTGGCAGGCCCGGCCGCGGGTGCGGATTTTCCAGCGAGTGGCCCCTTTGTGCGCGACGACCACATCCAACTCGGTCGGCTCGATGACGAGAGCGAGATCGGGCGGCCGCTCGACGAGCGATCCCTTCCGCGCGGGATCGCCCCACAGGTTGATCAGATCTTGGACGCCCCTCGCGCCGGCCTCTTCGTCGCACGTACAAGAGACAATCACGTTCGCAGCGCGCGGCGGGCGAGTCTCGACCAGCCGGGCGAAGGCGCAGAGCATGGACGCCATGCCCCCCTTGTCGTCGCAGGCTCCGCGTCCGTAAATCCGGCCGTCGCGCTCGACGGGCTCGAACGGGGCGATGGTCATACCGTCGACGGGAACCGTGTCCTGATGGGCGTCGAAGAGAAACGTCACCTTGCTCCCGGGATTGTCTAAACGGGCGATCACGTTGGCCCGACTGACGCCTGACTCGGAGGCCGGCATGACTTCAATGCGTTGAAAGGGCACGCCGAGCCGCTCGAAGAAGCCGAGCAGATACTCGGTCATCCGTCCTTCGAAGAATTCGGGACCGGAGATCGCCCGGCCCATCGGATTCACGCTGGGCAACGCGATCAAGTCTTTCAGCAGTCGAATCGGGTCCATGACGTTCCATTGCGCCACTCTCGGCCCACCCAGCTAGTCAGGGGTTCGGACGAGGTAGTGTCCAGGATTGAGTGGTCGAATTCGCAGTCTTCGTCCCGTCAGGGACACTCGACAATAGCCCACGCCTTCAGGCGTGGGACGCGATGAAAATCTTGCCCCGAAAGCCCCAGCGGGGCGACAGAAAGCACGAACACGATCAGTACAACCTCAATGTCTGCCGCCCCTCGCGGGGCTCGGAATACGAGACGATGGCCCGACCACCCAGCGTTGAAACGCTGGGCTATTTTCGGCGGCCCCTCCGGGGCCCAATAACTCAACGACTGACATCTTTCCTCCATCGGGAAAGAGTTGCGTCGTGCGGACACGCTAGCCCGGACCCGCTGTCCGGTCCGTGTCGTACAGCCGGGCCGCTGTCCGGTCCGTGTCGTATCTGCCGGACCGCTGTGCGGCCCAAGAGGCTCACGGTATTCTATCCGCTTACCTTTTGTAAGCCGGCGTGAAGGCCGAATGGATATCCTGCAAGCGGTTCTCGTCTTCGGAACGGTCTTATCGCCGTTAGTGGCCGCGGCCGCAATTGCCGCGACCGGCTTTTCGCAGCGCCAGCGAGACGGCTTGGCGGGGCGGCTGGCGCAGCTTGGGGCCGCAGCCTCGGCCTGCTGCGGTTTGGGCGTCGTGATCACCCGCGTGGGGGCTGATGCCGCGAACGAATCGCCGCTCAGCCTGGGACGATGGTTCGTCAACGGGCCTAGCGACCTGCTGCGGATTAGTTTCGGCGTGCGTTTCGACGCGCTCAGCGCCGGCCTCGCTGCGGTTCTCGCGATTTCCACCGGGTGTCTGTTCGCGGGGCGGCGATCTCAAGTCGTCGAGTCGCCCGCTGTCCGGTGGCTGCCGCTGGGCGGCTCGCTCTTGTTGTTCGCGTCGATCGGCGTGACTGCTTCGACAAATCTGGCAGAGCTGTTCGTCTTTTGGGCGATCGGGACGGCCGTGGTCTACGTCTTGTCTTCGCTTTCGGCCGAGAACGCGCCACAGGCAGTTGCCGCGCGAAAGCTCGTGCTCGTGCTGAGCGTGGCCGATGCGCTCTTGGTCTGCGCCGTGTTTATCCTCGCGGCCGGTTTTGGGACGCTCGATTTCCGGGTCTTGTTCGGTCAGCCCGACGTCTGGGCCCGGGCGGCCGAGCAACGAGCGGGGCTCGTCGATCTGATCGGGTTGTGCATCCTGGGAGCCTGCGTCGGACGGTGTGGACTGGTTCCCTTTCTGGGCTGGATCGGAAGTCTCGCCGGCGGACCGGCTCGACTGGCCGTGCTGATCGAGGCGATTGCGCTCTTGCCCTGTGGCGCCGTGCTCTTGGTCCGCTGCTTTCCGCTACTGACCTCGGCTGGAGCCATCTTGCCGTTGACGGCGTTTGTCGGGGGGAGCAGCGCGTTCTGCCTGGCCGTGTGCGCCGTCGCCGATGCCGACTTTCGCCGCGCCGGGTGCTTCGCGTGTGCCAGCGTGCTGGGGACCGTGCTCTTGGGGCTGTCGACGGCAGAGCCGAGCAGTCCGTCGATCGCCCTCGGACTCATGATGGTCTTTGTGCCAAGCACAACGGCCATCTTGCTTGCGGATGTCGCGCGCACGCACTCTGCCGGTCGCCGGTGGTCGATCGCGGCGATCATCCTCTTATTCTCGGGTCTTTTCGGACAGGCGTGGCTTCTGGGGGGCGCGCTCGAGTCGTTGTTCGCCGGGACGGGCCGCGGCACACCAGCGTTATTGCTTGCCGTGCTGCTGGCGGCCTGCGGTCAGTACCTGGCCGCGGCCTCACTGGGTCGGTCGTTTGCGGTGATGGGACGCTCAAGCGAGCGCGCGGCGGGCGAAATCTTCGCGGGTGGGCAAGCTGTCGACAATCCGGCGAGCGGCGAGTCGTTGCCGGCGCTCCTGCTGTTACTGGCGGGCGTCGCACTCGCCGCGGGTCTTTTCGCTGGGTTCAGGAACTTCAAAGCTTTCCCCGAAATGTTCGCCGGAGGTGCGCTCGCCTATGCAGCGCTGGGGTTGCTCCCGGGAGTCGGCGGACTGATCGCGGGTACACAATCAGCCCGGGCCGAATGGAAAGTTTTTCCGGGAGAGGCGGTGAACGGCCTCTTGACGCGGTTGGGGCGCGGCGGATTCTATTTCGATGCGTTTCTGTTTCTGTTCGTGCTGGTGCCGCTGCGCGGCGTCGCCGGATTGGCTCGTTTTGTCGACTGGGCCATCATCGACACGCTGGCCACCGGCGGGCCGGCCAGTCTGTTCGAGTCGGCCGCCTCGTTTTTCGGACCTTTGCAGCACCGGGGAGTTTTCTTCTATCTGTTTTCGGCGATGCTCGGCACCGTCGTGCTGTGCCTCTTGATGATTTGGCTGCAGGGATGAGGCTTGTTGTGAACGGTTGTTGGTCGTGAGCGAGTTCTCGTTAGTCGTCATGATGATTCCGGCCGTGGGGGCCCTGGTCATCGCGGTCGCCGCGCTGCGCTCCAAGGCTCGGGCATCGGACGGCGGCGCTGCCTCTGACCTGCAAACCGAGGCAGGGCGAATTGCAGAGAGCGAGAGCGAGGCATCGCCCTTCCGCGGAATTGCCAGCATCTTCGCCGTCCTGGCATTCGTGGCGGTCTGCTGTCTGTCGCTTTTTGGCCGGTCCTTCAATTTGAAGATTTCGGTCGGCGGAAATGAGTGCAGTGCGGCCTTCGCTCTGTTGACGACGGCGGCCTGGCTGCCGGTGATTTCCGTCGCCCGCCGCTCGGATCGCAAGCAGCCCGCGTTGCTCTATGGATTGCTGTTGCTACTCGAGGCGTCGTACCTGGCGATTTTTTCCTGCGACCATGCGATCTGGCTTTGTGCGGCTCTGCAAGTCAATTCGGTGCTGCTCTACCTGCTGACGATCGGCTGGAGCGAGCAGGCGAGCGAAGGGCTCGCGAAGAAAATGCTGTTCGTAAATCTTGCGGCCGACTTCGTGATCCTAATCGGATTGATGGGGGTGGTGATCGCGTTTGCCCGCGTCTCGGCGCCAGAACCCAACACGCTTCCCACGCTGACCTATTCGCTGAGCGAGATCACTCGTGACCTTCCGCGCCTGACGACCGACGAGGTCGCGGCCCAAGAATACTGGAAGCACGCCCAACGCTCGCTGCTGTCCATCTTGATTCTGGGAGCGGCGATCAAGGCTTCGCTCGTCCCGTTCCATGCCTGGTTTGCGGCCGTCGTCGCAGAGGGACCGCCCTGTGTGGCGATCGCGCTGGTCGGCGCGGGATTGCGGATTGGCCTTTATCTGTTGGCGCGTTTCATCGGACCGTTATGCGGCGAGCTCGGCGGAGTGGCCGATCTGATCGTCGGCTTGACGGTCCTGGGTGCGTTCCTCGAAAGCTTGTTGACTTACGGACAGGCCAATCTCAAAAAAATGATCGCCTGCGTCTGCCTGCTGCAAGGGTCATTGGCCGTCGCGGGATTTTTCTCGATGCGCCCGGAAAACGCGAGCGGACCGCTGATGCTGTCGCTGGCCAGCGGCGTCGCCGGAGTGTTGATCCTTTTTTCTCTCGGTTTCTTGGAGTTGCGGTACGGGACTGCCGAGCTGGCGGGCGTCGGCGGAATCGTGCATAGGCTGCCAAATCTTGCCGCGGTCTTCCTGTTGGCGACATTTTCGCTCGTGGGGATCCCCGGACTGTTTGGCTTTCCCGGGTTGTTGACGACGCTCGGCGCGGTTTTCAGTGGAGAATGGACATTTGCCTTCCTGGGGATCGGGTCCTGTTTGATCGGTGCCTGGGCGCTCTTCTCGATGCTTCAACATTTGGTCTTCGGCAGTTTGCGGCTGCCGGTGCCCGGCACGGCCGATGTGCTGATCGATCGGGAGTCGCCGCTCGTTGCGACCCTCGATCCGAGCGATCCGCCGCAGGCGAACTGGAACCCCGACGCAACGCCCCCCGAGTGGTCGATCGTCACGGAAGGCAGAAGCGGATCGATCGATCTGAGTGCGAAGGAGCTTTTGCTCCTCGGCCCGCTCTTGGTGAGTCTGGTCGCGCTCGGAATTTGGCCGCAAGCAATTTCAGCCACGTTGCGTTTTGCCCTGTTTGGTTCGTCCCTCTCTCCTTAGCGTCGGACCGTGCCCGTGGTAAACGCAATCGCGATTGTTCCCGCTTTGATCGTGGCGATTGCCGGCGTCGCGATCCTCGTTCTGGGGCGGGGGCGGGGGCGAGTCTTTTCGAGTGGTCGATTTGGCGGCGTCCTGTGCTGGCTGGGGCTGCTCGCGGCCGTTGCCACTTTGGCTCTCGCACGTCCAGGACCTCCGCCTGAACCACCGGCCCGGTTACCCCTTTCCGCGGTGACGCTCGATTCCCTCGCAACTGGGACCGCGTGGATGGCCCTGCTGTTGGGAGCGATGTGCGCCGCGCTCACGAGGGTTGGGTCGAGCCGGCGCGTTGCGGGTCGGCACGCGGTCGTCTTGCTGTCGCTGGGAAGTGTGCTGCTCGCGTGCGTCGCCAACGACTTTGTGTTGCTCGTTATCGGCGTGTCGGGTTCGGCGCTCGCGATCTGCGCGGGGCAATTCTTCGAGGCCGAAACGGCAGACGAGCGGTACGCCGCGTCGCAGTCGTTCGTTCTAAATGCTTTCGGGGCCGTGTGCCTTGTTTCCGGTGCCCTGCTCCTGAGCGCACTGGCCGGCACAACGAACCTGGCCGAGCTGCATGCCTTGCCAGTTCACGCCGGCGCGGTCGGTGACCACCTTGCGGCGCGCGGTTCACGGGCCCTGCCGCTCGCGGGAGAAATCGGGTCCGTGCTGCTCTTGGCCGGCTTGGGAATTCCCCTCTTGGCTGCCCCGTTTCAATTGGCGGCCGCCGAAATCTTTGAGGGCGCCACTCCGTGGAGCCTGGGTTTGATGGGCGTGCTCCCGCGCTGCGCGGCGCTCGTGGCCGTGATCCGTGTCTTCGTGGAGGGCATGCCGCGCTACTTGTCGTCGGCCCAGACGGCTCTCACCGCGGTGGCGCTCGTGACGCTGTTGATCGGCGGATCGCTCGCGTATTGGCAAACGTCGCTGCGCCGTCTGATCGCCTTCGTGGTGATGGTGCAGGCTGGACTGATTCTGCTGGCACTGGCGGCTGCCTGCTCAGAAGCGGCGCGGCCGGACGCCGTGCGTTGGATCGACGCGCAGATTCCCGGCGGTGCCGGCGCGGCGTGGCTGCTGTTCGGCGTCGACTCGCTCGCCCTCTTGGGCTTGGCGGCGATCGTAAGTGGACTGGAACGATCCGGAGATCGGGTCGACGACTTGGAGGAACTCACTCGGCGGCTGCGGGGCGATCGATCGCTGGCCGCGGCCACAATGCTCTTGCTGTTGAGCCTTGCGGGAGTCCCGCCGCTTCCCGGATTCTGGACGCGAGTCGCGGTGTTGCGTTCGGTTGTGTCAGTGAGCTTCCATCCCGAAAACGATTTCCTACCGCACCAGAATACGGGCTATGTGCTGTTTGCCCTGCTGATGGTTGCCGCCTGGCTCGCCGTCGCCGCGCCCTGCCTGATCCTCGCCAGTCGTTTGTTCGCCTCTCAAACGCCGATGGAGGCTGCCCAGACTCGCGCAGTGCGCGCTTCCGGCGCGCTGCATCGCGGCGGATTGGGCTTCGGTGTGGTGGTCGCTGCTCTCGTGGTCGCGCTTGGATTCGTTCCCAACCTCGGCCTGCATCTGGCGGCCCGGGTGACTTTCCGCAAGCCTGGCGACACGGTGTTGGCGGCCGAGAAAGCCCAACCCGTCAAGAAGCATCGCCGCGCTCGCGCTAGCGAGGAATAACGGGTCCGCCTATGCAGCAGCGAAAGAAACAACGCGTCCCACCCAAACATCGCACTCTGACAGGTCTCGAGCATTCGTCAAATTAAAGATTTGGAAAACTGAGATCTTGGGCAAACTGGAAAGTCCAGTTCCCAAGGTCGTGGTTGGCAAGGATCAACGAACGACTATACTTCGCAGCCTCACCTCTCCTCCCTTCTAGTCGACTTCCAGCCACACGCAGCAATTCCCTGATTCATTACCGCAGTCGTTAATCGGACGCGTTTCGCTCGCGCTACCTCCGAGACGCTTCGATTACGCATCACTCCATCGATGTTTGCCAACAGACGAGCGGACGAGGTGCGAAAAACCATGATGCACGGTCCCAGTACGTTCTTTTTCGAGCCTGCGAGGAGAGTGTCGAGCACGAATTCGTGGTTCGCGTTTGTCGTAGTCCTGTCGGTTTCATCGCTCGGCTGCGGGCGAATTGTCTCGCAAAAAGCGACCGATCAACTGATCGCGGGCGACGCCGTCGACCGCACCGTGTCTCAGATCGATTTCCGGATCCTGGGGGGAAAGAAAGTCTTTCTCGACACGCAATACATCAATAAGACAATTCCCGGGGTCGGGTTCGTCACGTCGGAATACATGATCAGCTCCGTCCGCCAGAAGATGATGTGCGACGGCTGTCTGCTGCAGGAAAAGACGGACGACGCCGACTTTGTCGTGGAAATGCGGATCGGCGCACTGGGCGCCGACGGTCACGAAGTGATCTACGGCGTGCCTCCCAATAACTACTTGACCATCGCCGCGTCCGTGGTCCCGACGGCGCCTCAGGGAGCCGCAGCCATCCCGTCGATGCCCGAGCTGTCGGTCGGAAAGAAGGATGACCAGATGGCGGCGGCCAAGATTGCACTTTTCGCGTACAACCGGCGGACGCGCGAGCCAATCTGGCAATCGGGCATCAACGAATCCCGCTCGATGGTTGCCGATCGCTGGTATTTTGGGGCAGGGCCGTTCCACAAGGGGAACATCTACGGCACGAAGAAGCAGTCCGAACCGGGATTATTTGGAACGGGAGAGGAAGACGAGCCCGCGAAGCAGGAGTACTTTGTGGAGCGAAGGTTCGCCGATCCCACGAAGTCGCTAGCCGACGCTCCGGCGCCTCCCAAGCCGGGCCCGGGCACGACTCCGCCGGCCGCCACGCCCGCAGTGAGCGCCGCAACTGCCGCGGGCACCCCTGCAGTCGCTGTGACCGCGGCGACTCCCGCAGCGGCAGCGCCGGCGGCCGCGCCTGCGGCGACAACGCCCGCGGGAACCCCACCGGCCAGCACACCCACGACTCCCGCCGTGGCCTCTGCGTCGCCGGCCGGCGCCAACGTGGCAAAAACTTCGACGTCTGCACCCGAAGCCGGCAAGGCGGCGCCCGCGGCGGCTACTGCCACGCCGACAACGAGCGCGCCGGCAGCAACCAAAACGACGGCTGTGCCCGGCGCGGCGACCCCCGTCACGGGATCGGTCACGTCGCTCACCACCCTTGCAGCGGGAGCGGCGCCGACGGTCTCCTCAGCTGCGCCGTGACGGGGTCCGCAGGTTGGAATTGAATTGCCGTTTTGCCCGCCTGCGGCAACTCGACATAATAACGGGATGAGGCGTCGACCGCGCAAACTGCTGCGACCGGACCGTCTGATCCGCCGGTCACTGACGCTGCTCACTAACCTTGCCGCGGGAACGTCGGCGTCGGCTTCCCGATTGGAATAAAACGCATGCGTCTCATGATCTCGGCGTTTGCAGCTCTGACCGCATGGTCGGGAGCAGTCGCCGTGGCCGACTCGGGAGCACCGGCCGGACTGCCCCGATACCAATTCACCGTCGGCGAGGAGCTGGTCTATCGCGAAGAGCAGCACGAGGTGCCCCAGCTGGGCGATGCAGCCGACAAATCACGGCAGAACCGCGAAGGCCACTGGCGGATTTGGGTCGTCGATAAAAACCACGACGGGAGCTGGCGGCTCGTGATTTGGCGCGATCTTCGTCTGCTCCGGCTGGAGCCCAAGGTGCCTCCCATCGAGCGTTTTGCCGACCGCACTCTGGCCTATTGCGACGTCTTTCCGGAAGGCCGTGTGCTGCCCAACGAGACGCTGGGAGACTGGGGAAACGTCTGGCGGGTTGACCCCTGCGCGCTCTTCATCCCGCTTCCCGTTGACAGTTCGAGCCTTGCAAAGGGTTGGTCGACATCGGTCCTGGGCTGCGCCTTGCCAGAGCGCGGCGAGCGAATTTTCAAGTGCTCGATCGATGCCCCAACGCGATCGACGGGTTCGCTCGTGATCAACTGCACCGAGCACGACCCGATGCACGCAATGTACGAACAAAGGGAGTCTCGCCGATGCGTCTTCGATTTGGCGGCGGGTCGTCTCCTGGCGTATCAACGAGAGACCAGCGAAATCGCATCGCGCAGGTTAGGAACTCGCTCGCGATACGTGACGGTTTTCCAGCTCAAATCGGTCTCGCGACAGCCCCTTCTCTGGACTCAACAGCTGAAGCAGGAGTCGGAGAGATTCTTTTCCGTCAGAGCGGAAAACGATCGCCGCGGCCTCGAGTGCTTGCGAACGCGAACGGTCAAGGACTGCCAGGCGCAACGGGATCGCGCGCGAGAGCTGCTGACCGCTGCCCAAAACACAGCCACGCTGGAACCCATTCGAGAACAGTACGCCGCACTTCTCAAAACGGTTGATCACGACACGAAGGTCGATTTGGAGGACGCAAAACAGCGAGAGGTCCTGTACTCGAGAGCGCCGGCCAACTGGGAATTGACGGCCTTCGATGGCACCAAGCACCGCCTGAGCGATTACCGCGGCAAGGTTGTCGTACTGGATTTCTGGTTTGCGAGTTGTGGGTGGTGCATCAAGTCATATCCACAAATCAAGCAAATCGCCAAAAAATATTCAGACCGAGGTGTCGTCGTCTTCGGAATGAATACCGACGGTGCTGGGGAACAAGAACACGCTCTGGCGGTCATCCGCGAGATGGATCTGGGATACGCCAATTTGTTGGCCAGGCCAGCCCTGCCGGCCTATGAGGATCGGGACGGCCATCACGTCATCGGTTATCCCACGCTATTCGTCCTCGACCAGACCGGAAGAATCGCGGACATTCACGTTGGTTATAAGGTCGATCTCACACACCGAGTCAGCGAGTCGATCGATCGTCTGCTCGCCGTACCAGCATCCCGCACAAAGTCAGCAAACGGCTCGGCGTTTCAGCCGCTTTTCCGATAATCGCTCAGCGGTTCCTGGCGTTCAACGATCTGCGGACACTTCGGGGCCATTTCGACGTTGATTGAATTGCCGTTTTGCCCGCCTGCTACGCACTCGACATAATAAAGGGATGAGGCGTCGACCGCGCAAACGACTGCGACCGGACCATTTGATCGGCCGGTCACTGACACCGGTCTACATGGTCACGCCCGATCGGCGGATCTCATTTTTCAACGAAGGTTGCCAGACCCTCACGGGTTGGGCGGCCGACGAAATGGTCGGCGAGCTTTGCGAGTACGTGTCCGAGCGGCTGGAAAACAGCCCCGAATCGCTGGCGGCCTGTCTCTGCCCGCCGGCCGCGGCCTTCGAGGGCCGAGTTGCGAGTCTCGCGACGCACGTCGTGCGGAAGGAGGGCGAGCCGCAGCCGCGAACCGTGAACTTCCTCCCGCTGATGGATGAGGAAGGAGCGGTCGCCTGCGTACTGGGAGTAATTGCCGGCGCGGAAGTTTCAGATCGCGTGGCAGTCACCGATCCGGCCCAAGACCTGCACGAGGAACTGGCGACGCTGCGAATCTTTTTGTCGCGCCGGTACGGGACCAAATCGCTCGTGTGCCAGAGCGATGGCATGCTGCGGGTCGCCGAGCAGATGACGATCGCTCGTGCGACGGGATCGCCCGTTCTGGTTTGGGGCGAGCGGGGCAGCGGCAAGGAGCATTTGGCCCGCGCGATTCACTACGAAAGCGCGTGGCGGACGCGAGCCTTCATCCCGCTCGACTGCCAGAGCCTGTCTCCGCTGGAATTGGGTCAGACGCTCAAGCGACTTCTGTTTCCCTCGGCTGAAGACACGTTCCCTTCCGCGCTCGCGCCCCAACCGGGGACGCTCTATTTGACGCATGTCGAGTTGTTGCCGCGCGATGCCCAAGAGACCGTGGCCGACGCTTTTCGCAAAGAGAACGGTCGCGGCCGCGATCTGCGGCTGATGGCCTCGACCACCTTGGATCCTCAATCCCTGGGGGACGACGAAAAGCTGCGGCAGGATTTTTTTCACCTGCTGACGCCGCTCTGCATTGCCGTGCCTCCGTTGCGCTATCGGATGGGCGATCTGCGATTTCTCGCCCAGTACCTGCTCGAGGAATTAAACCGCGGCGAATCCCGGCAGTTCAACGGCTTCGGCGACGACGTCTGGGAGAAGTTCGCAGAATACAACTGGCCGGGGAACGTGGGCGAGCTGTTGGCGGTCATTCGCGAAGCGCGCGCGCTGTGCAACGAACCGCTGATCCGCGTGAAGGATCTCCCATTTCGTTTCCGGACGGGACTCGATGCCCAGTCGGTCGGGCCGGCGTGGCGCCCGCCGGTCGAGCGGCTCGAGCCCCTGCTGGAGCAGACCGAACGCGAGCAAATCGAGCGAGCCCTGAAAGAGTCTCGTCACAACAAAAGCCGAGCCGCCCAACTCTTGGGGATGACGCGCCCGCGGCTTTATCGCCGGATGGAGATCCTGGGCATCCGCGACGAGCCGGCCGCATCCTAGTGCTTCGTCTACGACAAAAAGGGGGGTTGGTGCCACTGGCGGCAGCTTTGGGCCGCCAGTGGCGCCCACAAATTTGGCCTAGATGGTCCACTAGCGGCAAGAAACCGGCACTTTTGGCCGTCCCACGCTTCGGGACAAGTGTCCTGGCCAACCCGCGTTGACCAATTTGCGAAATTTCCCCTATAGTCCGCCTCCTGTTTGCTTCCGCGCGCATTCCATGGACGGATGGCAGGCCCGCGGCGGAAGACATTTGAACGCTGCGCAGTTCAAACAGACCGGGGAGAGAGCGTGTTGACGATGTTCTCACGACTCGAAAGGTGGATCGAAGGGGCCAATCGCCATCCACGAATCGGGCTTGCCGTTTTCGCCGTGCTGATGGCGGTTCAGATCAGTCCCTGGCTCTATCCGACGGTGGACGGTTGCCTGTATATGAAGACCGCGCGGGACTTCCTCGCTGCGCCTTCCCTGACCGATTTCCACTGCCTCGTCCCGCCCGGATATCCGGCACTGATCACGCCGGCATTTCTGTTTAGCAATCGGCCGTTTCTTGAGATCGCCGTGCTCCAGTGGCTCTTGTCGCTGGCGATGATGGGTGGCGTTTACGTCTGGGCTCGACGGCAGTTTCCCGGCTCGGCCCTGCTCCTGACGGCGGCCGTGATGGTCAACATCAGCCTCTGGACCTACTATCGCCGGCCCACAAAAGAGATTGCCACGCTCGCGCTGTTGATGTGGACCGTGAACTTGATGCATCGGCTCCTCGATGAGCGCCGAATCGGACGGATTGTCGCGCTCACGGCAATCGCCGCCGTCCTCACCGCGTACGCCTCCTTGATGCGTTACACAGTCGTGACGCTGACGGTCGGTTTCGGTCTGGCCGCCGCCTGGCTGGCCTGGCAACGCACGTTCGCGTGGTCGCGAGCCGTCACTATGTCGGCTGCGGTCGGCCTCGTGACGGCCGTCACTTTGGCCGGCTGGCTGTACTATGACCGCACTTACGGGGCCGGAGGCATTTATCTCAAGGAGGTGATGAGCGTTTACAGCGATCAGTCGTCGCGCGTAGCAAAGAGCCACCGGGGCGGCGGTGAAACCGAGCTTGCCGACCAATCCAACGACGCGAATGCGAACGAGACAGTCGCGGAAGATGAAAGTGCCGCTCACTGCAGACCCGTTCGGTTTCTGCAGGGCATTGCCTATCGCATCAACGATATCGGCTGCCTGTGTATTCCCGGCATGTGGAAGTCGAGCGTCGAGCCGTGGCGATTCCCCGGACCATCGATGCTGGCATTTTTCGGACTCTCGAGCGTTCTAGTCGTCGGCTGGTGGAAGATCGTGCGGCGTCGGCTGGACGTGCTGGCTCTGACGCTCCCCGCGTACTTTCTGCTCTATTCGCATTGGGTCTGTGATCAGCCCGGCGGGCGATTCATGCTGCCGATGCTGCCGATCCTTGTCGCTTGCGGCTGGTGCGGAATGGCGAGCCTTGTTCGCCAACGGGCGACGGTCCTGTTCGGACTGTTGATTGCCGTTCATTTTGCACAAGCGAGCGGCTACTGGCTGTTGGTCGATGCTCCGCGGGCGTACGAGAATCACCGCAACTGGTCGATGATCGATCGTTTGGCGGGCCAGATTCGCGAGCGACAGGGCGAGGTTGCGCTGGCGACGTCCGTCGACCAGGCCTGCCACGGACTGTGGCTGGAGCTTGACTGGTCCTATCCCCTGCGAAATCTGGAAATGCAGTTCGGCCCGCGAGTTGTCTGGATCGTCGAACCGGCCGGCAGCCGGCCGCGAAAAGGGTTCCGGATCCAGCGCGTCGACGGGCCCGTTCAGCTGGCCTGCCGAATGCCGAAGCAGCCCGACTCACACGCGGCGAGGCAGCCCAATATTCCGGCCAAGGCGAACGAGACGCCCGTCGTCGCAGGCAACCCCTGAGGTCGCTTCGGCGCGAGGGACCGTTGTCCGCCTCTTGCACTCGTCACGCGGTCTCGCCGTTTTCTGATGACGCCGAAATCATGACTCTTCCATCATGACTCTTACTGCGGCCTTGGAAACCAGTTCGATCGCGGGGCCGAACGACTCGACGTCGGGTCTCGCCCGGCTCGGGCCAACCCTGTCGCGGACGAGCGTGCGGCTGGGTTTGTTGCTCGTAGCCTGCGCGGTGCCGCGGATCATTGTGGCCTGCAAGCTGTCGGCCGTCTGCGACGACGGCTATTCGTATCTGCATGTCGCCGACGCACTCGAGCGCGGGCGACTCGATCAGGCGCTTGAGTATCTCAATCTCAACATCTACCCCGTCGTGCTGATGGGACTGCACAAGCTGGGATTGGAATGGACTACCGCCGGCAAGTTGTGGGGCGTGCTGATGGGGATTGCGATCGCGGTCCCATTGTTCGACTGGCTGCGGAGGATGTTCGACGAACGGATTGCGACGGCGGGGGTGTTTCTCTACGCCGTGCATCCCAAGCTCATCGAGAACTCGGTCGAGCCGATTCGCGAGGCCACGTTCTGGTTCCTTTTTGTGCTGGCGATCGATTTTCTATGGTGGGGCTTTGAGGAACGCCGCTGGTGGCAATTTTGCGCGGCAGGCGGAGCGCTGGCGCTGGCACTGCACACTCGGGTCGAGGGATGGTTCCTGTTGGCGCCGCTTGCCGTGTGGGGGGCGGTCAGCTGGTGGCGCGTACCGGCCGCGCGTTGGAAATTGGTGCTGGGCATTCCCTTATGTCTGTCGATGACGCCGCTCCTGTTGTTGGTGATGAATGTCACGCTCTTGGCGCATCATCCGACGTGGGAGTTCGGACGCCTCAGTCCGTTCGCGGTCGTCGCGGGATGGGTTCACGCTTCGGAAAAGCAAAGCGGACCAAAGCCGGCCGCTACGACCATTCAAACTCCGCCGACTGCCGTCGCGCAGAAGCCGATCGAGCCGGCCCGTCCTGCCTCCCCACCACCGGTGGCGAGCGCGGAATCAGTTGCGCCTGTCGCTTCTGCGAAAGACGAGATTGCGACTAAAGCTCAGACCGTCCCGCTCGCGCGCAAGTATCTGATTGAACTGGTGCGGAGCGTCGGAGTCCCATTTCTTGTCCTGGCCCTGATTGGGTTTTGCAGCTCGTTCGGCAGGCTTCGTGATCCCCGCGTGGCGCTTTTGCCCGTTTGGACGGCGGCCACCCTGGTTGCCATCTGGATCCAGCTCGCGCACGCGGGCGAAATGAACGGCCGCTATTTTCTGACGCTGGCCTGCGTGGATGCGGGCTTCGCCGCAGCCGGCTGCCTGACGGTTATGGGCTGGATACAAGCGGCCGTCCGGCAACCAACGAACCGCATCAATCGGCTCGTTGCCGCTGGCCTTGTTCCAGCTTGTCTGCTTGCGGCCGGATGGACGCAATCCTTCTCGGCGCGACACACTAGCCGACGGATGGAGGTGAAACTCGGTCGCTGGGCTAGAGCGCAGAGCGGACCGGTCCATCGTGCCGTTTCGGACTTCCAAGCCGTGCGGCCGACCTATTTTGCGGCCGGCGGCCTGCCCGAAGTCGTCAAATATGATGAATTCTTCGACGCCGAGTTTGACCGGGATCCGCCCGACCTGCTGGTCATCGATCCGCACTCGTTCGCCCCCCGTCTGCTCCCGTATTTCTTGGAACGCGCGACGGACCTGGGGCTCGTCCCGCTCGACCAGCACGAGTTTTCGTCCATGCCGGCGAAATTCCTGATTTACGTTCGGCCGCCGAAGACTTCTGCTCAGTCGGGACGCACGGGGATTCCGATCGCCCACGTCCCCAATACGACGGGACCAAATTGACGCGAATTGAGAAGAAGAACCGGCCGGCTCACACCGGCCGCTCGCCCAGTCGAGCGTTGCGTGCGAGTTAGCGGCCGTTGATGACGGCAGAGCCGAGCACACCGCCCAGGTTCCATAGCGATGGCTTGTCGTAGAGATTGAGGAGCCGCCAGCCGACCGCCTCCGGGTTCGAGTGGGTGGCGAACCACAACGGTTTGGGCGACATCGTCAGTGGGCCGGTGAGGACGTTCTTTTCGATGCCGTCGAGCTGGTAGGTGTTGTGCACCCAGCCGATCCCGCCTTGAGCGTCGTCGAGCGTGCTACCGGCCACTCCGCCCCAACCCGGCGACATCATCGCGAAGGCCAAGCCGCTCCAGTGGTTGAGGGCGATTGTGCCGTAATCGAGCCGTGAAAGAGCCGACTGCAGCGCCGCCTCGCGAGCCGGATCCTTGCGGAAGTCGGGCGGCAACGTGATCGACGCAGCCAGCGTTCCCCACAACTCGCCGTTGGCGAAGTCGACGGCCCGATCGAGAAAAGCCGTGTCCGAGTCAGCGTCCAACTTCGTCTCGACGCTGACGCAGACGAACGACTCCTCGTTGAAGAAGTGGGGCGCTGACTGCGGGCTAATGCCTCGCAACAACGTCCAGGGCAGCTTGTCGCCTTCCGCTGTGCGGCCGGCGAACCGACCGAACCGATCGAGCGCCCCCGGATAATACGCCTTGCGTGGAGCGATGCGGTCGAGCACCTGCTGAATCTTATCGAGAAACCGCTCGCGGTCCGGCCATTTGGCGGAGGTGATAACGACTTTGGTGGCGATGCAGTTAAAGGAGCAGTTGTTCGTGATCGACGTGGCGATGTTCTCGGCCTGAAAATCGAGCTGCTTGTCGCTGTACTTGCCGGGGACCACGATCCAAGGTGTGACGTTGCCCAGCTCGCTCGAGATTGGCTTGCGAAGGACCGGATCGTTCTCTCGTTTGCGCCGGTCGCGCTCCGGGCCCGGGGCGCCCCAGACAATTGCGTCGTGCGAGTGGATCGAGCCCGTAATATGGATTTCGCCGACCAATTCGTGCTGCACGGCCGCCGCGCCGACGTCTCCGCCGCCGTAAATGATCTGCAAGTATCCGGCGTCGATTAGCGGTGCATAGGCCCGCTCGAAGAGCGGCCCGAGCGACTCATTCACCGGGTTCATCTTGAGCAGGACCGATCGCCCCTCCTGAAATAGCTTGGTGAAGGCGTCGGTCGTGGGGATCGAGGAGACGTTGCCCGCTCCCAGCACGAGTGCGATCCGCGGGTTCTTGGGATTCCAGCGGCCGGGCACTCCGTCCGGACACTGTCGCAGCGACTCGGCCGTGATGCCGGGCAACATTCGCGACTCGACCTTGAAGCCTTGGAAAGTCAGCCCATCGAACAGTCCCTTTGCGGGAAAGACCGGGACGCGCAGCCGGGCGTCCGGACCCATCTGCGGCTTGCCCGGCAACCGGGGCTTGCCGTGGGTCTTGATGTCTCGCAGGCTTTGGATCAAGAGTCGCAGGTGGCGGACTGTGGCCACGGGACCGGTCATCACGTCTTCGGCCCGCAGGGAGCTTTTCTCGGGCACCCCCTTGAAGCGGCTGGAGACGGCCACCCATTCGTCGGCGACCTGCAGCGTTCCGTAGATGCAGATCTCCGCGAGAGAAATCAGCTCGTCGGCAGAAGCCGCGGCGAGACGATTGTGGGCTGCGTCGAGCACCTGCAGGCTGCGTTCGAGTTGCGATTCGGTCGTGCGAGTCGGGAGGGGGAGCGTTGTAGCCATAAGTCGCCTCGCAATGAGATGGTTGGCCCGAAAGGCCGAAGGAGCCGGTCGACGCGCACAATGAAAGATCTTTGCGTCGGATTAAGACGTTTCCATAATACGGCAGCCGGTCCAAAGTCCAAAGCCTCAGTTCCAAAGTCAGAAAAGCAAGTTAACGCCCTGCTTATGTGCGGTTTTGACCTTCGACTTTGGACCTTGGGCTTTGGATCCTTTCCGCCCAGTACAATTGAACTCAGGGCGAGGATGCGAGCGTGAACGACGCAGGCGACGGGAATTCAGGCGACGGCGATCGGGAATCCGGCGACGCCCCGGAAATCTCGATTGTTACGCCGTGTTATAACGCCGTCAGGCATCTGCGGGACGCGATCGAGAGCGTGGCTCGGCAGCGGGGGGTGCGGATCGAGCACATTGTCGTCGATGCGGGCTCAAAAGACGGAACCGTCGAGATCCTGAAACAGTTCCCGCAGGTGCGCTGGATCTCGGAACCCGATCGGGGCCAGGCCGACGCCTTTAATAAGGGGCTCGCCCTGGCTCGCGGACCGCTCGTCGGCTGGCTCAACGCGGACGACATGTACGAACCCGGAGCAATTGCGCGCGTTGTTCAGTTTTTCCACCAGCATCCAGAAGCGGTGCTCGTCAACGGTCACCTGGTGCGGGTTGATCCGGAAGGAAAACCGCTCGAATTCCTGCCGGCCCGCTCGAGCCGGTTCTGGCTACGGCACTTCTGGCTCAAATGGTACTGGCTCAACCACCCGTCGACCTTTTATCGCAAAAGCCTGTTCGATGAAGTCGGCCCGATCGACGAGTCACTGCACTATGCGTTGGACTATGACTTTTACCTGCGGGCCTCGCAACGGCACGAATTTCACGACATCGACCTGTTGACGACTCGCATGCGCGTGCATCCCGAGGCAAAGACCAGCCAGGGCTGGGACAATTTCGCGGCCGACGTCCGCCGGACGTTCGAGAAGGTCTGGAAGCCCGAGCATCCCTGGTTTTATCGGTACTCACTCTTGGGAATTCGGATGTACGCCGCGCGCAGTCACCTGGCGGAATCTTTCACCGCGCTTCGGGCAGGCGATCGGAAAAAGGGGGCCGCGGAACTGAAGCAGGCCGCAGCTTGGTGGCCGGTCCTGCCATTACTTCCCGCATTTTATCCCTACGGCGCGCGAGTCCTGCTGCGGCTGGTGTTTGGGGAATCTCTCTACGAGCGGTTTCCACGATCCCGCCGTGCCGCGAGCAAGAGGTCAACCGCGAGTTCCGAACCGGATTCTGATCTCGTTGAAGTCTGCCGACCCACGAATGGTGTCGAGGCGCACTTGCTGAAAGCGGCACTCGGGTCCGCCGGAATCTCCGCCCAAGTCACAGGCGAGTCGGTTGCCGCCATGGAACCGAACCTCTGGTGGGCTGCGCCGCGACTTTTGGTCCCGCCGGCCCAGGCCGAAGAGGCTAAACGAATTCTTCGCGAATTCAAAGAGTCCAATGCGTCACGCCCCTTCCAACGCTGAAAGGTGAATTACGGAATGAGACACCACCTTCTTTCCCTTGTCGCGCTCGCCGTTGCCACAACAGCTTCCACATTGCGAGCTCAAGAAACCGTGCCTGTCCGGGCGCTCGTTTCGACGGTCGGCAGCGCGGAGATCCGTGCCGTGCCCGACCTTGCCGACCTCATTTTTCAAGTTGAGGTCCGGAATGCCGACCTTTCCAAAGCTCGGAAGGAGCAAGCGGAGCGGGTGTCGAAAGTGCTTGGCGCGCTCCGCCACGCCGGAATTGCGGAGTCGGACCTGCAGACCTCACAAGCCGCGATCGTTCCGCATTACGACGACCGCGACACTGCCTCGCCTGCGACTGGCGTTGTCTGGCGCCAAGAATCAGCCACGGTGCGGTTCTACAGTGTATCGCAGGATATCTCCTGCACGTTGCGCGATATAAAAAAGGTCCCGAATGTGACGGCTGACGCGCTGGAGGCCGGAGTGACGGGAATCCCGGGTGCCAGCCTCCGAACGTCCGAGCTGCGCAAATATCGCGATCAGGCACGGACCAAGGCCGTTCGAGCGGCCAAAGAAAAGGCCGTGGCACTGGCCACTGAGCTGGGGGCAAAGGTGGGACGCCCCTACGCGATTACCGAAAATCAAACGTATGACGCCACGCCTTCGTTCGGCCCGAATTACGCACAAGTGAGCCAGTCGGGTGGTGCTCGACTCGAGGACAACGCCGAACCCGCCTTCGCGCCCGGCACAATCAGTGTCGGCGCGAGTGTCAACGTTTCGTTTATTCTCGAATGACGGATGTGGCAGCCCCGTAGTTCGAGGAACTAGCCCAGATTCAACGACTGAGCCATCCGCTTGAGCGAATCGCGCAGCGAGTGGCGTGGCGCCTGCTCCGGCGGCAGCCCGAGAATGGTGCGGGCCAGGGTTGAGATATCGCGAAGCGCTTCGCTCTCGGGGGCCGATTTTCGCAGCAATCGGCCGCTGTTCTCGGCACTCTGAATGGCGGGGTCTGACGCCACGAGAAAGACTTCGTGCTCGTTTAAGTGGCCTTCGATCGTGTGTCGCGAAATGGCGTCTGCCGAGGCGACATATTGGTTGATCACCACGTAGTGCTTGCCCACCGACCCGCGCCGCAAGAGCGCCTCGAGCAGCGTTCGCATGCTGTGCAGAGAAAGTATTGTCGGCTTGGCCACCAACACGACGTGCTGGCTCTTGGCGGCAAAATCGAGATCAACTTCTTCAAAGTGATGCCGCGCGTCGACGACAACCGTTCGCGCCAATTGCATCGCGCAGGCGAGCGCTTTGAAGGCCACCTCGGGAGTGATCGTAAAAGGGGTGATCTCCCGGTAGGAACCGACGAGCACGTGCAAGTTGTCGTCGATCGGCGTCATCGCCTCGCGCATGCGCTCTTCGTCCATGTGGTCGAGGTCGCTGACCAGGTCGTAGAGCGTCACCTTGGGGCGAATGCCCAGGTAGTTGGCCAGCCGGCCGAACGCGACCGCCTGCTCGGCGAGAATGCACGGACCTTCTTGCAATCGCGCCAGCTCGGAGGCCAGATTCACAGAGACCGTTGTGCACCCGACGTCTTCGGTGGCTCCCAACACCAGGACGGTGCGGCAGCGGGAGGCTGCCTGCGGACTTTGAACGACCAACCGATGGATCGCCGAACGCAGATCATCGGGCCGGAACGGCAACCCGATCGTCTCGACGTTCCGCCAATGCCCGAGCGCGCTGAATTCGCGCGCAGAATCGGTCAGGATGAGAATCGGCTTTCCGGCGACCGCCGCGACCACTCGCTCGACGGCTTCGCCCGGGGTCTGGGCACCCGCGTAGAGCACCAGCAGCCGCGTCTCTGACGGTTGCGCAGCGAGCAAGGAGACGCAGACGTCGGCGTCGCGGACCTGGCCCTCGATCTCGATCGAGAGTTTTTCCAGCTCATGGCGCACGTCAACGAGCGTTTGGCCCTGACAGCCGACCAGAAGTGCTCTTAAACCATACATTAAGCAAATTTAGCACTTCCGCGACTGTAGGGCTCCTTAAGTCTTGGACAAAGTGTCGCCAGCTGCAGACCGTCCGCACCGCTTGTTCGCGATTTGCCGGCTCGGACGTCTTCGACGTCATATTCAGCGCTTGGCGCCCGGCGGACCGGCTTGTGATGACTGAGCGCTGTCGCCCGCAACTTCCTCGAACGACGTCCAAGCAAAGCGACGTCCTTGGAAGGAATGAGAGGGATTTCGTTCACTATCGCCTCGCGATGGGCCGAATTTGACATTTGTGTCTCGCACCTCGATGCCCACGAAGAGAAGTCCGGGCGTTCCCTCGCGTGTCGTAAACACGAACGTCGCCGTGGACTCTGGGGCATACGAGCCTTTTTCACGGTCGAACGGCAGCAGGAGTTCACGGGCGGGAGTTCCCTCCCCTTGCAATGCTTCGGCCGTGATGTTTGTTGACTGCATCTTCCAGCGTTCCTTGCCCAACTCCCAGGCACGCAACCCGATCGGCCGAATCGCGAACCATTTGCGCCCCTCGCCCGGCGAAACGTACTCGGTCCCCATTAGGTCGAAGCCTTCCTGAGCCGCCCAGGTGACGATTTCGTCGAGTTGGGATTCTGTGACCTTCCCATCGCGCCACTTAGCCGGGAGGCCTGCGGTGCGGCCAGTGTCCAAATCATGAAACACCGTTCTCGCATTCGGATCGAAGACCGACTGCAAGACGTAGTTGCTGCCGCCGCCTACCGTTTTGAAATGCGCTCCAGGCTTCGGAGCAGTCGCATTGTCATCGTTGTCTTTGGCCGCCGCGAGGTTGACGTGTGAGTAGGCGACATCCTGCACGTATTCCCGCCAATGGTGTTCCCACCAATCCGCCCAACGCAAAGCGGTTCGTTGAAAGAGTCGTCGCCTCTGAAGCTCTTGAGTCGCCATTCCTCCCGAAAACACCCCATACAGTTCTTCTTCATCGAACGCCCGACCCGAGAGCGTCTCGAGTGCTCCGAAGATCTCGCGAATCGGGCGGCCGAACGAGTACTGATTCCCCTGATCGAACGCGTTCCTTTTCCCCCCGTGTTTGAGGCTATTCTCTTGCATGAACTTTGCGAGAGTCGCGTCGTCACTCCTCAATCCCATATCTGAGCCGGCTCGACGGACGGTCTTCGGAATGGCGCGGATCAAGCCCGGAATGGCACGTTTGTCGCCGATCGCTCGCAGAGTAAATCCGAGGCAGCGCAACATCATGTCGCCGTCAGTCGCGTCCAGTTCTTCGATCAGTTGGGGAACGGCCGCCGGCCCCAAGTCGACGATCTCCTTCAGCGTGCGGCACCAGGGGTCGGTGAACGCGCGTTGGCGCCGATTGTGCTTAGCCAGTTCGTCCAGCAGCCGGCCGGTCGGAGTATCGCGACGTGCTTGTGGCACTGCCGCTGAGACTTTACGAGCGCTTGTGCCATTCGGGTCGGCCGCGATCGCATCCTCAGCCTCGATTGTCTCACGGAGACTCATGGCCAGCTCTTCGTCCGGATCCAGCGGCCGCACGGGATATCCCCCCTTGTGGGGAGAATCGTCGAAGCGGAGATCGAGCTTGGTGTCGCGACCGTCCTCAACATCGACGTTCGCGGAATGATGATGTCCCGACATCAAATAGACGTAGTTGCGACCAGGCGCGACGCGCAGCCGATAGGTGCCGTCGGCGTTGACGGCCGTCGAAGTCACCGCGGCACCGGTGTGCGGGCGGGAGGGGCCGTAATGAGCGACGTAGATTGGGTGGTCGGCAGTCGATGACACCGGCCGATTCGTGGCGGCATCAAAGACCGTGCCGACTACGAATCCGCCGCGCACGAGTTGAATGTCGCCGCCTGAGACCGTCTTGCCCGGCTCGGCTGAGCGGGCTTTCACAGCGATTGCGATGCGATCCTCAGCCGTCGCCCAGATGTTGTAGTAGTCCCTCGTCATGGCCAGGCGATAACGGCCTTTTTGGTCCGTGCGCGTCTGAAACCACGCGTGCTTCACGATCCCTTGGGCGCTGACCGTGACGTTCTTGGCAGGTTGGTTCGTCACGGAATCGATCACGCGTCCTTCGACCACGGCCGCCGGCTTAAGCGTCACATTCACCGTTTGCGGGATGCCCGTATTGGACGCCATCGTGAGGGGATAATCGGGATGAGACAACCGGAAAGTGCACGAGCTGGTCATCGTCCCCAGCCCGGTCTTCGGATCGAACCGCTTTGTATCCTCCGGCGTCCACCGCTTGAGGTCGGTAATCGCGTAGTGTCCTTGCGCATCGGTCACTGCGGTCGCGACCCCGGGAAGGGGCGAGAAAAGGGCAAACACGGAAACCCCGGGGATCGGACGGCCCTGTTGGTCGGTCACCACGCCGGATAACGTGCCGGGGTTATTGTCCATCTCCAGCGGCAGCTCCAGATCGTCGGTCTTCGTTCGCGCCGCTCTCATCACTGAGACGTACCCGTTTGCGGTCGCGACGACGATCGGATTGCCGACCATAGCATCCTCGCGGGCCGCAGGGCTTTCGATGTTTCGCAACCGGTAACGACCTTCCCCATCGGTCATTGTTTGGGCGAGAAGAACGGGAGGATCGATTGCCGAAGCGTACCGAAAGACCCGCACGCTGGCGTTGGCGATCGGCTGGCGCTGCGAGTCGTGACACGTTCCGTGAATGGCGATTTTCCGCAATGCCGGCGACGCTTTTCCCGGCGGCACCTCGGCCGTTGGATTCGCCGCAGCAGTCTGCTGGCCGGGCGTTTTGCCTGGGAACGCACCGACGCCCCCGACCATCGCCGTCATCGAACCGACCAACAGCGCGACGGCCAGCAAGTTGCGGCGCTTGGTCCGTGTGGCGATGGGCCGATTCGGATCGAGCAGGCCGGCGATGCGCTGTTCGAGGGTCCATCGCGATCCCAGAATTCCGAGCGCCGGAAATGTCGTGTGTCGCGCGGCACGTTCCGCGAGTTCCAGCAGCATTTGGGAATAGTCCGCTCGATCGGCGTGCAATAGAACATAGTTGTCGCAGATCTCCTCGCGGGCGCGCTCGATTTGACGATTCAGCCAATAGAGGCCCGGATGGATCCAAAACATCACCGTGGCGACCCGTTGGGCGAGGTTCACCCACGGATCGCGGCGGACGAGGTGAGCACACTCGTGAACCAGCACGTCGCGCAAGCGGCCGGTGGGCGCGCTTGTCGCCAACTCACTCGGCAGCACGATGACCGGCCGCCACAGACCAAACAACATTGGCAGCGGTGTCCTTTGAGAAACGGCCAGTGCGGGCCGCTGCCGAACGCCAAGCGTCTGGCACACGTTGTCGAGCAGACTGCTCAGCACGGGAAACTCCATTCGCGAGATTGTTGAGGCTTGGATCGAAAACCGCAGCTGCCGAACGCGCCGCTGAGACCTTGCCAATCGAAAAGCCAGCACGACGACACCCACGACCCACGTCCCAACAGCCAAATTCAAAGCCCAATTGCGCCAATTCGACACGCGCGCGGGTGGCGCCGGTGCTGTGAGTCTGGCCGGCTCCGGTTCCCGGTCATGAGGGACCGGGGTCGGGGCGGGACGCGGCTGTTGCTTGGCGTTCGATGGTTCCGACGCCAGGCGCGGTTCCTCCTGAACAGGATCGGACGGGCCCTCCGCGGGCGCGACAATCGTAGGTTCCGTCGGCCAGTCCGGTTCTGGCGCGCCCACAGACGCGTGCACACGGTCTGACGGCGAAGTCAGCACGTCCCACCAGGCGGGACGCGGCAGGGCGAGCGCCAAGGCAGGACTTGCGAGCGTCAGCACCAGCGCGATCAGGCCGATCGCGTGTCGATTCGCAGCATGCCGCCGCGTCATGCAAGCAAGGAGTGCTGCCGCCAGCATGATTCCGGTCAGCTGGGCGAAGACCACGATGCAGAACTCATGAAAGCGATTCATGATTTCCTTCCACGCGTTTTGTTGATCAGTTGCCGAATGCGGTCCGCTTCGGCTTCGGAGAGGGGGCCCGCGTTGAGCAATGTCAGCACAAGACTTTCGGCCGATCCGTTAAACACCGTGTCGATCAGCGTTTGCACGCTCTTCCGCTGGACCGAGTTGCGAGACACGGTGGCGGAATACACGAAGCCGTTCTGCCCCTCGCGATGTGTGAGCCATCCCTTTTCTTCGAGGCGGACAATCAGAGTGTGTACCGTGTTTCTGGAGACACCTCGCCTGAGATGGAGGACGTTCCAGACGGCCGCCACGGAGCATTCCCCCTGCTCCCAGATGACGTTCATAATTTCGAGATGCGTCTCCGACAGCGTGGGGAGTTTCCGCTTAGGTGCCATTAGCCTTCCACCGGTGCTTTCTGGGTGATTCATCGCACGTCGCGCCTACATGTGTCGGCGCATGGTACCTACAGTCGTAGGCGCACGTCAAGAGGGAAGGAAGCGAAGGCTAAATGCAGGAAAGGCCATGCAGGCCAACGCCGCCCGAAACCGCGGGCACAAAAAAACTGGCGAGGGCGGGGTGTCGTTCCCCCGTCACGGACCACTGAGGACGTCCCTTGGCCCTACACGCCGTCGGCGTCTTCAAGCGCCTTGCGGTATTCCTCGGCGCGGCGGTCGGAGGGGCACCAGACGTTCGAGTCTTCGCGAATTTTTCGCAGGCTGTCGACGCTGGGCGGGGCGTTCGTCCCGAACGTGCGACCGCCTCGACGGCGGTGCTGCGGGTGGAAGGACTCGACGTGATCGCCAGCCATCTCTTTCTGTGCCGTGTAGATGGAGATGCTCGAGTTCTGCGCTCGGCGGACTGGCCGTTCGAGCAACAGCCACAACATCACCACCAGGCCGCCCAGGCCACAGGCCAGCACGCCGATCGGCACCCAGATGTCCTTGGCGAAGACCAGGGCCATGACGAGGCAGATGCCGCCTCCCCCTATCATCACGGCCGTGGCGGCAAACAGGCCGGCGGCCAGGCGTCCGTGCTCGGGCGAATTGGGATTGATTGGTCGCTGCACCATCGCATCTCCCGGGGATGCGAGTCACTCGCTCGAAACCAAGGCGGCAAGCGATTCCGCCACCGTAACTACCCCATCACTTTAAAGTGCACGAAGATATCGAGGTAGAACACAAAGATCGCCAGGCACAGCACGAAGGCCATGCCGAAATAGGTCGCGGCGATTTGCACGCGCTCGCTGGGCCGCTTGCGCGTGACGGCTTCCCAGATTAAGAAAACCATGTGCCCGCCGTCGAGCACCGGGATCGGCAAGAAATTGAGCACCGCGAGATTGGCGCTGAGGATGCCGAGAAACAAGCACATTTGAGGAATGCCCTGTTGGGCGACGCCGTAGGCGACGCTGATGATGCCCAACGGACCCATCACGTTCTCCGCCGACAAATTGCGGTTGAACAGGTTCCGCAGTGTCAGATAGAGATCGATGATCGAGTTCTTGGTGTACGTCACCCCCATCACGGCGGCGTCGGCGATTCCGTCGGACTTGAGCGTAATGGTCCGCTGCAAAAGCCGCAGCCCGCGCGTGCCCGGCATGAACCAGTCTGTCTTGGCGTCGACAACCGGCACCAGATCGACAGTCGAGCGATCCTTGTCGGTGAATGTCAGTCGCACCGTGCACTCGGGGGCCAATTGCGTCACGTAGACCACGTGTGGCCATGTGCCCCCTTTTGCGCTCCCCTTTTCGGCGGTGAAGTCGACCTCGATCTTTTCCTTGCTGCCACGCTCTTTGGCAAGCTCAGGAGGCAGCACGAGTTCGGCTAACTTGATGCGATCCCCTTTTTTCACGCCGGCCTTATCGGCCGGGCTGCCCGGCTGGACCTCGAGGACGGTCGGTATGACGCTGTACGCCACTCCGATGGCGGGGGCCGACATGGGACTATCAGGCCTCATGGGGCACTCGACCCAACCCGGCTTGTTGGTGGGGACTAACCGGATGTCGACGTTTTTGGGGTCTGCACGCTCCGTCTCGCGCTGCACGACGACCGTCACTTCCTGACCGGCCAGCGCCGCCAATTCGTCGGGGAGGCGCAGCGGATCGATGTCTTTTCCAACGATTCGATTGTTGAGGCGGAGGATCTTGTCCCCCTCTTGCATTCCGTTCTTCTCGGCGGGCGAGTCTTTGACGATGCCGGTGATCTTGCCGATGTCCATCGTCATTCCCATTTGCCGAAATCGCTGCGGAGGGACGTGGACGTCGACTGGATGATCGGGATCCGACTCACGTTTCACCTGGAAGGTCACCGTCTTGGCGCGGTCCTCGACCAACAGCCGCTGCAATTGCGGAAAATTCGAGACGCTTTGGCCGTCGAGCCCGACAACCCGGTCGCCCGGCTGGAAGGGGGGGCTCGCCTTTTCAGCGGGTGAGCCGGGATCGGCCGCTGCCTCAGGGGAATCTTTGGTCTTCTTAATCACGTTCAACGACAGTGGCGGGGTGACGCCGATCATCCGGCGACCGTCGGACAGATTGGGAGTCAGCTCAACCTGAAACGGTTTGCCGTCCGCATGAGTGCCGCTGACTTCGATCGATCCCGAAGTCAGGGCGATGGCCCGGTTGATGTCCTCGAACGTCGTGGTCTTTCGGCCTGCGATACTGGTGATCTGGTCCCCGGTCTCGAGACGGGCTTGCCACGCCGGAAAACCCGCCAGCACGTTTCCGACCTCTGCCGGAAACGTGTCGATCCCGTGTCCAAACGCGATGGCATAGAACATCACGCCCGTGAGGATGTTCATGATGACGCCGGCAGAAATGATGGCCATGCGACGACTGACCGGTTTCGCCATGTACGAGCGGGGATCCTTGGCCAGTTCCTCGCTGGTCAACTGGCTCGGGTCGAGGTCATCCTGCCCGAGCATTTTCACATAGCCACCAAAGGGGATGGCGGAAATCGCGTATTCTGTCTCTCCATATTTGCGGCTCCAGAGAATTGGCCCGAAACCGATGCTGAACCGCTCGACATTCACGTCGCACCATTTGGCGACGGCAAAGTGCCCCAACTCGTGAAAGAAGATCACGAGCCCGATGCCGATGGCGACCAAGAGCACGCTGCCGGCTTTGGAAACCAGCGCATCGAACGACAAGGCGGCCAGCGCCGGAAATACCTGACCAGCGGCCAGCGCCGGCAACAGATGAGCGAGAAGCAGCACGTTCACGACAGCGGTCTCCAGCGGCGAGCTTCGTCCCGAGTCCAGCGGTCCATCCGCAGGAGGTCCGTCAGCGAGGGGGACGGTTCAAAATTGTGGGCATCCAATAACGAACGGCACAGTTGGGGGATTTCGGTAAAGCGAAGGTCGCGAGCCAAGAACCGCTCGACCGCGACTTCGTTCGACGCGTTGAGGACCGCGCCGCACGTTCCTCCCCTGCGAGCGACCTCAGCACCCAACTTCAGGGACGGAAACGCCTCCAAATCGGGGGGCGCAAATTCCAATGTCAGCGTCGAGGACCAGTCGATCCGCGGGCTGATTCCCTCCCACCGTTCGGGCCAGGTCAGAGCATACTGAATCGGCAATTTCATGTCCGGGGGCGACAGCTGAGCCACCACCGAACCGTCGACGAACTCGACACAAGAATGGACGATCGACTGAGGATGAATCATCACGGTGATCTGATCGGCGTCAAGCCCGAAAAGCCACTTGGCCTCGACCATCTCCAGGGCCTTGTTCATCATCGTGGCCGAGTCGACGGTGACCTTGGGCCCCATCGCCCAAGTCGGATGGGCTAGAGCCATTTCCGGCGTCACTTCCCGCATACGGTCCACCGAGTATCCCCGAAACGGGCCGCCGCTGGCCGTCAGCACGATGCGGCGGATTTCGGCATGTTTTCCGGATTGGAGCGATTGATAAATTGCGCTGTGTTCACTGTCGACTGGGATCAGGCACCCTCCCGTGCGCTGGGCAAGCGCGGTCATCAACGGTCCGGCGACAACCAGTGTTTCCTTATTGGCAAACGCCACCCGTTTGCCCGCCTCGAGGGCGGTCCAAGTGCTTCTGAGGCCGGCGGCTCCCACAATTCCGGCGACCACGATCTCGACCGCCGGGTCGCTGGCAACCCGGTCGATGGCTGCCTCCCCGAAGAGTAATTCCGTTTCTCTGCCGAACGCGTTCGCCGGGATTGAATTTTTGAGGTTTTCATCGCTGAGCACCGCCCAGCGGGGCCGAAAGCGGCGGGTCTGTTCCGCCAGCATTTCCCATTTTCGATGGGCGACGAGCCCGACCGCGTCCAGCCGGTCATGATGTGCTTCGACAACATCGAGGCAGCTCGTGCCGATGGAACCCGTCGAGCCCAATACGGCAACGCGTTTCATTCCAGGCCGTCGCGGTGAAGCGAAACACCAAGTCCGTTCAGTTTTTACGGCAATCGGCACG
>DASZIA010000058.1:0-5782 GCA_035949535.1 Planctomycetaceae bacterium | reverse complement strand
CACGATGGCCGACGCATTCCTCCTGATGACGCCCTACGACGAGCAGACCGCCTTCGCCCACGCCTACCAGTGGAACCGCGCGGTCAACAGCCAAACGGTCACGGCTTCCACGAACGGGGTTGGCCTGACGCCAACCGCGATCCAAGCGGCCTCGGCCAGCGGGCTGTACCGCTGCCCGTCCGACACATTCGGAGATATTTTCCCGGGCGGAGGTGCGAATGGGTTCTTTGACGTCCCTATCAACTACCTCTTGAGTCACGGTGTCAACGACCAGTATTGCTGGAAGGCCGCATTGATTCCGGCGCGGGAACTCGGCGTGTTTAACATCAATGCGAACACGCGCATTCGGGACATCACCGACGGCACGAGCAGCACGTTCGCCATCGGCGAAGGTGCGATGGCTCCGCTGATCCGGACCCCGAAATTTTCCGCTTGTCGTGGCCGTTACTGCATCATACCGGCCTCCTTCCCGAGTCCGATTCCTCCTCCGATCCTGGCGATCGGCGTCCCGGCGAGCGACGCGGGTGCGCCCCAGCCGCCGTGGCTCCAGTTCCTCGTCAACGCCTCCACGGTGAACTCCGTTCAGTCGAACTCACTCCCCGTGCTGACAAATGGAGACGGCGGGTGCACGATGGAGCAATTGAACAAGAACCCGGTGACCGACACGTTCGTTGACCTCGCAGCAGGCGCGGCGTACGTCGTCGGTTCCTGGAATACCTGCGCCAGCACATGGACCAGGGGCATCGGCCAGGGGCCACTCGGACCCGCTGATCCGCTGGTCGGCTTGGCTGGTCCCCCCATCGGCCTCGACATGACGGGGCAAGGGAACGACAGCACGGGCAAGCCAAACCCGGCACCCCTTGCGAATGCGAACCCTCACGTCGGGAGTCTCTCGAACTTCCGCAGCAATCATCCCAACGGGGGCCTGTTCCTGTTGTGCGATGGATCGGTGCAGTTCCTCAGCGAGAACATCGACATGTCGATCTACACCGGCCTCTCCACCATGCAGGGTGGCGAGACGGTGAGCGGCGCTGTCGGCGAACCGTAAGCGTTCTGCTTTGCGGTTGTTTGACTTTTCGTAAGATTGGCGGGCTGTCAACGGCTTCGTTGGCAGCCCGCCTTTTTTTGGGTTCACTTCCCGCGTTTGATACGCGTCGCCGCCTGATCGGATCACCGCCTGCGGGCGCTGAATTGTCGAGTTAAGCCACGACCGGGCGGTGGGTCAGCAGGTCGCCGACGACCTGGGCGCCGGTGACGGCGCGGTCGGTGAGCGTTTCGTCCCGGCCCTGGTGGGGATAAGTGAGGCGGTTGTGGTCAATGCCAAGTTGATGCATCAGGGTCGCCAACAGGCTCTGGCAGGAGATGATCTTTTCGACCGACTTATAGCCGAATTCATCGGTCGCCCCGTGCACGTAGCCGGCTCGAAAGCCGCCTCCCGCCAATAGCAGGCTGAAGGCGTAGCGGTTATGGTCGCGGCCAGTGCCCCCCTGCGTGATGGGGAGCCGTCCGAATTCGCCCGCCCACCAGACGATCGTGCTCTCGAGCAAACCTCGCTGTTTGAGGTCGGCGATCAGAGCGGCGGTCGGCTGATCGACCTGCGGGCAGACCTTTCGCAGTCCCGAGGCGATCGCGTTGTGATGGTCCCAGGGCATCGTGCCGGAGGCGATCGGGGCGGTCACCTGGATATACCGCACACCTTCCTCGACGAGCCGCCGGGCCATCAGGCACCGCGTGCCGAAGTTCGCGGTCACGGGATTGTCGAGCCCGTAGAGCCGGCGCGTGGCCGGCGTTTCGTGCGAGAGGTCCAACAGTCCTTCGGCGTGCAACTGCATGCGGGCAGCCAGTTCGTAGCTTTTGATGCGGGCTTCGAGATCGTTTTCGCCCGGGAAAAGCTGGCGGCGTTCCTCGTTCAGCTCGGTTAAGAGCGCCAGGTTGTTGCGTTCGACCTCCGCCGGCAGCTTTCGCGAGTCATGCAGGTCGAGGACCGCCGCGCCGCGCGATTGGATTTCGGTCCCTCGAAATTGCGCGGGGAGCCAGCCGTTCTCCCAGAGCGTCGTGCCGCCAGTGTTGTAACCGTCCGGATCGCGCAGAACCACGTACGCCGGCAGGTCCTGGTTGAGGGTGCCCAGGGCGTAGCCGACCCACGCACCAAACGTCGGCCGTCCGGGAAAGATTTTGCCCGTATTCAAACAGCGCAGCCCCTGCGGATGGTTATTGTTGTCACAGACCATCGACCGCACGAGGCACAACTCGTCGGCGACCGAACCGATGTGTGGCAAAAGCTCGCTCAATTCCATCCCGCACTGGCCATGCGGACGGAAGCGAAACGGCGAACCCATCAGCAAATTGGCCTGGCTGCCGGGCTGAAAACTCTCAACTCTCTGGGGATGCTTTTGGCCGCTTCGCTTTGCAAGTTCGGGTTTTGGGTCGAACAGGTCGACCTGGCTCGGACCGCCGTTTTGCATCAGGAGAATGACAGCCTTGGCCCGGGCCGGAAAGTGCCCCGAGCGCGGCGACAGATCAGTTCCGCCGAGACTGTCTTCCGAAGCAGCCAACTCGCGCGCGAGCAGGTGCGAAAGTGCCAGCGAGCCGAACCCCATCGCGGAGCGTTCGAGAAACGCCCTGCGCGAGAATGCCGGCCGGAAAATCTCGTTTCGCACGGACACAAGCTTACTCGGAATAGAGGAATTCGCTGGTGTTAAAGAGCGTGCGGCAAAGCTGCGCGATCGCCTTTCTTGCAGCAAGACTCTCGGGGGCGGCCTGTCTGAAAGCTCGTCCCTGGCGGACAAGGAAATCGATGCAGCGTCGCATTTCGCTTGCACTTGGCGCTCGTGCCAGCGTCAGTGCGAACGTCTCGCGAACCGCCTGTTCGTGGGATCCGGAGTTCGCCCCGATTCGCGAAGCCAGATGGTCCGCCTCTTCGGCGATGAATTCGTCATTGAGCATGGTCAACGACTGCAGCGGAATCACCGACGTATCGCGCTTGGGGCAGTTAACCGCGAAGAACGGCCGATCAAATACGCTGAGGAGCGACAGGTTATAAGCCCTCCGCGACAGCAAATAGACACTACGCCGGACGGCGTCGCCCGGCCGCCAGAGTTTGGACGAATCAATTGTCACCAGGCCGTCCGGGCGAGCGACGAGGAGGATTGGCGGCCCACCTATCGTGGAATCAAGCCTGCCGCTCGCGGCGAGCACGCAATCGCGAATGGCCTCGGCCTCGAGCCGCTTCGTTCGCATCCGCCACAAGAGCTTGTTCTCCGGGTCAACCGCCGCCGGATCGACGCCCGCAGAGCCACCGTTCAAGGGCAGTCGTTTCACAGATTGCGACGTTTGCTGGTACGCCGCACTCAACATGATTGCCCGCACGAGCGGCTTGGTCCGCCAGCCTGCCGGGCCTTGAAACTCGGCCGACAGCCATTCGAGCAGTTCTGGGTGCGTCGGTTCTTCTCCCTGCACCCCAAAGTTCTCCGGCGTCCGGACCAGGCCCTCGCCGAATAGGTGCTGCCAGATGCGATTGACGAAGACCCGCGCGACGAGTCCGGCCGACCGCGAATTTTTGCGCGTCACCCACTGTGCGAACGCCAGTCTTCGACCGCTGTCGAGGCCTGCCTCTCGCCGTTGGGAGACGACGGCCTCTGCAGAGGAATCGCACAACACGCTCAGGAACCCGGCTTGGACGACTGCGCCGGGCGTTTCAAACTGTCCACGGTTGAGCAGGTGGGTCACGGGCGGCGGCCCGACGTCATAGATCGCCTGAATGCGGCCGACGTGTCGCCGTTGGGACGAGCGCTCGGCGACGAGTCGCATCAATTTGGCCTTGAGGGCCGACGTGCATCCGGGCTCGGCCATGCGGCCGCGCATCCGCGCCACGTCGCGGTCGACCTCGGCATTGAAGCGTTCGATCTGAGTCAGCTCAGCGGTCGAAACGTCGGGCAGCGCGCGGTCGTGAATCTCCGGTTTCCAGGGAAAGACGGGCTTCCAGTTCTCCGGGTTGTAGGCCGGTGTGAAGAGGGCCATCAACCGGTAATAGTCGCGCTGCGGAATCGGGTCAAACTTATGCGAGTGACAGCGGGCGCAGTTTACAGTGAGGGCGAACAGGCTGTTTCCAACCATCTCGACCGTGTCGTGTAAGACTCCATAATAAATGAGCGGAATGTTGCTCTCGGGTTCGTGCGAATTATCGTTGGCCGTGCGCAGGTAGCCCGTGGCAATCAGGTCCTCGCGAATCTCTTCGTTGAATCGCGCAGCGTGCCGCCAATCAACCAGTTCGTCGCCGGCCAACTGCTCGGTGAGGAAGCGATCATACGGCTTGTCGGCATTGAACGAGCGGATCACGTAATCGCGGTATTTCCATTTCCCTTCGCTGAGGATCACGCCGTTGGGGTCGATGTCGTATCCGACGGTGTCTGCGTAGCCGACGACGTCGAGCCAGTGCCGCCCCCACCGTTCCCCGAAGCGTGGCGACGCGAGCAGCCGATCGACCTGGCGCGCGAAGGCGTGGGGCGAAGAATCGGCCAAGAACTCGGTGAGTTCTTTGGGGGTTGGCGGCAAGCCATGCAGATCGAGACAGGCCCGACGCAGCAGGGTCGCTCGGTCGGCGGGCCCAGAAAACCGGAGACCGTTGGCTTCCAATTGCTTGAGCAAAAAGGCGTCGATCGGCGTGTTCGCTCGTGCGGCGTTTCGAGGAACCGGCACCGTGGGGCGCCGCACGTTTCGAAAGGCCCAGTGCTCCTTGTCGCGGGCAGAAACTTCCGCCGCCTCGCCGTCGCCGAGGGATGCGCGCGGAACGAGCGCGAAAATGCTTCCACCAATGAGAACGGCAAACGTCAGACGACGAAGAACCGACGGCATCGTGCGGGTCTCAGGCGGGAGGCAGGGGCGGGTGGGGGCGGTTTCAAGCGGCTGATTGCAAGTGAGGCAAAGAGGATTCTAACGCGCTGGCGTGTCCCGTGTCGCATACTGCTTGATTGGTCCCGTCCAACGGCTCACAAATCGGCTGTTGACTCTCCCCTTGGGGGAGGTCGTAGGATGATTCGCACCCGGGATTGGGAGCACAAACCGGCATGTTCACCATCGGCGAATTCTCAAAGCTCAGCGGACTGACGGTGAAGACGTTGCGCTTTTACCACGAGGAAGGGTTACTCGTTCCGGCGTTTGTCGATCCCGACACGGGCTACCGCTATTACGACGAAAGGCAGATCGAGGCAGGTCGCGTCATCGCCTATCTCCGCAACCTCGAACTTTCGATCAGCGACATCAAAGAGCTGCTCGGTCGAGCGGACGAGGCCGGCTTGCTCGAGTTGCTCGAGCGGCAACGGTCGCAGATCAAGCAGCAGATCAAGCGTTTGCAAAAGACAGTTCGTTCACTCGATCAATTCATCTCCGAAGAAAGGCAAGGTCTGGCGATGGCAGAGATTTCCGAAGACGTCAGCGAAAAGAACCTGGACGCGATGCTGGTTGCCGGAATTCGGATGAAGGGGCGTTATAGCGAGTGCGGCAAAGGCTTCGCCCGGCTGGGACGCAGCTTCGGCCGCTTGATCTGCGGCAAGCCCCTGCTCTTGCACTACGACAGCGAGTTCCGTGAGGACGACGCGGACTTTGAGGCCTGCCTGCCGATCCGAAAGCGTAAGTCGGTCGAGGGAACCTCGGTGCGAGAACTCCCCGGCGTCCGCTGCGTGGCGCTCGTGCACAAGGGGCCGTACGATCAAATGGGCCGCTCGTACGCCAAGGTTCTCAAATGGATCAAGGAGCGAAACTACGAAGTCGTGCTGCCGACGCG
>DASZIA010000057.1:0-6155 GCA_035949535.1 Planctomycetaceae bacterium | reverse complement strand
CATGAGCCCCGTCAAGCCATACGGACAGAATGGTCCGCGCGCCTTCTCATCATAGGGCGACAGCATTTCTTTCAGTCCCAGCGCCCCGAGCAGGCCCCATTTCTTGACCTCCGCAGGAAGGTCTCCGATCTCTTTGATGTAAGCGGCCGTCAGCTGTTGCTCCAGCTCTGGGTGTTTTTTCACCAGCTCTTCGCCGTTCGTGTAGCCCGCGACCTCGCCTGGTGGGAGAAGGGCCTTGATCGCGGGATTGCGATCAAGAAAGCCGTCGAGATCGGTGATGCGAGCGGCTGTCAGCTGCTTGTCGAGTTCCGGATGTTCCTTCAACAGTTGCTCGCCGCTTGTGTTCGCGGTGACTGCGCCGGGAGGAAGCAGACCTTTGATGTCGGGATTCCGCGTGAGAAAGTCGCCGACGTCGGTTACGCGGCGCTTGTCGACGGGAATTTTCGTCCAATTGTCACGATTGATGTATCCCCATCCGAGGGCGATCACGAACAGCACGACGGCGACTTTGACCACGACGAGTACCGCGTTGGTCGTCGCGCTTTCTCGGATTCCCACCACGAGCACGACTGTAATTAGCCCCATGATGAGAATGGCCGGCAAGTTCATGTAACCGCCCGAAAACGGGTCGTTCAAGAGTTGTGGAGGGATCATCCACTCGTGCCCCGAGCCGAGAAACGGTCTCGAGGAAGCCCTGATGAACTCGTTGAAATAGCTTGACCAGTGTGCGGCGACCACCGAGCACGACATCGCGTATTCCAGCACCAGGTCCCAGCCGATGATCCAGGCCCAGAGTTCGCCCAGCGTGGCGTAGGTGTAGGTGTAGGCGCTGCCGGCGACGGGGGCCATCGAGGCAAACTCAGCATAGCACAGCGCGGCAAACGCGCAGGCGAAACCAGCCACCACGAACGAAAGCATGATGCCGGGGCCGGCGTCTTGCGCGGCCACGCGGCCGGTGATTGAGAAGATTCCCGCGCCGATGATGGCGCCGACGCCGAGCGACGTCAGCGAGATGGGGCCCAGCACGCGGCGCAGCCGATGCTCCCCGGCCATTTCCGCCAGCAGCGTTTCCAGCGATTTGCGCTGGAACATCCGCTTGAAAATCATGGGCACGACTCCCCTTGGCCTGTCGCCGCTGCGCCCCTGAGAAATTAGGGACGTCCAATCGGACTGATGAGTCTAACCAAGCCCATGCCGGATTGGAAAGCGCTGCCGTGGGGCGGGCCTTATTGGCAGATGAACTCCACCTCGAAGTGAATTTCTTTGAGCTTTGGGTGGTTGGTCGCGAGCGTGACGTGGACGCTGTTGGGGCTCACGCGCGTCTCCCCGGGAGAATTCTTCGGGAGCTCGAACACAAACAGGACTCCCTGCTGCTCTCCCTGGGCAATCTCCGGATTCGGAGCGATCGAGACCTTCAAGTAGTCCGCATCGCTGGTCGTCTTGAGGATCTGGAACTTGTCTTTGATCCCATAAATGATTGCGGGAAGGGACACCTTCTTCCCGAGTTCGCGTCGCACGCGGCCCATGCTCAACCGCGACTTTTCGGCAAGCCACATTGCGCTTCCCTGCAGAGACCGAGGCGGCAAAAAGAGCATGGGGCCGGAACGCGTTCCCGTCACATCGATCTCGATCGTCTTGTTCCCCTCCAGCGTCGTGTGGATCCGAATCGGAACCCGAAATGTGCCGATCGCTAATTCGCGATCGGCCTTCACAGTGAACTCAAAGCCTGCTTTCCCGTGCAGGCCCATCAAACTGATGCCATCCAACGGCACAAAAGTGACCTGAACGTGCGGATTTGTCGACTCGACTGACGTGACTTTGAACTTCTCAATCGTCGAGATCACCTGGCCGGTGGTAGTCCCTTCCTGCACGTCGGTAACGTGTCCGGCGTGCCACACTCTTTCGGGAATCACCTGGTACTTGTTGTCGACCTTCCCGTAGACCTTGAACTGAATCTCCGGCGAGTCGGGATCGCTGGTCCAGATGGTGCATTGCTGAGCGAAGTTTGTGGCGACTTCCTTCGGTCTCCAAGCGAGTTCGACGTCAACCTTTTCTCCGGGCAACACCTTCTTTTTCGACAGGCCGCCGACGGTGCACTTGCACGTGCAAGGCCCGACCTCCAACTCCAATGGTCCTTGCCCCCTGTTCGAAATGGAAAAGGTGTGCTTCTTTTCTTCGTTGACCCCCATCGAGCCAAAGTCGAACACGCGGACGCCGGTGACCGCTTTGGGGAACGGCTCTTTGGTGGCGACAGGTGGCCGCGGATTGACGTCTTTTTTGTCTTCCACGGCAGGCTGCGGGGGCGGTGGCGGTGCCTCGGTCGTGCGGCCTCGCGGGTCAATAAGCGGCCGATGCGGTTCGTACGGCGTGACCAAGGGAGAATAGCGTCCGAGCCAGATCGTCCCGGCCAGCGCACCCATTCCCAGGACGATTCCCAGCACGGCTCCTAAGACTCGCATCGCCTGACACTCCACGAAAAGCAACGAACAACGCCGGCTCGCGCGAGCCGACGTCGCTCGATCCAGATTCTCATTCTAAACGGGGCACCGCGGCGATCAATCACAGGAACAACCCCCCCCTCCAAGATCTGCCGAGGAGGGGTCGAAGGGAACGCTTGCGCCTGCCGGGAAGGATTCGCCGCCTACCATACGTCCGAGTCAGCCAGGACGTTGGGGAAAGGGCGGAATGTCCGGGTCATTTGGCTCAATGCGGACCGGGATGTTTCCAAATGGCATCAGGCCGCGTTGCCGAAACGCAACTCCCGATGTCGATTGGCCACGCGCCTTTCGGAAATCGCCCTGCGGCGTCCAGCCCGAGCTGACCCCAGGAACTCCTCTGTTGATCGGAACCCGATTGGACCTAGAATTGCTCCGTAAAGTCCCGTCGGTTCTCCACTCAATGACTGGGAGGCCCTCCGGGCAGTCGGCTCGGGGACCAAGGTGAAAAAATGGCTATTACCAAAGACAAAGTCTTATCGCTCTTGGTGTTCGCGGTTGTCGCCGTCACCGTAATTACCGTCTTGAATGCGGCGGCCGTGCCAGCGATGGGCGTGTTTGTGGCGCTTATGGTTTCCGCCTTTGGGTTGATGCTGATCTGGTTCGCCGAGCCCCTGGCCGAGGCGGCCTGTTTTTCGCGGGGAGTGCCCCGACCGTCGCCATCTGGCCTGATCATGGTCTTCGGTTGGATGTTTCTGGTGGCCTACCCGCTGCTCCTGTCTTTCGTGACCCGGGCCATCTAACGCCGTCACGAATCTCTGAGTGAGTGCGTTCGGGTCTCGGTTTTGGGGAGCGCATAAGAAAACTCCCTATTGCCGAAGTGTCGCCGGCATGCTCTATTAATCCGGTTAGGTTTCTCTCGCGCGGAGAGCATGACCTCTGGGCGTGCGGCCCACCCGGGCCGCGGGATGCCCACGTTCCGGCTGGGATTTGTTGGCGTCCGCCGAACGAGACGAGGCGGTCGGATGCGGCGCGGTTGAACGAGCGGGTCGCCGATGAGCGTTTCAACCAAGGGCGAGTTGTTCCGCCTCCTCAAGCGCAGTGACTTGCTGTCGACGGAGGAGCGCGTCCAGGCCCGGCTCATTTGCCAGGGCATGAAGGATGCCGCGCAAGCAGCCGAGGCCCTCGTCCAACAGAAGCTCTTGACCGAGTGGCAGTCGGCCCAATTGCTCTTGGGACGGACTCAGTTTCGCCTGGGGAAATACAAGCTTCTCAAATTTCGCGGCCGGGGAGCGATGGGCATTGTCTTCAAAGCCCAGCACCCCGATTTTGACCGCAGCGTTGCCATCAAGGTGCTCCCCAAGTCGATCGTCGACAGGCCGCGTTCCGTGGCCCGGTTTCTGCGCGAGATCCGTTCGACAGCCGCGCTCAACCATCCCAACCTGGTTGTCGCCTACGACGCCGACGTGATCGACGGGACGTACTGCCTGATCATGGAATACGTGACGGGCCGCAGCTTGAAGATGTTGCTCCAGCAATTCGGGCGGCTTCCGCCGCTGTGGGCCTGCGACTGCGTGCGACAGGCGGCCCTCGCCCTGCAGCACATTCACGAATGCGGGCTCGTCCACCGGGACGTCAAGCCGTCGAACCTGTTGGTGACAACGATCCCGCCCGATCAGCGCCCCGTGGTCAAGCTGCTCGACATCGGTCTGGCCCGCTTCGTGAGCGAAGCCGAGGAGGAGGGGGGACTGACGCGGGCAGGCCAGATCGTCGGGACCGGCAACTACATGGCCCCCGAGCAAGTCACCGACGCACGCAAAGCCGACATCCGCGCCGACATTTATGGCCTGGGAGTCACGTTTTTCGAGCTCTTGACGGGAACGCCTCCGCTCGCGGGGCAGACGCTCGTGCAGACTTACATGAACCGGCTGCGGGGAGAAGCGCCGCGTTTGTCGACGCTCTGCCCCAACGTTCCGCGCGGGCTCGACAGAGTGGTCGCCAAGATGCTCAAGCGCGATGTCGCGGAGCGGTACCAGTCTCCGGCAGCGCTGGCGGCCGATCTCTCCGCCATTCTCGAAGGCGGCGGGCCAACTGAGGTCGAGAGTCCCTTTTTCGCCGAGATCCCGGGGGACGAACCGATTTTCGATGAGGCGCTGGCTGACTGGCCGGCCGATCTTCGCACGCCCGCTTCGCCAGCTACCGACCCGACCTTGTCGGCGGACGCCACCGTTCCCACAGAGAACGCGGCCTCTGCCGGTCCTCCGGTCCCCTTTGCAATCGAGACGCCCTGGCCACCCGCCCCTATTGACTCGAGTGCCGAAGTTTCCGTCGTCGGTTCGGTGGACGGCTCGACCAGCCAACCTTCCGGTGACCCGGCAGCCGATTCGTCAGTCGTCGAATTTCTGCAGTTGTTAGACGCTCATTCCGACGACGTTTTTCGACGGTTCGGCCAGCGCTTCCCCGCGGGGTCGCCCCGAGGCGGCATCCCGGCATTGGCGGCACAGTCGTCGCAGTTTCTGCGGGAGCTTGTCAAAGGCCTCGCGCGCAAGGCCAGCTCGAAGCGCGTTGTGCCCAAGACGCGGCAAGCTTCCAAGACGCCACACAAATCGAAAACCCGTCGTCCACCGACGGACACGAAGCCCCGCCGCCGAAAAGCGGGCCCCTAATCGCACTCGGGCAAGCCGGCACACCGGTGAGGGACGCTTCGCGCCAAAGCCTTGGCCGCACTACCACGGTCCGCGCGTCTGCCGCGCTTGGAAATTGGTAAAGGCGAGCAGACCAAAGAAAAACGCGGGGTAGGTGCCGAAATACTCGCGGTTCAGATAGAAGGCCACCGTAGCCACGATGGCGACCACCACGCTCAAGGTGGCCGCCAACTGCGGACCGTCCCAGGGTCGAAAGCGGATCAGCAGCGATTCGGCGATGCGTCCCCCATCCAGCGGGAGCACCGGGAACAAGTTAACCAGACCCCAGGCAAGGTTGATCCAGGTCATGTCCCAAACAAAGTCGCCCAATCGGTCGCGCCAGGCTGGTTGAAGTTGCTGCAGCCACCCGGAAGCGAGCAATACGATTCCGAGCGCGAACATCAGGCCGAATAACAGAAATCCTGCCGCAGGTCCGGCAAATGAAATCAGCACCGAGCGTCCGGTGGTTCTGCCGTAGGTCGGGCGATAAACCGCCAACCCGCCGAAGCCATAGAGATAAACCTCCGGCGGCCATCCGAAGAAAAGAGCCGTGAGGGCGTGCCCCATCTCGTGCACGAGAATCGAAATAAACAGACAGACGATCCAGATCACCAGCTTGTCGAGGTGTTCGTTGGTGTTCGGTTGCCAGCCGGTGATCAGCCCAGCGAGCCAGAACCAGGGCGTGACAGTCACCGGAATTCCGAACAGGCGGAATCGCAGATCGTAGGGGGTCGTCCCCACCGGTCCAAACATTTCGCGGAATCTTCCTCTATGCTTCGGGTCGGTTGCGACGCAGGTCGGGTATCCGGGCATTGACCCGCTCGCGCGACCGACTAGGATATGCGGAACGTGGCCGGCCGGTCGCACAAGCTCGGTTCGTCGCCGCCTTGACCGGTGGCAGCGAACGCTGCGGGGTTACCCCGTGGTCGCAACATTGTATCCATTTCGTGGCGTGAATGACCTCCTCGGCAGACCATACCGAGTAGGACATTCGGCACAGGACCCGTTGTGCAGCCCGCCGGCCATGCTCTTTGGA
>DASZIA010000056.1:0-54216 GCA_035949535.1 Planctomycetaceae bacterium | reverse complement strand
CCGCCCACAATCACCGGGGATTCCATGGTTCTTACCCTCCTCACCGCCGCAGGCGGCTCACGCAGGCTAGCTGCATGGTGACAGTCAAAAAACGTGACGCGGCTAGCCCGCAACAAGAACGCTTACTGCGTGCGCGGCTCTTGAATTCCGGGCTCCGCCAGGAATTCTAGGATCCGCCGGCAAGTGGGCCGGCTTTCGCGGCCACACAGCCTTACCGCCGGAACCGATACTCGGGATTCGACGGGCTGAAATCGTCGTCGGTGAGATGCCCATCGACGACGAGATTCGAGTACTTGTAATACTCGATGAGTGTGGCCTCGTCGAGGGCCGCGCCTTCCAGATGGCGGCCCGGCTCGAGCCAGCCGTAGTTCTCGACCTGTAGCGGCACGTTCCACTGCCGATCCAGGTATTGAATCGACTTGCGATAGTCCGGCGAGCGATCTTTCCCGTCGAACTCGAACACGTACACAGCGCAGCGACGCCCGTCGCAGAAGCCGTCGGCTTCCTGCCGCGTTTGGGCGTAGACCTGGTTCTGCAGCTCCTGTTCGCGGTGGGCGATCAGGGATTCGGTCAGGCCGACAATGCCTGCTTTGGTAATCGGGTAGCGCGATTCGCCCATGGCCAGTACGCCGCCGGCATCGAGTTTAAACGCCGGGATCAGACGTCCCTTCACGCCTCCCAGCCGCACGAGCAGATTGCCGTCATTTTCACGCTCGTTGTAGAGAACCTCCTTCCCCACGCCTTGGCCTTCCAGCCATTTGAGATAGATAGCGAAGGACTGGTGGCGCACTTTGAGTTCCAGCGTCGTCAGCTCCGTGAGGTCGGAACCGATCCGCTCGCGTTTGATAAAAGTCGCGCTGTAGGCTGGAATTTGAACGAATCGGTCGCGTCCGGCTTTGAGCAGGTCGCAGACTCGCTGCAAAAGCTCGAGCTTATGCTCGTCGGTCTTGGCGACTGCTCCTACCGGCTGGCGGCCATCGGCAAGACGATTCCCAATTCGGGGCACGCCGATTGACGCGGCGATCGCCGGAAGCAGAACACTGGAAGTTGACGTTTGCGATCGCCCCGAGGCAGATAGTGCGGGCGGACGTGCGGGATCGGACGCGCTCGCGGGCGTCTCAGAACGTTGGGGGACCGCAGCCATCGTCGCGTCACGGTTAGACCGCTTGCGCGACAGGCCCCATTCGATAATGCGGACCGCCGCGCTGGGGTTGAGCGCGAGCCAAACCAGCGGAGCCAGGCAAGCGGCAAGCCCAGCAAGCCCCTTCAGCAGGCGCCGCCTCGTCGAACCTCTCCAATACGCGATCAAGGTGGCCATGGCTCAGGTTGGTGAGGGGTCGGGGACTTCGCGCAGTTTCCTTCGGAAGACCTTGCCCAAGAAATTCCGCGGCAATTCGCCTCCGGTGATTTCAATCACCCGCGGCCGCTTGTGTTTTGCTAGATGTTTGTCGCAGTAGATCCAAAGCTCGCGAAGCTCAACGTCCTGCCCGGGCTTGGTCGCGATCACTGCCTTGACGATCTCTCCCCGCTCGCGGTTGGGCACGCCGATCACCGCGACGTCGGCTACTCCGGGAAAACCGCGAAGCACGGGTTCCACCTCGCTGGGGTACACATTGAAGCCCGACGTGATGATCAAGTCCTTCTTGCGATCGACGATGCGGAAGAACCCGTCCTCGTCCTCTGTGGCCAGGTCGCCCGTGTACAACCAGCCGTCGCGAATAGTTCGGGCCGTCGATGCGGGATCGTTCCAGTAGCCAAGCATCACCTGCGGCCCGCGAATGATCAGCTCGCCGATCGAACCGCGCGGCACCTCCTCGAGCCCCGCGTGCGGATCGACAATCCGCACATCGGTGTCGGGAACGGGCAGCCCGATGGTGCCGGCACGCGACGTTCCGTCGAGCGGACCGACATGGGTGACCGGACCGGCCTCCGAAAGTCCAAATCCTTCGACGACGACGGCTCCCGTGCGATCGGCGAACTCCTTGGCCACCTGCTGATCGAGGGGCGCTCCGCCGGAAATACAGTAGCGAAGACCGCGTCGGACGGGCCGCGTTTTGAACAGGTCATTGAGCGCGACGAGCATCGCGGGGACGGCCGGCATGACGGTCGGCTGGTAGCGTTCGATCAGCCGGGCCACCACCTCCGGCACGAAGCGATGGTGCATGATGATCGTGGCGGCCATCGAAACGCCGGCCAGGGCACAGGTCGATAGACCATAACTATGGAAGAACGGCACAACGGCCAGCACCGAGTCGTGCCCCATCTGCGTGCCAGCCCAGGCATGAATCTGCGTCGCGTTCGCCATCAGATTGCGGTGCGATAGCGTGACGACCTTGGGCTGTCCGGTCGTGCCGCCGGTGGCGAGCAAAAAAGCCGGCGAATCAAGCGACTGAGGACGAATCGGCTCAAACGTCGGATCCGCCTGCTTGATCTGTGGATCGAACCAGTAGACGCGTCCCTTCCGTCCGCGAGTCGAGAGGAGTCGACGACGGAGTGACTCTGCGAGATAGGCAAATTTCTTCCAACCCGAGAGCCGCTCTTGGAACGTGGTCAGGATCGTGATCTCGGGCTGATGAGCGCCGGTCCAAACGAGGGGCGCGAGCATGTCGAGCGTGATCACAATCCGACTGTCGGTTGCCGCCACAAGCGCCGAGATCTCGTCGGCGACACAAAGCGGACTGATGGCCACGGCCGACGCGCCGGCCATCCAAATGCCGTTGATCGCGGCCAAAAACTCAGGGACGTTCGGCAACAAAATGCCGACCCGATCGCCGGGCCGAACGCCCAGCTGCACGAGACGATGCGCCGTGCGCCGGGCCGAGTCGCGGAGTTGGCAGTACGTGAATTGGCGATCGAGGTGGATGCAGGCCGTCCGGTCGGGAAATTCGGCGGCGCTATGCTCGAGCAATCCAAAAGCGGGGATCGCCGGGTATTTCAGCGTCTGCGGAACGCAAGCCGGATAGTGAGCGAGCCACCGCCGTTCGCGTTCTGCGGGCGCACCGACAACTTCGTGCTGAGTCTCGAAAGACCGCATCCCAGTTCTCCGAACCTCGGTTCGAGGAACACATCGAGCCAGGTGCCCCATCAGGCTCCAAGCAACTGGAATGCCTGTCGGGTGCGAATGCGGTTTTTTAGGTACGGCCGAACCGTCCGTGCAGAAGTGACTCGGGACGAGGTGAGGCGTCGAATCGCGTGGGCCGGGCCGGTGCGATCAGCAAGCTCCATCAACTGTGCGCTGACCGCAAAACCGCCCCAATTCTCAACGGATTTGATTTATTATAGGGCGCGCTAGAGGACATTAGTGCGGAAAGTTGTGCACGTTGCGCGGATTGTTTGCGAGTCGCCCGCTTTCGACGTCTTTTCCGGATTTCACAGACAGAGGCGACTCGTCCACGGGCGGCGGCTGGGCGTGTCTCTCGATGTGGGATGGGCGGAGGACCCAGCAGAGTCGCCCCAAGGGGGCGGAAGGGCCTTTAGACTGCCTGAGTGAACTTCAGGCGGGATGCGGGGATGCATTCAGCTGACTTGATCACACGGACACCGCCTTCGCAGCTGGCGTGTTCGTGGGAGGGACCACCATACCGGCCGACGGCACCATTCCTGATCGTCGGCCAAGTCGGGGTCGCCTATCCCACTGGGTTCGGGGCTACCTGACCGAATCGCGTGCCACCTCGAGACCTGCCATTTTAGGACGCGGCCCGGGCACGATGACTTTCGGTCACCGCCCGGCAGCCCCCTTCGCAGACGGTCGGTCTTTTTCCAGACGGTCGACCTGCGCCCGCAATGATGGTCCCTCCCTACAAAATCGTTGTATTGCTTACACCGATTTCTTACGCCTTTTTGACGGCCTGCAAGGCCTGCGTCATCAGCTTGGAATCGGGATCTTGGGAGCCGTTGAGGTAGTAGACCGAGGTCGCCAGCATATGCGGCCGCCAGGCCGGCGACACCAGGTCGTAATCCTCGAAGATTGCCGCCGCGTACTTGTAGCGGTGGGCGTCTGTCCCTTTGCGGAAGACCAGCCGCCGCGCCAGCTTGAAATACGTTGCCGGCTGCGGATACTTTTCGGCCAGGGCGTAGGCCCGCGCGGCCGCGCCGGAGCGATCCTGGCCGACCAACTCGAGGGTTTCCGCGGCCGCCTTCGGTTCCTCGGCGTCGATTTTCTGCGGCTCGAGCCCGGTGATCTTCACCTTGCCGAACTTTCCACGCGACATCGTCTCGCGGAACTGACCCATCCAGGCGACAGCGTGCACCAACATCAACAGCCGCGTTTGGGGATCGACGGCTGTCCGGAACGCGTAGTGCAGGGCATTGGTCGACGTAACCGTATGAATGCCGAGAATTCCCGGCTGGCACATCATCAATTCGCCAGCCGCCAGGTGGACGGCGTCCCACGCCCCTTGGGCCTGGGTTTTGCCGGTTTGAAGCTGTTCCAGCAGCTTCTTGCTGGCGTCCTCGATGCTGGCAGTGCGCATCGCCTCGAGCAGGTCAAGGGTTGCGGCCCGATCGCTGCCGGCACCCGTCCAGCTTGCCGGCAATTTCGAGAGGACCTGAGTCGCGCGCTCCGCGTTGGCCTGATAGGTCTTGTCATCCAATCCAGAGCGCGGACCGCTGGGAGCCGGCGCCGAGCCGCGACGGCTGCTCGCGTCCAACAGCGCCATGACGACCGACCGCATGGCCGGCTCGGCGTGCCGCCAACCGATCGTCTGCAGCGTCCGCCATGAATTGGCGACGAAGATGCTCTTGTGGCCAATGTCGCGAAAGTCGCGGGCTCCGTAACGCCACAGGGCCTCAATCACCTCGTCTGCGCCCCGGCTGCGGACGAACGCGACGATCGCCCGCTGGGCCCGCTCGTCGTCCCACGTCCGCATCGCCTCATGGAACTCCGAGGAGGCCTTTTCGGGCGAGGGAAGCACCCCCGTAAACTCTCGCATCCGGACGTTGCCCTCTCGGATATTGTCCGCCTGCGATCTCTTGAACTGGTCGAGCGCCCAGAACAGGGGAAGCAGGCGATCCTCGGGAACGGCGTCGAGACTGAGCTGATTGGCCGAGTGAATCGCCAGCACGCAGTGGAACTTGAACCCAGGCGGATGCGGCATGACGTTGCGGACGCCGGCCAAAAACAGGGCGGCCAGAAAGTTTCGATAAGGGAGCCCACGCTGCAGTTGGTCGACCATCAGCTCGACGCATTTTTCGCGAGGGGTCTCCTCGATGAGCCGGACGATCGGCTCGACGTCGGGCGTCAGATGCACGAGTTCGGGCGTCACCTCGGCTTCGCCGCGGGCACGCGGAGCCAATTCGCTCAAGAGGCTCGGAGTTGCAGTCCCCAACACAAATCCGGCAGTTGCGGACGACTTCAGGAAATCTCGGCGGGTCGGCATGTTCCACTCCTTCGCGCGAAAAGGGTTGACGGCGCTGGCATTATACACCCGGGCCGGCGGCGAATCGCAGGAAGTCCCCGGCGAGCCGCCAGTGTAAGCTGGCGGGTGCTTTGAATCTCCCGTCGACTCTACGAACGGAATAAGCACGTCCGAGCTCACGCTGGGGGCTCGCCAGGTTCGAATGCGCGTGTCTCACGCTACGACGCGATGATGGCGATGTGCTCGTTCTGCTTCGGATCAGTCTCAGGAAAGTCGCTGCGATAGTGCACGCCGCGGCTCTCGTGGCGGGCGGCGGCCCCGGCGATAACCAGGCGGGCCACCAGCAGCATGTTCTCGAGCTCCCACCCGCGGGGATCGGCAAACTCGCGGTCGGAGACATAACCTTCCCAGAAATTGACCTGGTCGGCCGCGGACTTGAGGTCTTCGGCGTTCCGTTCGATGCCGGCGCTGCGCCCCATCAGGTTGGTGAGCGAGTGCCGTAAGTCGTCGAGATCGAGCCCGTCGTCCTGCGGCCGCTCGGGCCATGATGAATGCAGCGGAACGGGAGAGAACGAATCGGGCTGGGCTCGCGCCAATTCCGAAGCCCCAGTGCCGGCTCGCAGACCAAACACGAGCCCTTCCAGCAAGCTGTTGGATCCGAGACGATTGGCGCCGTGCAGGCCGCTCGAGCTGACTTCGCCCGCCGCCCAAAGCCCCGGAAGCGATGTGTGGCCCTGCGTATCGATCGTTAGCCCGCCGATCATGTAGTGGGCGCCGGGGCGAACGGGGATCAGGTCGCGGGCGATCTCCAGTCCGAACTCGGCGCAGACCTTGCGAATGTGTGGGAACCGCTCGTCGACCTGCCTGGCCGGCAAATGCGACAGGTCGAGATAGACGCAGGGGTGGCGAGTCTTGGCCATTTGCATGGTGATCGCGCGGCTGACCACGTCGCGCGGCGCGAGTTCGAGGGCGGCGTCGTAATCTTCCATGAAGCGGCGACCGGTGACGTCGCGGAGATAGGCCCCTTCGCCGCGGACCGATTCGGAAATCAGGTGCCGCGCGCTGCCGGCGATATAAAGCACCGTCGGATGAAACTGGACAAACTCCATATCGCGGACTTCCGCCCCCGCGCGAAAGCCGATGGCATGCCCGTCTGCTGTGGCAATTTCCGGGTTCGTGGACTCGCGATATAGCCGACCCGCACCGCCGGTGGCGAGCACCGTTTGCTTGGCCCACACAAAGGTCTTGCCATGATTTCGGCTCCAGACGAGCGCCCCCCGGCAAGACCCCTCGTGGGTCAAAAGGTCGATGGTGAACGTTGCCTCCCAAATCTGGATATTGGGCCGCGAGCGAACCATTTCGGCCATCGCTCGCATCACTTCCTGGCCGGTCGCATCACCCAGGGCGTGCACGATGCGGCGATGGCTGTGCCCCCCTTCCTGGGTCAGATCGATTTCGCCGTTGCGTGTGTCGAAGTGGGCGCCATAACCGATCAGCTCGCGAATGCGGTCGGGCGCTTCGCTGACGACCATGTCGACAATTTCCGCGTCACAGAGACCTTTGCCGGCGGCCATTGTGTCGGCCGCGTGGCTTTTGAAGTTGTCAACCGGATCAAAAACGCCCGCAATGCCACCTTGGGCATAGGCGCTGTTGGATTGCAGGAGCCGATCCTTGGTGACAACGACCACGTCGAGCTTGGGGTCGACGGCGAGCGCCGCGCGGATACCCGCTATCCCGCCGCCGATGATCAGCACATCGGTAAAGAGGTGCGGGATTCGCTTGGGATCGAAGCGAACGAGATAGCGGCGTTTGGAGTCAACTTTCAGGCGGGGACCGATATTTCCCACCGTTGCCGCGATGTTTTGTCGCGGTGAAGTGACGCTGCGGGTCTCAACGCTCATATCGTCATGCTCGAAAATCCGCCGTCGACGACGATGTTGGCCCCGGTGACAAAGCTGCCCGCATTGGGCGAAGCCAAGAACAGAATCGCGCCGGCCAACTCCTTCGGCAGTCCGAAACGCTTGAGCGGCGTGTGCCGCATGACGTTTTCGATCCGCTCATCAGTGAGAATCGCCTTGTTCTGCTCGGCGGGGAAGAAACCGGGCGAAAGGGCATTGACGCGGATTCCCACGGAGGCCCATTCGCGGGCCAGATTCTGCGTGAGGTTGATCACGGCCGCCTTGGTGGCCGAGTACGTAAACACTCGCGACAAAGGGGTGATCCCGGAAAGCGATGCCACATTGATGATCGAGCCGCGTGTCGAACGCTGGATCATGTATTTGCCGAAGACCTGACAGGCCAGCCGCACCCCGCGCAGGTTCACATTCAGAATCCGGTCCCATTCGTCGTCCGTGATTTCGAGAAAGGGCGTGGCAGCGTTGATTCCCGCGCCATTGACAAGCACGTCGGTGGAGCGGTTCGCGCGAGTCAAGTGGGCAACGAGCGACTCCAGATCTTTCCGGCTGGTGCAATCGGCCGGGAAGAACTCGGCGGAGCCCCCGCCTGACGTCAGGCGGTGCACGCAGTCTTCGCCACGACTGCGGTCCCGCCCGGCGACGACGGTGTGAGCGCCCGCCCCGGCAAGCGCCTCGCAGAAGGCGCTTCCCAGCACGCCGGTGCCGCCGATGACCACCGCAGTCCGTCCGTGCAGCCCGAAGAGACCCTTGAGATAGGAATCAGCCGTCACGGCGTCTCCCATGCACCTGGCACCACGGTAAGGCCCGCCAAAAACCTGCTCAGGAACGGATCCCGCGAAGCTTCAAGTGTTCCGCCATGACCTCGCGATAGTCGTCCGGAGCGATGTCTCGCTCGGTGCAGACCAGCATGAGCGCTCCGTCAGAGCGAAAGTTCCCGTCCCATTCCATCAGCTCTTCATCGGTCCAATTCGGGTCATACTCGCGAAGCTTTTCGTCGCTCATCCGCGAGAGGTAAGCTCGCACAGCAACGTCGGTTTCATCCATCGGGCTGCCATCGGGCGCGTGTTCGTAGTCGATCTGATCGGCGGTCGTCATCGTCAACCTCTTCGGCTAAAAGCAAGTAGAGTTTTTTTTGGCAGTCAGTATCCACACAGCGCGCTGTGGACTTCGTATTTGGTGACTTTCGATTTCGGTTTGCCCGGCTCGTGGCAGGAGACGCAGGTTGCCCCCTCGGCGACCTGGCGATGCTTGCTCGCGTTCTGCCGGTGGATGTCGTGACAACTGACGCACGTTGTCATCGACTTGCCTTCCACCACCTCGCGGACGTTCTGGGCCACGTGGCGGTCGCCCGGGTTCATTCGGGAAATGGCTGCGTCGCTCAAATCAACCTCGTAATCGTGGAACAAATTGTCGCCGGCAACGAAATTCGTCGGATAAGGCAAACCGGTCTTCTTTGATTTGCCGGTGCGCAGGTGGCATTGCGCGCAGTTCGCGAGTTGCACGCGCGGCGGATCAGCATTGCCTTTGCCGAAGGCAACCAGTTTCGTGTCCTTCGAGTGGCGCAGGTCAACGAGGCCGTGACACGCATAGCAGTCCAGCGCGATGGCCGAGAATGCGTGCGTTTGCGGGTCGACCGCTGTCGTGTGACATCCGGCGCAGGTCTTGGCAAAAACTTGTTCGTCCCAGTGGGCTCCTCGGGTTTGGGTCAACTTTCCGTGAACGCGGCTACTGGCCCCGGGCGGAGCCGGCGTATAGGCCGCCGAGAGCAGCCCGAATTTGCCGTACTCCGTGGACCGCTTGAGAAAGCGAATTTCTCGCCGGGTGCCGAGCAGGTTCGTGACACTCTCCGCGAGAGTTTTGGTCTTAGGATCGGCCGCGAGAGCTTTCATTGCGGGTGAGTCGGTCTCTGCCGGACGGACGGTTCGCTGGTGAAAATTCCTGGCCCAGCGGTTACCCCAATCGTCTCTGTGGCAGAACAAGCATTCTTCGCCGGTCGAGTATTCTGGCAAGGGCGCGTCGACGTGATCGCCCCAGTCGCCGCCTTGGGCCGGCGCCGACGCGGCGGTTTTGCCGGACGGCGCCGATTGCGATGCCAGCTGCGAGCCCGCACACAGCACGCCGATCGCCAAGCAGAAAACCCATGACACGACGACGAGAGCGGCCGACCGTGGATTCGCCGGGATTCGGAGCCGCTTGTTCACACGCCCCCCTCACGCCCGACCCCTCTCCCGCAAGGGGAGAGGAGAGAAGAGGAAGTGTGTTTCCCCTGCAATCTTTTCCCCTCTCCGCTTGCGGGAGAGAGGTTAGGGGTGAGGGGGAACACGCCGTCAGTTTTCCGGTCGCGCACACTCATTTAGGAGTCTGCCCGGACCCAGCCGTGCGCGGCATTGTCCGATTGTCCGCCGTGTTCGAGGTACGCGACCTTCAACTTGGATAGCGCATCCTTCGGAAATGCATTGCGATGCGCAGCTGGGTCGACGTCGTAAATCTTCGCGGCGTTCAGGCCGAAGATCTTCGCCTTGTCTTCCTTCGTGACTTTCTTGTAGCCGAACTTATCGCACAGCTCGTCGCTGATCTGGAACCGCTTGAACGCGTCGATCACCCATTGGGGCGAGCCCCACCACAGGCAATCGGTGCCCCAGATCACGTGATCGGCGCCGTAGTACTTGATGTTCTTGCCGATCAGGTGCTGGCACATTTCCGGATGGACGATCGCCGTCGTGCCGAAGGCAGAGCCGATTTCCGGAAAGACGTTGTTCATTCCCGGATTGCGCGTCTTGATGTCCATCAATTCCTGGTGCCAGGCGAAATCGCCCGTTTTGGGATCGTACGTGCTCTTGAAGCCAGGCTCGTCGGGGCCGTGCTTCATGGCCGAGTGATAGATGATGAATGTTAGATCGGGGTGATCCTTGGCAGCCTTCTCGATGTCCGCCGGATGGGCCAGGTGCCCCAAGGTTCGCGATTGCGACGCGTACCCCTTATGGACGCTGAACTTCTTCATCCCGAGCTGCTTCGACTTCTCGTAGAAGGGGTAGGTCATCTTCTCGTCGTCGAGCTTGAAGCCATTGCCCGAGTAACCCGGGTCGGTGTGGCAGTACCACTTCCAGCTGTCGATTCCGTAGAGATGGACCTCGCGATCCATCTGCTCGAATAGGGCGGGGAAGTCGGGCTTGTTGGTCTTCTTGTCCCAATAGTGGTTGGGAGCGCAGTTCCCCTGGGACAGCACACGCTGGCTTTGGGCTAGGTCGTTGAGTTGTTTCTTGGACTGCGCCATCAACCAGCTCGGTAGAATCCTGCCGATGAAGGCGCCTCTCGAGGTCCGTTCCCGCCCTTGCAGCACCTTGCCCGTCTTGGGGTCCTTGTTGACCTCCTTGCCGGGAACGCCCGAGATGACGCCCATCGTCGTCTCGCTGTCGAGGAAGATCTCCTTGACGTAGGTCAAGAAGCTGTAAGCATCCTTATCCTCCTTCAGGTGGAAATTCATGTTCTTCATGAACTCGGACGTGCGGAATCCGATCGCCAAACCATCTGTGAAGTGCGTCTGCACGTCCATGATGAAATATTCGCCCTTGGGCCATTTCTCCTCGCTGGCGGCCGGCTCGAGCGTCTCGGCCGCGTCGACCTCCCAATAGGGGCCGTAAACCATGTTCGAGGCCAAGAATGCGGTCGCCATGCCCATCGACGTGCGCAGGAAGTCGCGCCGCTCCATGCCCAGTTTCTTCGATTTTTCCTCGGCCAGATCGCCGATCAGTTTTTCCCACTGCTTCTGCTGGGCAGTCTGCGGGCGGGGAATGAACTCCTCGTTCGAGAGCACCTGGGTCGGAATCGGAGAGTCCACACCCTGCTTTTGATCGCGTTCCCATTTACGAACCCACATCGGCAGGCTCCTCACAGTTTTCTGGAGTTATCAGATGAGTTTTTGAGGTGACGGCTTCGCCCAAGCGCTCGGATTTCGGCTTCGCGGAAGCCGGTGACGGCACCGAGCGTTCGCCCCTTAATATAGCCAGTCGGCGACAACAATGCAGGTATCCGTTAGATTCGTGCCATGGCACGCGTGCTGATTGTCGGCGGCGGATTCGGGGGGCTTTCGGCCGCAAAGGCGCTGGGCAATGTGCGGCAAATCGACGTCACCCTGCTCGACCGCCGTAACCATCACCTCTTTCAGCCCCTCTTGTATCAAGTCGCGACGGCCGGGCTGAGCCCCGCCGAAATCGCCCAGCCCATCCGCGGCATCCTCTCCCAGTTCTCGAATATTGAAGTCCTCGAGGGAGAGGTGACCGACGTGCATTTGGACAAGAAAGAAGTCGTCGCCGATTTCGGCACATTCGCGTATGACTACCTGATCCTCGCCTGTGGATCGCTCCATTCCTACTTCGGCCACGATCAATGGGAGGAGCACGCGCCCGGACTGAAGACGATCGAGCAGGCCACCGAGATTCGCCGTCGAATTCTGCAATCGTTTGAGGAGGCGGAACGAACCAACGATCTCCAAAGACGCCGCTACTTGCTGACCTTTGTCGTGGTCGGGGGCGGACCGACCGGGGTCGAGCTGGCCGGCGCAATCGGTGAAATGAGCCGCTTCACCCTGTCGCGCGACTTCAAGCGGATCGACTCGAAGCTGGCCCGTGTGATCCTGGTCGAGGCCGGTGACCGCGTGCTAAGCACATTTCCCCGCAAACTCTCGGCGCGAGCGACCCGCGATCTCGAAGGGCTCGGCGTGCAGGTTTGGACCCACAGCACAGTCACAGGGGTCGACGGAGGTGGGGTGCAAATTGGCAACGAGCGGGTAGAGGCGGCGACGGTGCTCTGGGCGGCCGGAGTCCGCGCCGTGGGCCTCAGCCACGCCTTGGATGTGCCGCTCGACCGTAGCGGGCGGGTGATTGTGGGACCCGATCTGTCCCTCGAGGGACATCCAGAAGTGTTCGTGATCGGCGATCAATGTCGCTTCGATCATCAAAGCGACCAGCCGCTTCCGGGCCTGGCTCAAGTGGCGATGCAGCAGGGACGTTTCGCCGCCCGCCTGATCCGTGATGATCTTGCCGGCCGGCCGCGGTCAAAGTTTCACTACATCGACAAAGGCCAGCTCGCCACGATCGGCCGGAGCCGCGCCGTGGCCGACATCTGGAAGCTGCAATTCGGCGGTATTCTTGCCTGGATGATCTGGCTGTTCGTGCACATCTATTACCTGACCGGTTTCAAGAACCGACTGTTTGTCGTCTTCCAATGGGGGATCTCGTACCTGACCTACAGCCGGGGAGCGCGTCTGATCGTTGGACACGACTGGCGGATCACCCACAAACCGCAAGTCGATGAGCAATGTCAACCCGGATCGTAGGTGCCTGGCGAGCCGCCTGCGTCAGCCGGCGGGTGCTTCAATTGGAATTTCTGGATCGAACAAGACGATTTCGTCCCGCGAAGCGGTCAAGGGCAGCGGCCAACGAGTGCCGGCAAGCACTTCCAGCTCCAGCGCGATCCGCTGAGCCGCAAACGCGGCGGGCACGCGAATCGAAAGAGGCCACACGTCCCGCGTGCGACCGTCGGATGAACACCAAGGACCGTAGCAACAGACCAGGCGCGCGAGTGGAAACGCTTCCAGCAGTTGCCGAACTTCCGCTGCGGTATATTCGTCCGGCCAGAGCTGGCAAATGACCACGAGGTCCGGATACCACATCTCGGACGAACACCGGGTAAGGGCTTCCGATACCTTGGCCGCGATCCGCGCATCACACGCGCCCCGGGCCAGCTCTTCGACTCGCCGCTCGACGATCTGCATCTCCGGCGCGAAGAGATCGCCGACAACAAGCACCGCAAGGCGAGCAGGCGAGTCGGACATCAGCGGCAATCCTTCGCCGTCACAGTCCCAATTGAGACACTGCAGAGCCGCGGATGCCTTAGAAGGGCACCCAGGAAAAACACTCACGTGCGGCCCGAGCGAATTTCCGCGAATTTCACGCACAAAAACCGCAGGATGTCGCGCACCGAAAGAATGCCCGTCGGTGATCCCTCTGAATCGACCACGGCCATGTGGCGATAGCCGCCGATGTCCATCGCGTGAAGCGCGTAGGCGATCGAATCCTGCCGGCGAATGGTCTCGGGGGAGCGGGTCATGTAGTCCGAGACCGGCCGGTCCATCGCAGTCATATCGGGCGAGATACGGTTCAGCACGTCTCGCTCGGTGAAGACGCCCGCGACGCAGGAACCATCCTGCACCAGCAGGCAACCGATGTTCTTTTGAGCCATCATGCGGACTGCCTCACGCACGGTGCACGAAGGAGGCACGCTGATGGCAGGCTTTGGCGAGAGCACGCGAATACTGTGGCGCGAGATCGACTCTTCCAGCTCGCACGTCGCTGGATCGAATTCAACGAGCGGCTGCCCACACTGCTCGCACCAATCGACGCCTTCGATATTGTCGTAGCCGCAATCCGGACAGATCATGTTTTCTTTTGCGGGCTGACCGCGTCACGTTTTTATCGGCGCTCACGCAGCTAGCCTGCACAAGCCGGCTGCGGCGGTTACTGCACGATCCATGTATCGCCGTCGTTGTACAGTCCGTCGAGATCGCCGGGGCCTTGCTTGGCGACGGCTGCCTCGAGCTGCGACATCACGCCTTCGTCGTACGTCGGCCTCTGGACGTCGCGGAAGACCCCGAGCGGCTCCGGGAACTCCGGGTACCGCATACGGGCCAGCAAGAATGCCAATGAAGGTTCGGGCGCCTTCTCGTCGTGGAACAACAGGTCGTCCTCGCGGATGTCGCCGCCCAACTCGACAATTTCCGGCCGGCTCATCTCGTTGATGCGAATGCCGCGGTTCCGGTTTTTGCCGAAGATCAGCGGCTTGCCGTGCTCGAGGTAAACGACGTTGTCGTCCTTCTCTTCCTTCTTCGAGGCGTAGTTGAACGCGCCGGAGTTGAAGACGTTGCAATCCTGGTAGACCTCGACAAAGGCCGTCCCTTTATGGTGGGCGGCGCGCTCGAGCACCATCGTGAGGTGCTTGATGTCGACGTCGACCGCGCGGGCCGCAAACGTCGCTTCGGCGCCGATCGCGACGCAGAGCGGATTGATCGGACGGTCGACCGACCCGTAAGGAGTGCTCTTGGTGCGTGCACCGACCGGACTGGTGGGGGAGTACTGCCCCTTGGTGAGCCCGTAAATCTGGTTGTTGAACAGAATGACTTTTACATCCAGATTGCGGCGGATGCAGTGCAGGAAGTGATTGCCGCCGATGGAGAGAGCGTCTCCGTCGCCGGTGATCACCCACACCTGCATGTCGGGCTTGGCGAGCTTCACGCCGGTGGCGATCGCCGGCGCGCGCCCGTGAATGCCATGCACGCCGTAAGTATCCATGTAGTACGGGAACCGGCTCGAGCAGCCGATCCCCGACACGAACACGAACTTTTCCTTGGGGATGCCCAGCGTAGGGAGGACTTTTTTCATCTGCGCCAGGATCGAGTAGTCACCGCAGCGCGGGCACCAGCGAATTTCCTGGTCGCTTGCGAAGTCCTTGGCGGTCAATTGTGGAAGTTCGACGCTCATATGCTCCCATTTTGCAAAAACGTCCGGATGGCCTCGGCAACTTCGCTGACCAGGAAGGGCTTGCCCTGAATCTTGTTGAGCCCCTTTGCGTCAACGAGGAAGTCATTTCGTAAGAGAAACCGCAGCTGACCCCGGTTGAGTTCGGGCACCAGCACTTTTTCGTAGTTCTTGAGAATCTCGCCGAGATTGCGGGGGAACGGATTCATGTACCGCAGGTGGCAGTGCGCCACGCTCTTTCCCTCGGACTGGACCTGCCGTACGGCCGTGCGCACGCTGCCGTAGGTTCCGCCCCAGCTGACAACCAAAAGGTCGCCCGATTCGGGCCCCTCGACGGTTTGCTCGGGAATGTAATCGGCGATGCCGGCAATCTTCAAAAAGCGAATGTCGGTCATGTGCTGGTGGTTGGTCGGCGAATACTCGACGTTGCCCGTCACGTCCGCCTTCTCGAGGCCGCCGACCCGATGTTCGAGTCCCTTGGTCCCGATCAGCGCCCACGGACGCACGTAGCGCTCGTCCCGCTTGTACGGTAAAAAGTGTTCGGCCGAGTTTCGCTCGGTCGGGTGTTTGACGACCACTGGCTTGAGGTCCGAAAGCTTCGGAATCTGCCAGGGTTCGGCACCGTTCGCGATGTAGCCGTCGGACAAGAAAATCACCGGGCACATGAAGTCGACCGCGATCCGCATCGCCTCTTGAATCAAGTCAAAGCAGTCGGAGGGTGTCGCCGCGGCCAGGATCGGCAGCGGAGATTCGCCGTTACGGCCGAACATGGCCAACAGCAAGTCGGATTGTTCCGTCTTCGTCGGAAGCCCAGTGCTCGGACCGCCGCGCTGCACGTCGACAATGATCATGGGCAGCTCGGTGATCATGCCGAGACCCATGGCCTCGCCTTTGAGGCAGATCCCAGGGCCGCTGCTGGCGGTGACGGCCAGGTTTCCGCCGAAGGCCGCCCCGACCGTGGCCGACATGGCCGCGATTTCGTCCTCAGCCTGGAACGTCACGACACCGAAGTGCTTGAGCTTCGACAACTCGTGCAGAATGTCGCTGGCCGGCGTGATCGGATAACCGGAATAAATTACCCGCGTTCCCGATAGCTTGGCGACCGTCGCGAGGCCGTAAGCCAGCGCTTCATTGCCCGTGATCTTCCGGTACTTGCCGGGCGCCAGCTTGGCCGGCGGCACCTGATAGTGGACGGTGAACGACTCGGTCGAAAAGCCGTAGTTATACCCGCCGTTGAGCGCGCGGATATTGGCCTCGGCGACGGCCGGGTTCTTGCCGAATTTATCCTTCACCCACTGCAAAGTCGGCTTGGAATCCCGCTCGTACAACCAATAAACGAGGCCCAGTGCGAAGAAGTTTCGGCAGCGGTCCGCCTCGCGCTGCGAAAGGCCGAGCCCCTCGACGGCGTCCCGCGTGAGGCGGGTCATCGGGACCTTGTGGATGCGGTAACCGGCGAGCGACGAATTGTCTTCGAGCGGATTGGTCGCGTAGCCCGCTTTGCTGAGATTGCTGCGATCGAAGGCGTCCTCATTGAGGATCAGCGTGCCGCCCCGCTTCAGGTCGGCCAGGTTGGTCTTGAGCGCGGCCGGGTTCATCGCCACCAGCGTGTCGACCGTGTCGCCGGGCGTATAGATATCGTGGGCCGAAAAGCAGAGTTGAAAGCCACTGACGCCGGCAAGCGAACCGGCTGGGGCGCGAATTTCAGCCGGAAAGTCGGGGAGCGTGCTGACATCGTTGCCGAACACCGCCGACGCGTTGGTGAACTGCGTTCCGGCCAGCTGCATGCCGTCGCCCGAGTCGCCGCAGAACCGCACGACGACGGTTTCAAGCTGTTCGATCTTTTTGCCGTTGAGACTCTCTGGGGCCCGTGTCTCGGTCGTCGCCATCAGTCGCTCGCTCCTCGGATGAATACGCGCCCGCCGCGGGAGTTGTGCGGTCGGACGGATAAGAAAATCAGCGTGATCAGGAAATCTGTGGGGTTAAACGTTCCTCAGGTAGGTACGAATCTCATTCGAGCCAGTCACGCCCCCTCGCGGTCCTTCGCAGTCGACTGCTCGTGGGAGGCTTGGTTATAAACGGCGGACGGAAAATGCTCGACGAGGAAGTGGACCAACGACTTCACATCCACGATCGCTGTCGGAACGCCGGCCGCATCCACGACGGGCAAGCGCCGGTAACCCCCTTCATCCATGGAACGGGCCACCTCGAACAGCGTGTCCGCGGTCGTTACGGTCTTGGGATTATTAGTCATCACGTGAGAAAGGGGCAGATTCAGGCCCCGATCGGCCGCGATCACCCGCAATAGGTCGCGTTCGGTGAAGATTCCGACGACTTTGCCGACCGCGCACACCAGTGCGCTCCCATGGCTCTCTTGGCGCATGGCGGCAGCCGCCTCCGCGACCGTGGCCGTCGGCGGCAGAATCGGGCACGGAGTCAGCTCCAAATCTCCGACACACGTCGATTGGAGGATGCTCCGCAGCTCGCGCTGTGCGGGCTGATCGGTCATCGCGTTTTAACTCGGCATCAATCGTTCGAGAACGAATCGGCAGTCACTGTCCATCGCGCCGGGCTTGTGGGCCGAAGCGGGCTCTTCGCGAGCTAGTCGGCCAGCCTCCCGCGCACCGCAAACGCCGCAGCATACCAAGATCCGCAGTCGGTAACCACAACCCGGTTTGCGCGGCCGGCAGGGGCACCGCATTCGTTGCAGAGAGTATTCTTGCACGTTCGCTGGTTAATGGAAAGCCCACTGGAAGAATACTCCGCCGCCAAATCCTCGCAAAATGAAAGGTCGTTGACACGACACATTTGCGACTCAATGCCGGTTGCAACGCACACATCCTTCAGCGATTACGACGTATTGTCGCGCGTTCTCAAATCTGGGATAAGTCCGGCCAGAATTCGCCCGGCTGACTCTCAATATCGGCCGCTCACGGGGACGCCCGCAAAGTGTTCGTGTCGCCAGCCAACAAGAACCTGCGGGACACGCTCGTCCGTCTGAATCTCTGCTCAGACCGCGATTTTCGGCGCTGCCGGCGAATCGTTCGCAAACTTGCTCGTGGGATTCCCGCGTTCGACTTCGTCTGGATCGATGCGCTCGTCCAGTCAGGCAGCCTGACTCCCTATCAGGCCAAGGTTCTCCAATCGGCACCACCTGAGCGGCTCTGCATCGGCCGCTACGTCCTGCTCCAACGGCTCGGATCCGGAAGAGGCTCAGAGACCTATCGGGCTCGTGGCGGAGCCGGGGACACTGTCGTGTTGAAACGATTGCGCATCACGAGCGAAGAGTTGACGAACGCTCGGGCCGCTTTGGGCGACTGCATCGATAAGGCGCGCGGTTTGGAATCGCCATTCGTCGTGTCGCCGCATTCGTTTGCCGAGCATGACGGCGCCGTGATTCTTTTGAGCCGTTACGCTGCAGGAACGACCTGCAAAGAGCTGCTCGTGCGACGCGGCCGCTTTCGCGCGGACGTCGTGGCGGAGATTGCTCGCCAGGTGGCGCACGGTTGTGCCGCGCTCGAGGCCCGCGGTCTGCTGCACGGACAAATCCGCCTCGACAACGTCAGGATTACGAATAAGGGAAATGCCGTGCTTGTTGACGCCGGAATTGGCGATGCACTGCGAGAGAGCGTGCGCATTCGCGATGATGTTCCTCCAGACACTTACGACGCGATCGCCCCGGAAAGGATCGGAACAGGCGAACCGATCAGGGCACCCAGCGAGATTTACGCGTTTGGGTGCTTGCTTTGGCAACTTTTGGCAGGGCGACCTCCCTTTCCGACCGGCGATCCGCTCGCGAAATTGGCCGCTCACCAATCGCGGTCCGTGCCAGACGTGCGGACGATCGCGCCGGATGTGCCGCCTCCTCTGGCCGACGCAGTCCGCGCCTGCACTTGTCGCGACCCCACTGAGCGTCCACCAACCTTCGCCGGGATCGCTCGCAGGTTCGGCACACCGAACCCCAAAGGGCGACAGCGGCTCTCCCGATTTCTGCGACGGTTCGACGGCGCGGCTCCGGCCGACCAACTGACGCTCGAAAAACCCGCTCGGTTTCCGACCGCAGCCGTCGCGCTGCTCGTCTTCGTGCTTTCCGGTGCAGCGCTGTTCTTGCTGCAGCACGGTGCGACGGCCGAGCTCCTGAGGCTGGGAAATGGTCCAGCGGCGAAAACACTGGCTGAAGGTAATCCTGGGCACACAGCCGACCCCCTGCCGTCAGCCCCCCTTGCACAACGCGCGACCGCGGACGCGCAATTCTCGAAACTCGCGCCCCTGCCGTCGCCGAGCGCCGACGGCGTCATCGAATTGGGCGAAGGAAACTATGAAGCGGAAAACGTCAATTTCGTAGGCGATCTCGTCATCCGCGGCGCCGGCCGCAACCCCACGACGATTCAGGTGAGGGACCGGCCATTTCGAGCAAGTTGTCGCAAGTTCGCGCTCGAGCATGTCATCGTCCGGCATGACCTCGTGACCCCTCTTGGCTCGCTGCTGGAAATCCACTCGCAAGAAGTTGCGATCAGCGCGTGCGCGTTTCGAGCGGAGGACAGGTCGGCTTACGGATGCGTGATCTCATGGTCGGCTGCCCCAACGCGCGATCCCGACGCCGGCCGAATCCATCTGATCGATACGGTCTTCGCGACCGAGCGGTCGGCCCTCCGATGCGAGACCGCACCGACCCGGGTCGAACTCGAAGACTGCCTCAAGGTCCGGGGCGGGCTGCTCGACTTGGGGAATTGCCGCACCGACCACGAGGTGATCGTCTTCGCGCAACACCTGACCTTGCGGCAGGCGTCCTGGCTCTGTTGCCTGTCGAATCCCTCGAGGACGAATGGCCGGCAGCTTCGCCTCGTGCTCCAGGATTCGGCGTTCGAGTTGAAGGGCTCAACGGCTTCGTTGATTCGCCTGGTGAGTTCGGCCAACCCCTCCCAGTGCGGCCGCTCCATCCTGGTGACCGGACGCGAATCGATGATCGGACCCAATGTTCCGATCGTGGCCTGGAGCAGGCCCGGCCAGGCGGAAGCCCGACCGTTCGATTCGACTGGCCTGGTCGTCGAGGGTCTGGCCGTTGGAGACTTCCAATTCGTCGGGCCGGCAGACGCGGACCCGGCCGCCTCGTCGGTCGACCGGCGATCGCTGGCAATCCCGCGGCAATCGGACGAGCCGCCCGGAATCGTCCCCGAACGTCTTGCCAGCGCAATCGGCAGGTCCGGATCCGCACGTTGACAGCCATCGGCGCACTCAGAGACGATGAAAGCGTGCGCCGACCCTTTCTCATCATCGACGGATACAATCTGTTGCATGCGGCCGGACTCGCGCGTCGCCGATACGGCCCGCGTCAGCTCGAGCGGTGTCGAGCGCAATTACTGGCCTATCTTGCGAAGCACCTGACCGGGGCGGAGCGCGAGCGCGCGACCGTCGTGTTTGACGCGGCGGGAGCCCCCCCCGGTCTGCCTCGCCAATTGTCTGCGGCAGGAATCACGGTCCGCTTTGCGGCGGCGGGCAAGGACGCCGACGACACGATCGAAGAACTCATTTCCGCCCATTCCGCTCCCCGGCAAATCTGGCTCGTGTCGAGCGATCATCGTCTGCAGCGCAGTGCGCAGAAGCGGCGCGGCACCTTTACCGACAGCGAAGACTTCGTGCAGGAGCTGGAACGCCGCGGCCCGATCTCTGAGGAAAGCCAATCGCAGTCTGAGCCGCCCGCCGCCCCCAAGCAGACAGGCGAAACAGACACCGAGCGCTGGCTGCGGGTGTTTGGTGACATGCCAGAGGCCAAAGATTTTTCGACCGACATGGGACCAGGCTTCTCAATCACCCAGGCCGACGTCGCGCGGATTCAAAATGAGATCGACCGTCAGGATTCCGAACCGCGAAAACGCGGCAAGTCCACCAAGGGCGGCCGGTAAACCCTCGGCCCGGCCGAATTTTTTTTAGGCCCAATTGACCCGCCTGTCCCCGTTCAGCAGAATCGAGGGATCAAGCTCCGAGCGGCGAATCCCGGTGGGCGCTTTCAGCTTCCCGTCGCGCGGTTCTGTTCTTCTCTTGTCGTTTGGGAAATCGTGTAGACCCATGCGGACCGTTGTGCCTCTCTGCGTGGTGGGTGTCTTCGTCGCGGCATTTGCCGCCGGTTGCGGGCGCGAAGCCTACGAGCGGCGGCTCGATGAGAGCAAACGGTACTTCACTTACTTGGACAGATTGAATCAAAACCTGTCGCCGCAGTGGGTCGGTCGGGGGGTGAAGTTGAGGGTGCCCAAGCAGTTCGAGGTGATCCCCGAACGCAAGCCCAAGCCAAAAAAGGGAGCAGCGAAAGGCGGAGGCAAGGAGGCGCCGAAAGACGCAGCCGATCCGCCTGTGGAAGAGCGCGATCCGCGTCAACCCACATTTGCGGAGATCACCTTGCCAGGGCTGGTCGGCGCCTTCTCCACGAAGTTGGCAACGGCCGGTAAGGGCCGCGAAATGGGTTACTTGTACGTTTTGACCAACGGCGAGCTCTTGGGCAGAAAAGGCTCGGACGAGAAGGCCGCTCAGTTCAACAACACCGTCATCCACACGATTGCCCAAGCGGTCGGCCAGCCGGACCCTCCGCCTGAAAAACTGGTGACCAACTCGGTTCCGAAGGGCGAACCCTGGGTCCCCAAGCGGACGTTCAAAATGGTCCGCCCTGGCTTCCCCGCGTCGATCCCCCCTGAAAAGGATTACCGGATCGAGATCTACAACTGCAAAGAGCAGAAGAACGAGGTCAGCCTCGTTTACGTGTTGCCGGAGAACGTGTCGCCCACCGAAAAGCTGGCCACGAACATTGACCTGAGTCTCGAAACTCTGCAAATCACGGGGCGCTCGGCGACCGCCGGCAGTCCGGAGGCCAAGGCCGCGGCTGGTCGCGGGCTCTGAGGCCTTCATGAGCCAGTCCGGGGAATCTGATCCGAAGGGAGCGCGCGGGCCCACTCTGTTGCGCGCCCTCGGGCCCGGAATGGCGATGGCCGTCGTCGTCGGCAACGTGATCGGCTCGGGCATCTATGTGAAGCCGGGACGCATCGCCTACGAAGCCGGCGATTTTCGAGTGATCCTCACGGCTTGGGTATTTGGCGGTCTGATCTGTTTGATGGGGTCGCTGTGCCTGGCCGAACTGGGCGCCATGCTGCCTACTGCCGGCGGGCTTTATGTCTACCTTCGCGAGGCGTACGGGCGACCCGTTGCCTTCTTGTTTGGTTGGACCGACTTTCTCTTCGCTAAACCCGCGTCGATCGGAGCGCTCACGGTCATTTTCGTCCAAATGGTGTCGAAACTCCGCGACATCCACGTCGACCCGTGGACCGAAATCGCACTGCAATCAGCCGTGATTGCGGCGCTGGCCTGGATCAACATTTTGGGCGTGATCTGGGGCGGCCGGATGCAGGCATTGACGACGATCGTGAAGGCGGGGTTTCTGGCGGGCGTGGCGCTGTTACCCTTTTACGCCGCGGCCTGGCGCTCGGTTCCACTCCAGCCCGAGAACCTTGCCAGCACGGTGATCCCCGCCAAGGACACCTTGCCCGCAGCCTTCGCGGCCGCCTTGCTGGGAGTGCTCTGGGCCTACAACGGTTGGGAATCGCTCGGAGCGGTCGCAGAAGAGATCCGTGAACCGCAGCGCAATATCCCGCGCGCCCTCTTTGGCGGGCTGGGAATTTTGATCGTGCTCTACGTCTCGGCGACGGTCGCCTATCACCTGGCATTGCCGATGGACCGGCTCGTCGAGGAAAAGTGGCGCGATCACGCGGCCGAGCAGGTGTGCGAGGCCCTATTGGGCAGTCGCGGAGCCCAACTGATGACGGTCGGCATCATGCTGAGCACGTTCGGCGGGATCAACAGCAACATGCTCCTGGGGCCGCGCGTTTCCTTTGCGATGGGACGAGACCGCGTCTTCTTCCGCAGCCTGGGCTGGGTGCACGCATACTATCGGACGCCCGCCTTCGCGATTTTCGTGCAGGCCGTGATGGCCGTCGCGCTCGTGATCGGGTCGTCGGTGCTTGTGCAGACCTATAAGTGGAAGCACACCGTCTTTGATATCCTGACCGACTATGTGGTGTTCGCATCGAGCATTTTTTACGCGCTGGCGGTCGTGGCAATCTTGATTTTACGGCGAACTCGGCCCGACTTGCCGCGTCCCTACCGCACGTTTGGCTATCCCGTCGTGCCGATCGTCTACACGCTCTTCTATTGCTGGTTCCTCTTCGAGGTTTACCGCGGCGACCCACGCCAGGCGAACATCGGACTCGTGCTGATCGCACTCGGGATTCCGGCCTATTTCCTGTTTCAGGCTCTGACGCCGGCAGAACGCGCCAAAGACCCCGGCGAGCCGCGCCCGTAAAGCTGGCGGGTGCTTTTCTTACTTCCGCGATTTGAAGAGCCGCGCACGAAATAAGCGGATTTCTTTTGACGGCTAGCCGAGACCGGCTCTCACTCAGATCACGCAGTTGGGACTGCATAAGCCGCCTGCGGCGGACCGCTTACTGCCGTGTGCAGCTCTTTCGGACCCGGCCTGAGGTCCGCTATTTTTTGTCGCGAGGGGTCTGCCCGTTGACGCTTTTCAAGAACGATTCGTAGAGTTCCTTGAACTCGGCCGGGGGCACGGACCGTCGGCCTTCCATCTCGACGCCGCCGACCTTTTTCAGGCCGGCGCCCGAGCGGCTCTTGGGCGACTGCTTCAGTTCCAGGCTGCGCAGTGTCTCCTGATACTGCAGGTCTGCCGGAGTGTTGCCACCTTGATCGTTCTGCGCCTGGCGGCGCATGCGTTCGACGAAACGGCGAACCTCGTCCTTGGTCCAGCCCAACTCCTTGAGCAATTTTTCGTCGACCTTGCCGCGGCTGAGCTGACCTTGAAGTCGATTGAGGATCAAATCGGTCGCCTTGCGGGCGTAATCGAGATTGGCGTCTTTCTCGGTGTTGACGAGTCCTACTCCCTGCCCGTTGCCCGTGCCGTTGTTGTGGCCACCGCCGCCGGTATTGGTTCCGCTACCGTTGCCCATTCCAGACGCCGGTGATTGTCCTGGCTTGGAGGCTTTTTCGCCCCCACCCTGATCGCCCGATTGCTGACCCTGGCCAGGCTGGCTCGGTTTTCCGTCACCTGGCTGTCCCTGCTGGCCGTTTTTGCCCTGCTTGGCGTCTTGCCCTTGCTCCCCGCTTTGGGACTGCTGTCCGTTCTGTCCGGGTTGGCCCTTCTGGCCGGGCTGACCTTGCTGACCTTCTTTTGATTGGCCTTCGGGGGATTGTTGACCTGGCTTCGGCGGCCCGCCTTCCTGCCCTGGGCGTTGCTGGCCGGTCTGATCGTTCTGGGACGGTTTTTCCTTGCCCTCTTTGGACGCTGGACCTTGTTCGGTGGTCTTTTCCTTGGCCCCGGCGTTGTCGGTCCCTTTTTGTGAGAGCGGGCTGTTCTTGTCGTTTGACCGCTTCGTGTCGCCGGTTTTGCCGACGTCGGATTGTTCGTCGCCCTTGCTGTTCGATTGGTGTTCGTCGCGAGCCGACTTCGAGTGCAATTTATCCGTGTTCTGGTCGATCGCTTTCGCATTTTCTTCCGGCTCTTGTGCGTTCGGTCGTCGCTTAGCCGCTTTGGCGTCCGGCTTTTCGCCGGGCGGCGTTTCTCGAGGCTTGAAATTCTGGGGACTGTCCTGCGCTTGACCCGGGTGCGGCTTCGCGCCGGCATTTTGTTGCGGCTGCGGCGTGCGTTCGCCAGTGCGACCCGTGGGATCTGCGTTCTTCGTCGCCTCCTTGCGATCCTTCGCGCCGGCCTCGGGCTTGCCGTCCGGTTGCTGGTCGACAGGTTTCGAATTCTTGGTGCCGGTCTCGTCCTGCCCGTTATTCCTCTGCCCGGCCTGTTGCGGGTTACCGCTCTGGTCCCGCGACGCGTCGGGCTTGGCCTGACCCTGGTTCGGTTGAGAGTTCGGATCGGACGAGCGGCCCTCGTTCTTCTTATCGGCAGACGATTGATCTCCGGGCGACGGCTGCCCTTTCTCATTCCCACCGCGAGACTCTTTGGCGGCAGAATCCGATTTGTCGCCGGGCTTTGACTGCTGCCCCTGTTGTTGATTCTGCCCGTGTTGTTGATTCTGTTCAGATTGCTTTCCGGCTTCGGTCTTCTGACCCGCTTCGGTCTTCTGAGCCGGGTCCGATTTCTGGGAAGATTCTGCCTTGCGGCCCGCGTCTGGCTTCTGGCCTGGCTCGGATTTATCGCCCGGTTGCTTGTCGCCCGGTTGCTTGTCGCCTGGTTGGTTTTCACCCGACTGCTTTTGGCCTGGTTGCTTTTCGTCGAGCTGCTTGCCGCCGGTCTGCGGGTTGCCGTTCGATTGAGCGCCAGGCTGTTTGTTGGGATCGGGCTTCGCTTGTTCGTCACGTTGGTTGTTGCCGCCACCGTCACCCGGCTTCTTGTCTTGGGCATTCTTGTCTGGGTGATTGTTGTCGGGGGGATTGGCGTTCGCCTCTTTGTCGCCCGCGCCTTTTGAGTTCTTGGCACCGTTGGAGGCGGGATTCTGAGACTGCGGCTGCCCTTGTTGTTTCAAATCCGGGTTGCTGCCGTCGCCGCCGCGGTTCGCGGATTGATCCGGATTCTGACCTTCCTTGCCGTCCGGCTTTTTCCCGTCTCGATTCTGCCCGTCTGGTTGATTCTGCCCGTCGGGCGAGGGATTCGACTGCGAGCCTGGTTGGGGCTTGGCGCCGGGCTTACCGGGTTGGTTCTCGCCTTTGTCGTTCGCGGACTTTGCGTCCTGTGAGGATTCGGAGCCGTTCTGCTCGCGTTTTTGCTCTCCGGATTTTTGCTCCGGGGATTTATCGTCGCCGTTCTTGCCCTCGGAGTCCTTGCTGCCGTCCTGCGACTTTGAATCGGAGCCGTTGCCGCCCTTGTCGGCCTCCTTTTGGAAATGATCGTGGATCGTTTGCAGGTTTTTCGGATCCTGAGTCGGATCGTCCGGATTCGGCTTTTGGGATTGGCCGTTCGGCCCACTCTGACCGCCTTCGCCGTTGCCCTTGTCCCCCTTGTCGCCAGCGCCGTTACCTTTGCTCTCGCCGTCGCCCCCGGAGCCCTTATCGCCGGGCTTGTTTTGCTCGCCACCGTTTTGTTGATCCGCCTGCTGCTGCTCGGCCGACTTTTCCTCCTTGACGGATTTGGCCTTCTGCTGCTTTTCTTTGGACTGCGGGTTGGTGCGATCTGGTCGGGGCTTAGAGGCGTCGGCAACCTGGTCGTCGTCGGGCTTGGGTTGGACATTCTTGTCGTCGTTGGCGCGCTTCGACTCCTCTTGCTGCTGCCTCTCGGCCATCTCGAAGTTCTTCTTGACCTGGCTTTCCGGAACCGGATCGGTGATATGGATCCTCAATCGCGGAGAGGTTCCGGTCGTATTCGCCACCGGCTTGCGATTGTCCGCGGCCTCCAGCCAATAGGTGACCGTCTCCTTCGGGCGGAAGTGATAGTTCTTCAGCGACCACTTGTACGATTTTTTCACCTGCTGATCCGGATGATCGTGGCCGTCGTACAGTTCGTCGCCTCCGACCGACGCGCCGTCCTTTTCGATCTTCAGGTTGATGTACGTGAGCGCGAAGTCGGGATCGCGGGCTTCGAATAAGAGCGGCAACTCGGCGTTGGCCGGCAGCTCGAGGTCGGTCTTCGGGTCGAGCAGCACGATTTCGGGAGGCCGGTCCGGACGGATCTCCACGCTGTACAGGGTGGGAGCGCGCTCGGATTCTCCGCCGGCGCTCGTGCAAGAGATGCGGTAAAAGTGCGCATAGGTCCCGTCCGAGCGGAATTTTAGCGGCCATTCCACCTGCAGCTTGTTGCCGGCGTCGATGTGCACAGGCTGTTCCTCGGCCCGTTTCGAGGCCGAGTCGTCGTCGAAGAACTGCAGTGATGCCGAGCGCAGGGGCATATTGGCCGTCGCGCGAAGCGTGACGCGCGTCCCCTCGAGTGCGTCGATCGCGCCGGTCGTCTGCGTCGACGTTCCCTGCCGCGTGTACTCGGGATAGTCGAGCCGGATCGAGTCGATCGTCGCGGCCGGCGGCTGGATGACGTGAATCTTGTAGTCCCTGGTCGAATCGTCGCCAGCAACGATCCGATAGGTCATGTCCTGCAGAATGCCGACTCCGTTATCACCGTTGATGACGAAGTGGAATTCGCGGCTCGCCTCGGCGGTTGGCCGCGCATCGATCCGCTCGTCGACAAACTTGTGATCGGCCGTGGTGTAGTAAAGGGCCGCTTGCGGCGGCATCTGGCCGCGCACTTCGGCCGTGACGTCGACCTGCGAGCGGGCGACAACGTCGACGTCGCCGGGCCGCACCAGGTCGATCTTGGTCCGCGTGGCGACCGTCGCGTCGGAAGCCGGCGCGATGGCACGCCACAGCGAGGACGCAGGATTCTTCGGCGAGAGGATCCAATACCCGCAAAACAGAACGACCACCGCAAACAGAGCCATCGAGAGCCGCAGCAAGAGGTGACGGTCGACGGTCTCGCGCACGTCGACGTGGGTGAGCGCGACGGCCGCGCGGCGCTCGAGCGACTTGTAGACCTCGGGTGGAATGTCCCGCTTGGCCCGCAGCAAGTCGACCAGGTTGACGAGACTTCCCTTGAAGCCGGGACTGGCTCGCTCAATCGTGCTGGCTGAATAGAGGCCGTTGACGCGCCGCCGCCAGGGCCAGATCACCTTCCACCCGACCCAGCCGACGACGCCCACGAGCAGGGCTGACAACAGCAACAGCCGCGACATGTTGCTGAAGCCGCCAGGCACCAACCATTGATCGAGCACGATGAAGATCAAAAGGTAAGTCGTCAGCAGCGTTCCCGCACCGACGACCGCCGTCATCACGTCGGTCGACTTGATCGTCGAACCGGCCTTGCGGAGCTGAATGTCGATGTACTCGTCGAAATCGACATAGCCCTCGGCCGCATGCCCATGCGAACCCGACTCGGGCGAGTCGTCGAGCGCCGAAAAGTGCCCCCCGTCCGAGGGATAGTCGTTCGAAGAACTCATGCGGCGTGTCCTTGCAGCTCGTTTTACGGGCCGGTGCGCGCGGTAACTGCCAAGCCAGTCGCGAGCCGGCGCTGTCATTATACCCCGGTTTGAGCCCCGGCGACCGCGACCATTCTCAGACCAGTCCCCGCCGTTTCCTCAGGAACCACTCCACCGTCATCAGGAAGGTGAACGCGACCAGGAACCATGGGTTATCCCAGAGATTGACTCGGCGAATTTGCGTCACCTCAAGATTCGGAATGCCCTCTTTGACCAGCCGGGCGAAAAATGCGGCCAGTTTTTCCGGAGGCATCGACGACCCACCCGTCAGCATGGCGATCTGATCCATGAGTTGGGGGTCGGCGGCCGGGTTGTCGAGTTCGAGGTTGCGCTCATCGACGATGAATCGCGCCCAATCGAAGCCCAGCTCATGCTCGCCCTTTCGGGCGCGAACGCGCACCCAGTAGTCCCCGGCCTTGCCGGTCTCGGTGAAGGTCCCGGTCTGTTCGTCCTGGCCACGCGATGCCGCGACGGGCCGTTCTTTCTTTTCGGGATTGGCGACGACGACTTGGATGTCGGCGTCGGGGATGGCACGGCCCTTCTCCCTCGCGCCAAAGGTCATGCCAACATGCTGTCCCGGCGAAGCGTTGCGGGTATCGACGCGGACCCAGACCGACTTGTCGCTGTCGACTTCCTTATGACACAGCCACAAGATCACCTGCCGCCAGAACCGCTGATGCAATTCCTGATGGTCGCCCAAGTACCAGATGTAGGTCGTGTCGCCGGCGAAGGCCAAGACCCGCGCTTTGCCGTACTCCTGCGCGACGAGCAGAGGCTGCCCATCCGGACTCTTGGCCAGAACCTCCGCCAGCGAATTCTGCTTGAGCCGCAGGCGATTGGCCCCTTCGAGCGGCTCGAGCGATTGCCAGCGCTGCAACTGATTGCCCCCCGGGTCGATCCGCATCAAGTAGTTGTCGAGACCCCGTTCGGTGGGGATCATTTGCAACTGGCCCTCGATATTGAGGTCAGGATCGATGCGGCCGTTGGGATCGAATTCGGAGGGATCGATCTGCACGGGCAAGATGTCCGCCAGCGGCGTCGTGCCCCAGCCGCCAGCGCCGAAGCTGCGCCGGCCGCCGATCATCATCAAGCCCGCTCCGTCGTCGACGCGCCGCGCGAGCGCCAAAAGAGTTTGCGTGTCGAAGGCCGCCGCGGGAACGTCGCCGATGATGTAGGCGTCGTATTTGCCCGGCTCAAACCACGAGCGATCGATCTCGTTGCGCCGCCGGAAATCGCCCAGCTCGACGTACTGCGTGTCCAGCTGCACCTTTTCGGCCGACCCGGCACCCTTCACCCACTTTTGCTCAGGCCGAATGCTGTCAAAGTAAGCGACTTTGATCCCCCCCTTTTGAACGGTGAGGATCGTCTGCCGAATGTTGTTTTCCTTTTTGATCTCTCCCTCAATCGGCACGATTTCGGCAGCGACCTTGAATTCGCCGGCTGATTGCGGCTGGAAGGAGAGATCGTAGGTCTGCACCTCGGAATCGCCGCTTGGGCTGATAATCAGTGTCGGGGTGGTGTTCGACGCAGGCGCCGCGGGCTTGAGTTCACCCGATTCTCCCTGCTGCTTTCCCGCGCGATCTTCGACCAGCAGGCGAAGCGTCAGCTTTCGCCCGGCCAGGGCGGTCATCCGCACCTTGATCCGCACGGGAACGATCTTCCGTTCGAAGGCCACGGGATCGACCTGCAGATCCTCGATCGAGGCATCCATCGCCGTTTGCGAAAACCCGCTGCCGCCAAAGGTCACCGTGTAGACGGGGATCTGTCGATCGCCGAGCCGACGCGCCATCGAAAGCGGGTCGGCCGTGTTCGGGGGGAGTGCCCGCTGGGCGCCGTCGCTCAAGAGTACGATGCCCGCAATCCGCTGGTTTTGTGATTCGTGGCCGACCCATTCCAACAGGCTGCCGATTGCCGTCTGCGGGCCGGTCGCTGCTTCGGCCGGCCGTTCGACCTGCGTTGGCTGTTCGGCGAAATCGATATAGCGGATCTCGATCGACTTGCCCAACTTTTCGAGCGACGGCCGGCTCTCTTCGATGCGGTCCAAGAGCGCCTTGCGGCGAGTCGTACCGGCCGGGCCGTCCGGAGTCGTCATGCTCTGGCTGACGTCGCTGGCGATGTAGAGGCCGGCGCGGCTGCGGTCGGTATTTCGGAATTCTACCGCCGGGCGAATCATCGCGAGGATCAGCGCGACGACCGAAGCCAACCGCAACCCGAGCAGAAACCGCCGGTGAAAGGGACGCAGGTTGCGAACCGCCGACGGATAGGTCAAGAGCACGAGCGCGAGCAGCCCCGAAGCCGCACACACCACGGCAAGCCACGACCAGATTGGCTCGACGATCAGGTGCATGACGTCGCAGAACTGCTAAGTGTTGAAGTGATCATCGTTGTCACGCTTGTTCCGGCTCGTAGAACCGATTGGCCACGAACTGTTCGGCGCAGAAGAAGGCCAGCACCAATCCCAGGATCAACGAAAAGACTTCCTGCCCGACGCGACCGACCGTCACGTTGCGCGTCAATCCCTCGATCGAGCGGGCCACCGAGTAGCGGCCCTTGCCTACGATTTTATCCAGTTCGTCCGAGGGAACCCGCGTGAAATCGCTCTCGTTGGGTGACGCGTTTACGGAAAAACCGCTCGAGTAGGCAACCTTTTCGTCGCGGTTCGAGACAACTTCGTATGCCCCGATTTGATCGGCGTCGTGCAGCACGATGGATTTCGCTCCGGGCGGCACGTCGCCGGGAAGCTGTTCGCCCGCGGGCCGTCGCACCAGATATCTCGTCAGCGCCGAGTCGGCCGGCAGCGGCAGTGTGACCCCGTCCCCTGCGATGTAGTTGTATCGCGTCTCCGCCTGACGGGAGAGCTCCTGTCCAATTTGGTCGAGCAGCGCGACGAATGGCCAGCCCGCCAGCGGCAAGTCGTTCCAGCCGTTCCGATCGAGGGCCGAAGTGAACAGGATCACTCGCCCCGAGCCCACTACTCGCTCGATCAGCGCTGGCGAGGAATTGCGATCGGTATAAGCGGCCAGAGTGCGGCCGCCGCCCTTCACCAACTCGCAGCCCCAACGGTGCCTGATTTTCGTGGTCGCCAGGTCGCCAACGCCGTAGCGTTGAAACTTGCTGAAGATCGGATGGTTGAGGTCCCGCAAATCGAGTGTGACCGGGTGAGGCAGGGCGACGTTCCCGGTGAGTTTCGCGGGCATCACGGCCTGCGCCGGGGGGCTGTCGTCGTACGATCGAACAGACAATCGCTCATTGCCAGCGACGACCAACAGGCCGCCCCCGGAATGCACGAAGTCGGATAAAGCCGACCAGACTGCCTCGCTCGGCGAACCGACGTTCACCAGACAGACGATGTCATATCCCTTGAACTCGATGTCTGGCCGCGACGCCGGCACGTACGTGACGTGGTAGCGGGCCTTCGCCAGGTTGACGAGCACTTTGGGAGCGAGGGCTTGCTCGAGATAATGGGTCTCATTCCGCCGCTCTCCCACCACCAGCACTTCAATTTGTGGGGTGACCGCCACTGTGAAATATCGCACGTCGTCGGCGACGAAGGGATCGCTCGAGGCGAGTCTGAGCTGGCCGTTCGTGATCGGTCGTGTGAGGCCGCCCACGACAAAGCTCGTGGCGGCCGGCCTGCCGGCGCTGGGGTGGAGCGTCCGCTGGTCTTTTTTGACGAGCGTGCCACTCTCGTTTTGCAGATGCAGCTCGAGATTCCAGTCGGCGTCCTTCTCGAATCCGACCACGTCGACCGACGCTTCGATCGTCAGGTCGGTTCCTTTGGGGATCGATTGGGCCGAGAGCCGCGGCCCGATGATCTGTGCATTGGTCGGCTTTTCGATGCCGACGTCGATCACGTAAAGCTGCACGGCGGGCAACCGTTCGAGGTCTGTCTTTAACCCCTGCTGATCGCCGGAGCGCCAACCCGAAACCGTGAGATCGGTGAACAGATAGATTTCGCGCAGATAGCGATCCTTGCGCCGATCCTCGGGAACGTTGTCCTGTCCGGCCACCGTGCGGCGAATGTCTTCCTCCTGCAGCTGCAGAGCGGCTCGAACGCGGTCGGCTAGCGGCAGACTCACGGCCCGCGGCGCGAGTTTTTGGATGCGTTCCACCGCTGCCGACTGCTCGGCCTGAAAGACCATCGGCAAATCGCTCGACGTGTCGGCGACGGCCACGCGGCTGCCCACCGGCAGGCGACCCATGTGCTCGACCGCGATTTCCTCCGCTGCCTCGAGCCGGGTGAGATTCTGGAAGCGATAACTCATGCTCAGACTGGTGTCGAACAAGAAAACGGCCGACACGGGCAGGTTTTCGGCAGTCGCCGGCAGCGGCGAAGAGATCTCCGCCGAGATCCGCCGTCCGTACGGGACCGCAACCACCAGCAGAAACGCCAGGAACGCCGCCAATCCGGTCGCCGCCCGCAAGATTGTGCGGCGGTAACTCAAGAGGTGCTGGGGCAGTCGCTGTTGCTTCCAGCTTCGCGACAGCCACACGTAAGCCCCGATCACGATTGCCGCAATCGCCCCAGTACGCACCCATTCGCCCGCGCTGGGATGGTAGTTGGCAGCGGGCAGGGTCGGACGTGCGATGGCCGCGACCAGGAGTGCCAGCACGCCCATCCGCAGGAGCAAGAGCCAGATGTGCCGCAAACGCAGCCGGCGAATGTTGTGCGTTCGCCGCGCGCGAATCAGCCGCAGGGCGGGAAAGAGGTACTTCTTCGGACGTGCTCGCAGCAGAAAGTGCAGGATGAGCGGGATCGAGACGAGCGCAAATCCCCAGAGAATTGCGGGATTGATCAGCGACATGTCAGTCGATCCGTTCGCCCGATCTGATTTGCGTCAGCCACACGACGCAGACCGGACGTTTCCGAATTGTGCAGAAATCCGCGACATGACCGCCAACGGCCCCGCTGCCTATTTCCGTGCCGGGTGCTTCAACCCGTGTGGCTTCGTCAAGGAAGTGTACATCTCGGGGCGCCGGTCGGCAAAACGGTCAATCTCGTGCTTGCCGGGAACGCGGACGTAATGCTTGTTGCGGGCCCGCTCCACGTCGACGTCCAGATAAAGCACTTCTTCGTCGCTGCCGGAGGCAGTCGCGAGCGAATTGCCCAAGGGATCGCAGGCCCGGCTGCAGCCGATGAAGCGAAACCCCCGTTCCGTTCCCACCCGATTGACCGCGAGATAATAGACGCCGTTTTCGAGCGCCCGCGCATTGATGCAACAGGCGGCGGTGCACTCGGATCCAGGTGGCCAGTTGGTCGGCAGGACGATCACGTCGGCACCGAGCAGGGCCAGCGAGCGAGCTGCCTCCGGGAAAGCCGCGTCGTAGCAGATGTTCATTCCGACCCGCAATCCGCCCGCGTTGTGCACGGCGAACGGGCGGTCGCCCGGAGTCGACAATTGATCGAGACCGAGAAATGGCAAGTGGATTTTCCGGTAGCAGCCGACGACACCCGAAGGCCCGACCAGCACTGCCGAATTGAACACCCGCTCGCCGTCGGCCTCGACCATTCCAAAGACCGCAAAAGAATCGACCGACTTGCAGGCTCGCGTCATCGCGTCGGTAACGGGGCCGGGCACGGTGCTGGCCACGCTGCGGGCCTCGGCCAAATCATTGAAGCAGTAGCCGGTCGCCGCACACTCGGGAAACACGGTCAAGACGGCCCCATCGCGGGTCGTTCGTCTAAGAAAAGCGGCCATCTTCTCCAGATTGGCGTCAACCTGGCCAATACTGACGTCCATCTGAACGCCGGCGATCTTCATGCCCGTTTCCTATCGATTTGACTGGCACGGATAGCAACGCAACCGACCCGGCGAGCCGCTCCGCCGCGGCGGATCAGCTGGTGGATGCTTCTACCCTCTTTTCAGTCTTGGGTCCCAAGCGCGTTGCGCTATCTGGAAATCATAAGGGCACAAGGGCAGCGGAGGAAACCCCATGAGACGAGCGGTGCGCTGCCGCTTCGGGCGTGAATCGACGTGGCAAGAAGGAAGAGAGAGAACGAAAAAAACACCATTGGGCTAACGCCCAACGCTCGCCCGGTTTTCAGAGCGTCGTGATTGGTCCTAGTGGCGATCGGGTCCGTCGAGAGACGCTCCTTGCAGGGGCCGGCCATACGGGGGCTGGCCATACTGTGGGCGTCCGGGTCCATCGATCACGTTGGCTTGGACAAGCGACGCGTAGGTGAGCACCATCAACAGCGAATACGTGATGAGGTTGGGAACCGCGCTTTTGCCGACAAACTTCACCGCGCTGCCGGCAAATTTATTGAGCCGCACGTGCACGCCGCTCCATTCGACCGAGTAAATCTCGTCGAGTACGAGGTGGGAGAAGAATCCGACGCAGACTCCGCCCGACATCAACAGCCGAGTACCGAGCGTGCTGGAGGTAAAGGCCAGGAAAGCGACTTCGCCGGCGATGATCATCGCGGGAATGCTATGAAACATTCCTCGATGCACCGAAACTCGGTTGAGCAACCCGGCCCCTCCGTAACGGATGACGACATACACGATCACCGACAAGAGCGTCGCCGTTTCATGATTGCCGCGGCTCCAAGCCAAGAGGTGCGGCATCATCGCGAACGGAGCGAACGCGGCCAGCAGACTGAAGACCTCACGCACCGGCCGGCCGCTGTCGGAATCAAGGTCGGGCAGCATTCCCGAAAACCAGGTCAGGATGCCGGCCAAAGCTCCTTGCGTCGGGCTGAAACCGCCGAGAACGAATCCGGCCGTTCCGTATCCGACACCGAGGGCGCCGCTGACTGTGATGTGCGTACGATAACCGGCCATGGATTCTTCCCTGAATCGGTGACCAAATCGGCGAAAGAATGCGACACTACTAGCAGATTCCCCGGAATCTGGAAATTCCGGCCTGAGCAGATGTGCGTCGGCCGCCGATTCGCTCAGTCGTTGTCCGCAGCCAGTTCTCGCAGCTCGTCAAGCGCCTCGTCGAGTTCGCGGACCTTCGCCCCTGGGACGCGTCCTGCCAGGTCGCACTTGGCCAGCAAGATCAGCTCATCGTAGCTCTCTGACTGCTGCAACCGGCGGCGGGCGCGCACACCGAGCCTTCCGTCGAGAAAGCCACGGGCCAACGAATGATTTTCGATCAGCCAGGCCGTCCGCTCGGAGATGCAGTCTCCCAAGGCCCGCAGTCCGGCCGAAATGTGGTCGTATGGATCGATCCCTTTGCCCACATCGTGCAGCAGAGCGGCCAGGCGGAACTCTTCATCGTAGGGCAACTCGTCAGAGGCCAGCGTAAAGACCTGGAGGCTGTGATAAAGCACGTCGCCCTCAGGATGTCGCCTATGGTCCTGCTCGATCTTGGCCAGCGGGAGCAACAAGTGACGGTAGACTCGAAATCGGTCGGAACCTTCAGAGGGCGGGCAGGCCGGATCGGCAGTCGGATCAGACAGCAGCGAGGCGCCTGCGTAGCCGTTCGACAATCGCTCGAGTTCTTCGCGGATCTCGCGGTTGGTGGGCAGCTGGGAGGGGCGTAGCCGCTGGCGGCATAAGGTCCGGGCCGCCCGCTGCTTGGCCCGCGCGTACTCCTGCTCTTGCCGCTGATGCATCAAGCGAGCGGCCTCAAACAGGATCTGCTGGCGCAGCTTGTCGCCGGACATGGAATTCGGGCAGCGTGGTCCGCCCTGGAAATTGTACGCGCGTCCCTCGGAACCGTTAGACGCAACTGCCGAAAAAGCGATTACGGATCGAGTTCGACGTTCCAGTACGCTTCGCTGATGAACTTGGACCAGCTATCGATCCGCGTGTGCTGCGTGGCGTATAGGGGCTTCCAATCGGGCCGGCAGGGATGCTTTTTGAGGGGCATTTTGGCCTGTTCGGGCGTGCGGTCGGCCTTCCGCTTGTTGCAAGAGACGCACGCCAGGACGCAGTTCTCCCAGGTCGACATGCCTCCTTGCGACCGCGGCATCACATGGTCGATGGTCAATTCTTCGCTGCCCGGCTGCAGTCCGCAGTACTGGCACGTGTAGCGGTCTCGCTTGTAAATGTTGCGGCGGCTGAACGTGACCGCACTGGTCGGCATGCCCGAATAGCGAATCAGGGCGACGACTTCCGGAACGCGGATGCGGCTGCGGACCGTCGAGACAAACAGCTCCCCGTCACGCGGCGCAAGCTTCGACCAGTCGAGCCAGCCGTAGAGTTGATAGTCTTCGGGATCGACGACGCGGGCCGTCTCGTTCCAGACCATCACCAGCGACCGGGCCACCGAGGCAACGCCGACCGGTTGCCAGTTCCGGTTAAGGACCAGTGTCGGTCGTTCCAAGACCATCGAACTCATCGGTTGGTTCTCCGGCGCTCGTGGCGTCCGCGGGGGGACAAAGCCAGGTCAACCGCCTTGCTACCACTTGCTACAGCGACAACCGGATTACTGTTCCCTCAGGTCCAAGCCGCGCCGGGACCAACGGTTTGTCGACTGCCCCGGCCCCAACGCCGCCCTTCCCCCCCGGGAGACAGGCGACCGAACCGAGCATCGGCCTTGGGTAATTTGAGGCCGAAAATCAGCCTCTGAATAATAAGAGTGTGCGCCGGGGATGTCGAGCGCAGGGGCCGTCTGAGCGTTGAGGGTGAGTTAAGTTTTCGTGAAGCGTTTCGCGCATCAACCCTCTCGGAGCGTGTCACTTGCGCTCGATGGCTCCCGATCCTGAAGAACGCCGCGGGCGACGTCTGCTCGTGCCCAACCGCATCGCCACCTCACGCCCGGGGGCGATCTCGCCGTTTGCCAACTGGCGGCTCGGGTCGAATCGCCAGTTGGGCGAATCGCTCGTAACCTCCGGCGATCAGTTGGTCCGAAATGAATTGTCGGCGGTCCGCCTCGGGCAAGCCGTTGAGCACTCCGAAAAGCAGGCAACCCAGCACGATCGTCGCGACATCCACCACTGCGGCGGGCAGCCGAAATTCCTTCAGGTCGGCGAAGATCTCGTCCTTGCTGCAATACTCGCCGAATTTTTTCCCCGCGTAGATCAGCTCGACGCCCGCGAAATCCTGGCTCCATTCGTAGTCAAACGGACCGTAATCCCGGCGACGATGCGTCACCCAGAAGCGGCTGCCTTCGAAGAGCACTCCGTGATTCAACACATGTCGTCCGTTCGAACGGAAACTGACGTCCCGGAATATCGGGCATGGCCCCGCACTTTGCGCGACCGGAAATCATTGCCAAACGACGCAAAGCCGGCAAGACCTGCCAGCCCGATCTGCGACCTTGTCCTGCCTGGCGATCTCAGAATTCTTCACCGCGATGATTCGGAGAACCACCGGTTTGATTGGCAAAGAATCGCCGGCCGCTCCCGTGGGCCAAGGATCAGGGAACCTGCTGGGCTCAAGAAAGAGGGGCGGTCAGCCGATGGATTCTGGCCGGGGCGCCAAGCACTGATTGGCGACCCAGTTAGCGACAGAAGTGGCCGCGAACAGCAGGGAAATTGCCCCGCGAAATAATTCGCGAAAATCGCCACGCCGAACCGACTTGAGTGCTTGACAACGGGCAAAAACTTTAATACTTGAAGGGGCCGTTCCCCCGGCCAATGGGAACCGGGCACGACGCCGGGCCGGTTCAATCGGGGTTTCGCGTTCAATGAGTCTCCGGTGTGAGTGAAATTCGGACCGGTGATTCTGCTTGCGAGTGATTTCTCAGAACGACCGTTTTTACGGAACGATCGCTTTACCGACAGTGAGGGGCTCACACAGATGGCATGGCAACGGAGCGATGAATCGTGGTCAGGGACACTGATCACAAGGGGGCCGGCGTCAGTGACTTTCCAGGGCTTGGCCGAAGCTCCCCTCTGGACCTCAACCTTCGACGTGCGGCTGGCCGACGAGGAAGAGGAAGAGGAGGAGGCCGAAGACGACGACGAGGAAGACGCCGACGACCTGGATGATGAGGAATTCGACGACGAAGAACTCGACGACGAGGACTTCGACGATGAAGACTTCGACGACGAGGACGACGACCTCGACGACGACGAAGAGGAGGAAGAGGAGGAGGAGGAAGACGAGGATTATTGAGCGTCCGTCGACCACTGGCAGAAGCAAGCGCGGCTGAAACCGGGCCGGTCGAAACACCGGGCCCCGACGGACTATTCGAGCAAATCGGGGAGGCCGCCGCGGCCGTGCGCCGTCGGTGGTCTCACGTTCCCAAGCTGGGGTTGATTCTGGGGACGGGGCTGGGTCGATTCGCGTCGCTGATCGAAACCGACGCAGCGATCCCCTATTCCGACATTCCCCATTTCGCAGCCTCGACCGTCGCGTCGCACACGGGACAGCTTGTCTGCGGCCGACTGCAAGGCGTGCCGATCGTCGCCCTCGAAGGACGCGTCCATTTCTACGAGGGTTATTCGATGCGCCAGGTCACCTTTCCGGTGCGCGTCGTCAGGGCCCTCGGCGCCGCGGTTTTGATTGTCACGAACGCGGCCGGCGCGATGAATCCCCAATACGAGCTGGCCGACGTCGTGATCCTCGACGATCACATCAACCTAATGCCAGATAACCCGCTTCGCGCAGTCAACGACGATCGGCTCGGTCCGCGGTTTCCCGACATGAGCGCGCCCTACGATCGCCGGCTGATCGCCACCGCGCGCGAGGCGGCCCTCGAGCTAGGAATCCCGACCCGCGCCGGCGTTTTCGTGGCTGTACCAGGGCCCAACCTGGAAACGCGGGCCGAGTATCGCATGCTGCGGAATATGGGGGCTGACATTGTGGGGATGTCGACGGTGCCCGAGGTCATCGTCGCGGTGCATGCCGGGCTGCGGACCCTGGTGCTTTCGATCGTCACCGATTTGTGCGATCCCGATGCGCTCGAGCCGGCGACGCTTGAAAAGATTCTCGCCGTCGCCGAGCGCGGAGCGCAGCACCTCGAACGACTGATTCCGCGGATCGTTTCCGAGCTCGGGCCGGCAGAGTAGTCGCGACCATTGGGGGGCCGTGACGGCATTGGCGAGTCAACGCCGGCCCCCTCACCCCTGGCCGCTCTCCCGCGAGGGGAGAGGGGAACAAGAGATTTCGGAGTTTGTCGATGCTCAGCGCGGGCTCATTCTTTCAGAGTTTGTCGATGCTCAGGGCGGGCTCATTCTTTGCGGGCTCATTCTTTCCCCCCTCTCCCCCTGCGGGAGAGGGGCTGGGGGTGAGGGGGCTCCGTCGCTCCACTAAAATCGGTTCCCGCGTTCGGCGTGACCCCTGACTAATAATCACACCAGCGAAATCATGTTTGAAAAAGTCACGAGTTCAGACTTCATTCGCGGCGAGCACGAGGTCCTGCGCTTTTGGCATGAGGCCTCGATCTTCAGCAAGCTGCGCGCGAAGAACGCCGGCAAGCCGCGGTGGAGCTTCATCGACGGACCGATCACCGCCAACAACCCAATGGGCGTGCACCACGCGTGGGGACGCACCTACAAAGACGTCTTCCAGCGCTACTTCGCAATGACCGGCCACGACCAGCGCTATCAGAACGGCTTCGATTGCCAGGGGCTCTGGGTGGAAGTCGAAGTCGAGCGCGAACTGCAGATGGGCGCCAAAGCCGCCATCGAAGCGTATGGCATCGACAAGTTCGTCAACGCCTGCAAAGAGCGCGTGCTGCAATTCGCAGCAAGGCAAACCGAGCAATCGATCCGCCTGGGCTATTGGATGGATTGGGACGATCCGGGCACGCTTCGACGACTTTCCGAAGCGATCGGCACCGATCAAACGGTCAGCATCACGACGCCGACGGGCAAAGCCGTCAGCGATCGAGCCGACGCGATCGTGGCCCGGCTCGGCAACCCCCAATGGGGCGGCAGCTACTTTACGTTCTCGACCGAGAATAACGAGACCATCTGGGCGTTCCTTAAGAAATGTTTCGAGCGGGGCAAGCTCTACAGCGGGCACGACGTGATGCCCTGGTCGGGCCGCGCCGGCAGCGCGTACAGCCAAATGGAAGTTGCGGACGGGCGCCGGCTCACCATTCACCGCTCGTGCTTCGTCCGGTTTCCGCTCGCGGATGCACAGGACGAGTACCTCCTCGTCTGGACGACCACTCCCTGGACGCTGACCAGCAACGTCGCCTGTGCCGTCAATCCGGATCTCGAGTACGTGCGGCTGAAATCAAATCGCGACCACGCCATTTATTACTTCGCCAAGGACAACCTCCACTTTCAGCGGCTCGAGCGGGAGTTCAAAGAGGGCTTTGGCCGCCCGGAATGGTCATGGCCGTCGGGCGTCCCCAAGCTCAAAACCATCGCCCAAATCTTCAAGGAGCAGGGTGGCTTCGAGATCGAGGGAGTGATCAAGGGCGCCGCGCTAGTCGGTCGTCCTTATCGCGGACCGTTTGACGACCTGCCCGCGCAAAACACGAGTGGCGGTGTCCCAACCGATCCGACGCTCGAGGGAAAGTCCGCCGCCAGTTCGCACCGCATGATCGACGGCGGCCGCGACTCGCGCGGAAATCCCAACGTGGTCGCCGGCGAGGGCACAGGCATCGTGCACATTGCGCCCGGGTGCGGCGACGTCGACTATGCGCTCGGCAAACAGCACGGTTTAGTCGGTCTGGCGCCGCTCGACGAGGCGGGACAATTCATCGCCGGTTTCGGGCAGTTTGAAGGCCGCGAGGCCAACGATCCTGAAACGGCTCAGCTTGTGTTCGATTCCCTCAAAGAAAAGCATCTGCTCGTCAACGTCGAGGAATATCCGCACATCTATCCGTTTTGCTGGCGCACGGGAGACGAGCTGGTCTTCCGCCTCGTCGACGAGTGGTTCATCAACATGGATTGGCGGGAGGAGATCAAGAACGTCACGCGGCAGATCCGCTGGCTCCCGCCGACCATCGACGGCCAGGAGCGCGAGCTGGAATGGCTCACGAACATGCGCGACTGGCTGATCTCCAAAAAGCGGTTTTGGGGCCTCGCGCTGCCCATTTGGGTGGACGAAAAGACCGGCGAGTTCACGGTCATCGGCTCGCTGGCGGAACTGAAGGAGCGGGCTGTCGCGGGCTGGGACGAGTTCGAGGGGCACACGCCGCACCGCCCGTGGATCGATCGAGTGAAAATTCGAAGCCAGACGACGGGCAACCTCATGTCGCGCGTTCCCGACGTCGGCAATCCCTGGCTCGACGCGGGGATCGTTTCGTTCTCGACGCTCGAATACAACACCAACCGCGAGAATTGGCGGAAGTGGTATCCGGCCGACCTCGTCCTCGAGTGCTTCCCCGGCCAGTTCCGCAACTGGTTCTATTCGATGCTTTCGATGGCGACGATGATGGACGGCTCGCCGCCATTCAAAACCCTCTTCGGACATCGGCTGGTGATGAACGAAGACGGAAAGCCGATGCACAAGTCGGACGGCACGGCGATCTGGTTCGAGGAAGCGGCCGAACAACTCGGCGTCGACACGATGCGGTGGATGTACCTCGCGCAGAATCCGGCGTCCGATCTGCGCTTCGGCACGCGCCACCCCAATCGGCCCGTGATCCTGCACACTCCCGAAGGCCCGATCGAGAAAACTCGCGAGGGCGTGCCGACCTGCGAAGTCGTGAGCAAGCCGGCCGACGAGATCCGCCGACAGTTGCTGATCCCGCTCTGGAACACTTATGCGTTCTTCGTCAACTACGCTCGCCTCGACGAATTCGATCCGCACACGCCGCAAGTTCCGGTCGCCGAGCGGCCCGAGATCGACCGCTGGATTCTCTCCAACCTCCAGTCGCTCGTCACTGTGGCGAACGAAAAGTTTCGCGAGTATGACACGGCATCGGTCTGCCGACAGGCGGCCGACTTCATCGACGACTTGTCGAACTGGTACATCCGCCGCAACCGCCGCCGCTTTTGGCGCTCGCGCGACGCGGGCGATCGGGATAAGTTGGCCGCATACCAGACGCTGTATCACGTGCTGGTCGAGCTGACGAAAGTCCTCGCGCCGATGATTCCGTTTCTCGCCGAGCGGATGTACGCCAACCTCGTGAAGAGCTGGCGGGCCGACGCGCCGGAGAGCGTGCATCTGTGCGACTATCCGCAAGCAGACTCGAAGCTGCTCGATCCGGAACTCAACACGCGGATGGCTGCGGTCCAACGGCTGGTGCGGCTGGCACATAAGCTGCGCGACGACGCCAATCTTCGCGTCCGTCAGCCGCTGTCCGAGTGTCGGTTTGCTTGTGCCGACGCCACGGTGGCCGATTCGATCGTCCGCTTGGCCGCGGTCGTCGAGGACGAACTCAACGTCAAGCGCCTTACCCGTTGCGACAATCTCGACGGCCTCGTGAGCTACACCTACAAGCCGAATCTCAAATCGCTGGGACCGAAATACGGCAAACTGCTGGGGATGATCGGCAAGGCGCTCAGCACACTGCCGGCGACAACGTTCGATCCCCTGCGCCGCGGCGAGTCGGTGACGATTCCGGTTGAGGGAACCGAGGTCTCGCTGTCACCAGGCGACGTGCTCGTCTCTACTCAACACTCGGCCGGTTGGGTGACGGCGGAGGACCGCGGTCTGCAGATCGCGCTCTCGACCGAGCTGAGCGACGATTTGGTCCGCGAAGGAATGGCCCGCGACTTCGTCCGGCAGGTCCAACAGCTCCGGAAGGATGCCGATCTCGAGATCGAGGACCGCATCCGCGTCTTCTATCAATCCGATGACGCCGAAGTGGAGCGGGCACTCGGCGAGCACCGCGACTTCATCGCGACAGAGACATTGGCCGACGCCATCGAATCATCAGCGACAGTTCCCGAGGGCGTCAAAGCCGTCTCGATCGGCAACGCCAAGGTTTTCATCTGGATCGCCCCACTGCCGAAATGACCCCTCTGCCGATATGACCAGTGTCGAATCGACCGGCGACCCCCTGCTGCACGTCGTCCTTCACCAGCCCGATATTCCCCAGAACACGGGGAACATCGGCCGGACATGTGCGGCGGTGGGCGCCAAGCTCTGGCTGATCCGGCCGCTGGGATTTCGCCTCGACGCGCGGCTTCTCCGCCGCGCCGGGATGGACTATTGGGAACTGGTCGACTGGGAGGCGGTTGACAGCTGGGCCGAGCTGAGGCAAAAGCTCGCCGGCCGGCCGTGGTGGGCGCTCACCAAGACTGGGTCGCGTCTTCTCTGGGATGCCCGATTCGCGCCGGGCGACGTGCTGCTGTTCGGCAGCGAGACCCGGGGGCTGCCCGCCACGATTCTAGGCGAGCAGCCCGATAGAAACGTGAAACTGCCAATGCGTCCCGAAGTTCGTAGTCTGAATCTCGCCAGCACGGTCAACACCGTCGTCTATGAAGCCGTTCGCCAATTCGGCGGTTTGCGCGAGACATGAGGCCCTGCGGCCACAGGCGGAGGAGTTGCCGATTGCCGGACTGGGCGTTAGATTGTGTTCGCCCTCAGCCACCGGCGGAAGCAGTCAGGAGAAGCGACGGAATGGGTGTCAAGAAAAGCGGAAAAGGACGACGCAAGCTCGGCCGCAAAAAGCGGCGTAACCGAAGCAAGATTCGGCACCGCAAAGGTTAGTGCCGCGCGCCGGTCGCGCGTGCTGCCTGCTCTCCGGCTCGACCTGGGCTCCCTACCGTCCCCGCCCGCGCTTGGCATGCGCTGCTGCTTCGCTGGACAGATTGCTTGACACTGCCGGCGCCTCGGACGATGCTTGAGTTTGGAGTTGCGGGCTCGACTTGCTCCTGGCCGCAGTTTCTACCTCGCTTGTTCCTGCCCGACATTCTCGCCTAGCACAGCTTCCAGCGTTTGCTCACGTTTCCAGAGTTTGCTCACGGCGAGTGCGACCTCGCCGACTTCGAACCGCTTTAACCGCAATCCTGGTCTGCCCCTCCTATTTCGATCTCGCCGGAGTCAATTCGATGCGCACGCTCGAGGTGGCAATGATTGCCCGGAAGGCGTTGGTCGCGTGCTTCGCATTGGGTCTCTTGTGCAGCCAGACCGACCGGCTGGTCTCGGCCGGCGACATCACGCCCGAGCAAATTGAACAGCTGAAAAAAGCCCACCAGGACGCCCGAGACACGCGCGATTCGCTCGAAAAATCGCTGAAGCGGGCCGAAGAGCGGGCCAAAACTCTCGGCTTGCTCATCACCAAAATGAAGGCCGACCTCGAAGCCACCCGGTCGGCACTCGCGACGACCGAAAAAGAACTGACGAAGCATGCCGACGCCGTGCGAAAGTTTGACGAAGAGCGGGCCCAAGCCCTCGTGAAGTCGGCGGCTGAAGCCAAGTCGCGCCGGGATCAGGCAGCGGCCGCGGTCAAAGCGACGCAGGACAAAATTCACGCGGCGCAAGACGCGCTTCTCCATTTGAAAGCGGACAAAGCCAAGGCCCAAACCGAGGCCGCCGCAGCGGAAAAGATTCTTAAAGAGCGACTCGTCGGGGCGGCAAAAGCCAAAGCAGCCGCGGCAACCGCCAAAGCGGCCGCCGAAGCCGCGGCAAAAAAAGCCTCCGAGGCAACTCAGGCTGCGGAGAAAGCCGCTGCCGACGCCAAGAAGACCGAAGAAACGATCGCCTCCTCCCGGTCGGCGGAGAAGACGGCCGCCGAAAAGATCGCAGCCACGGAGAAGACACTCGCCACCGACGAGCGCGACGCCGCCAAATCGCGACAGGCCTTTGCGGAGCTCAACGCCCAGGCCGTCGCGCGCCAAATCGCGGCCGAGAAATCGCTCATCGCGCTGGGCAAGCTGGAATCGTTCGCGCAGAAGGTCGCGCCGATTCTGGCGAAGCGCTGTCTGGCTTGCCACGATGCCAAAACGGCCAAGGGACGCTTCAGCGTCGAAACGTTCGCGTCGCTGATGCGCGGCGGCGAAGCGGGCCCCGAGGTCGTCGCGGGGAAGAGTGCTCAGTCGAACCTCGTGACGTTGATCGAAGACGGCACGATGCCGCAAGATGCCGATCCGCTCGCGAAGTCGGAGATCGCGCTCATCCGGCACTGGATCGACACCGGCGCGACTCTCGATGCCGGACTCAATCCGGCGGATCCGCTGATTGCCGACATGCCGAGCTTGCCGCAGCCTCTGCCCCCCACGAATTATCGCGTCCCGATTCCCGTGACTGCCGTGGCCTTCAGTCCCGACGGCGATCAGCTCGCGACCTCGGGCTATCACGAGATTCTCGTTTGGAACACCGCCGACGGGACATCGCTGCGGCGAATCACGAATGTCGCCGAGCGGGTCTATGCGATTCAGTACAGCCCCGACGGCAAACTGATCGCCGTGGGCGCCGGCACGCCCGCGCAATTGGGCGAGGTGAAGTTGTTTAGCGCGGCCACGGGCGATCTGGTTGCGGATCTCGCCCGCACGAGCGACGCCGTGTTTACCGTGGCCTTCAGTCCCGACGGCAAGCGGCTGGCAACGGGCGGCGCGGATCGGGCCATCCGCGTTTATGACGTGGCCGGTCGCAAACAGCAGTTAGCGATCGAGGACCACGCCGACTGGGTGATGGATCTGGCCTGGCTCCCCAATGGTTCGAAAATCGTCTCCGCCAGTCGCGACAAGACGTCCAAAGTCTTCGACGCGCGCACCGGTGATTCGCTCGTGACGTTCAACGGCCATGCCGAGCCGGTTTTCGGCGTCGCCATCGCGCCGGATGGCGTGACCGCGATTACCAGCGGGCGCGATAAGAGCCTGCGGAGGTGGAACATCGCCGACGCCAAAGAGGTCCAGCGGATCACTGGCTTTGGCGATGACGTCTTCCGCGTGGCAGTGACGAAGGATGGCCGGATCTTCAGCTGCAGCGCCGACCGCACGGCTCGTTTGCACGCGCTCGCCGGCGGCAAGCTACTCAAGACGTTCTCCGGACACGCCGATTGGGTCTATTCGATCGCCATTTGCGCGGCGACCGACCGTCTGGCGACCGGTTCGTTCGACGGTGAGGTTCGTCTTTGGAACGTGGCGGACGGCAAGAGCTTCGTGAAATTTCTCGCGGCTCCCGGCTACAAAAAACCGCAGCTCAAGTTGGCCGCCCATTCCCCCAAGGGCCATCAGGACGCGACACGCCCCGCGGTCGCGCGGGCGGCCGCGAAAAAGTGAGTCGGCCCGGCACATTGGTACTGTCTCTCGCGAACGTCTGTCCCCCTTGTCGACCGGCTGGGTGCCCGACATAGTTGAAGGTGCGGGCGGGGACCGATCCACTTGCGTGGAAAACCCGGGGGAAGAGTGCCGACATGGCGCGCCGACGTCTCGTTTACTTTCTGATCGCGATGGCTATTGCAGTCATTGCCGGCGGATTGCTGGCGGCTGTAGTCACGGTAAAGAGCGGCGTGGTGGAGAAAATCTCGCCGGACGGCAAGACGGTCACCGTCAAATTCAAGAATGCCGACGAGCCGACCGAGCTCTCCCTCGCCGGAGAGGTTGACGTCCTTCTGGACGGCAAGCACGCGGAACTGACGGCCGTCAAGCCGGGCATGTCGGTCACCGTGCAGATCGACGGCGGCGTTGCACAGCGGATTATTGCGCACACCGATACGCCCAAAACGACGCCGAAGTCGCCCAAACCCAAATCGGCCGCGAAGACAACCACGACCCGCAAGTCGAAGCAGACCGCCCGCAAGTCAAAGTCGGGTAGCAAAGAGCGGGAGCCCAACGCGCTCGACGCTCTGCCCGTCGCGACGACTCCCCTAGCCGGCATGAAGAGCCCGCCCGGTAAGTCGGGGGGAGGAGGCGGGGGCGGCGGAGGAGGGGGGGCCTGGCCCTGTTTCCTGGGACCGAACCGGGACAACCAATCGCAGGAGACGGGCTTGCTCAAAGAATGGCCCGAAGGGGGGCCGACGACGGCCTGGTCGACGCCGACCGCGGGACTTGGGCAGGGTTATTCCAACGTCAGCGTCGCCAACGGAACCGTGTTTACGATGGGCACGCCGGGCAACCAGGAATCGGTCCTGGCGATCGATCTGGCAAAAGGGACGCCCAAATGGAGTGTGCAGACAGGCGCCGAAACGTTTCGCGATGACCAGGGCAACGGTCCGCGCAGCACGCCGACGATCGACGGGAATTATGCCTACGCGCTCGGAGCGCGCGGCGATCTGGTCTGCGTCGACACCGAGAAGCAGTCGGTCCGCTGGCACAAGAACCTGGTGCAAGATTTCGGCTCGCCCGGCGTGAAGTGGGGTTTTGCCGAATCGGTGTTGATCGACGGCTCGCGGCTCATCTGCACGCCCGGCGCTCCGGGCGCGATGATGGTGGCCCTCAACAAGCTCGACGGGTCGCCGTTGTGGAAATGCGCCGCCCCGGTCGGCAATCCGGTTCCGGGTTATGCCTCGCCTCTGGTTGCCGACGTCGCGGGCACGCGACAGTACATCACTTACACGGGCGCAGGCGTGGTCGGCGTACGGGCCAGCGACGGCGTGGTTCTGTGGGGCAACAATTCGACCGCCAACACCCCGGCCAACTGCACGACTCCGCTTGTCATCCGCGACTACGTCTTTGTTTCGTCGGCTTACAACGGAGGAGCTACTCTCATTCAGTTGGCGACCGGCGAGAACGGCGGAGTGCAGGCAACCCAGATCTATCACACGCACTTAATGAACAGCCATTTCGGTGGCCCGGTGTGCGTCGGCGGCTACGTCTACGGCGCGAGCGGCGACGTGTTGACGTGCTTTAACGTCGAGCGGAACGAGGTCGCCTGGCAGAACCGCTCGGTCGGGAAGTGCACGCTGACTTATGCGGAGGGAAACCTCTACGTCCGGGGCGAAAATGGCCCGGTGGCCCTCGTCGAAGCAACTCCCGAGGGTTACCACGAAAAGGGGCGCTTCACACCGCCGACCAGCGGAAATGGCCGAGCGTGGGCCTATCCCGTCGTCGCCGCCGGCCGCCTGTTTCTGCGCGACGAGGACGGCCTCGTGTGCTACTCGCTGCGCGAAACGAAGTGATCACTCAGCCGCGCTCTTAAGAGCCGCGCACGCACAACTTATTGCATTAAGGCGGTTAAGCGACGATGCAGCAATGATTTGGGTGGCACGGACAAGCGCTCCCGCTTGTCCGTGTGCCGCAGGCACAAGAGGCTTGTCGTAAATGGTGACGTAAGCACGACCTCTTGTCGCTGCGCGACACGGACACATCGCTTCGCGAGTGTCCGTGCCACCCAATTCGTATGGACTTACGGCGCTAATGCACTGAGTTGGCAGTCCGCGGCTCCTTCAACCTCGCCCTCATTTGCGAACTCCGACGACATTGACCCCGCTGCCGACAAGCAGGTTGTGCTCGTAGCTCCAGCGGTAGAGCCGACCGGTCTTCTCGGGCGGCAGCACCCGCAAGTTGTCGAACCCCGCCGCGTGAAACCAATCGCAGAGTTCCTCGACCGTGTGATGGTGCTGGTAGGCCGGCGCATACCAGTCGAACGTGTCGCACAAGCGATTTTCCCACGCCGGATGGTTGCTGAAATTCATGACCTTGTTGAGCGTCTTGTTGACGACCGGAACTCCGCCCAGTGCCGCACCCACCCGGCACCAGCGCTCGAGTTTTTCCGGCGGCATCCGCACGCTGCGTCGGCGCAGCGCGTCGTTGAGCCGTTCCTGCCACCACTGGTTTTTTCGGTAGAGCCAAACGGCGTAGCGCCCACCGGGCCGTACCAGCCTTGCCACGGCGTCGAAAACCGCCCGTGTGTCGACGTCGTGGTGCATCACGCCGATCGAAAACACGATGTCGAATGACTGCGGCTCAAAGGGCAGCCGCTTGAGATCGGCCTGTGCGAAGGCCGCGTTCGGGAGATGTGCGCAGAGCGAAGCCGCTTTGTCGACGGCCGTCGTATGGTCGACCCCGCGAACGACCGCCCCCGCTTCCGCAGCGACTTTCGAATAGCGGCCTCCGCCGCAGCCGGCATCGAGCACGCGCAGCCCAGCAAGTGAAGCACGCGGAATTCCGGTTTTCGCCTCGAAAGTCGCGCGGTCCTCGTCGTCGTGAGCCACGTCGTAGGCGTTCCATTGTCGGCCGAAGCTGGCCAGATGCTCCTGGCCGACAAAGCGGGGAATTCCGCCAACGATCGGGAAGCTCGCACCGCAACGACAGATAAGCCGCTCGCCGGTTGGCGCACCGTTGCCCTCCCCACCAAAACAGCTGCCGCAGTTCGGGCAGCGGAGCTCGGCGGCCAGCGTGGCATTCAAGGTGGTTTGTGAGGAGTCAGTCACCGAGGACATCGTTGCGAGAAGCCGCCGTGGCAAGGCAAGCGTTTTGTGCAGACCGTATGGCCGTTGTGGAGTGCGAACGGTCTTCGGCGGCATGCGGTCGCGGACGCGGAGGCGCGGACCAAATGAACGCCACCAAAAGTATCAAAAACGCAACGAGGTAGACACACAGAAACGCGCGCATCAGCGGACAGACAATGTTGAGGACGGGATCGTCCAGCAATTTCCACTGGGAACCGAAGAGAAATTTGGCAAACAGCCAGTTGTTCCGCGGTGAATTGTTCCAGAAGAGCGTCGGTGAGCCGAGCGATTCGTAGGTTGCCTGGTGATGGTTCCGCAGACGACGGAAGAGCCAAGTCACCGCCCCGAACCAGATCAGCACCATCACGAGCAAGATTGCCCATACGGCAATTAAGATTGCCGGAATGTCTTCCACAGGCTGGCCATGCATGAAATCGCCTGCCCTCAGAACTCAACGGTCATCAGATCTTCGGCCAGCTCGGTCTTGGGGAAAATTTTCCGGGCCGCTCCCAATCCGATCGGATCGGCGTCGGTCCGCCGCGGATCGAGGTGAATCATGCAGAGCCGACCGACGCGGGCTTTGCGAGCCAACTCGGCCACGGGCGTCGTACTGCTGTGCCCCGTCTTTGCGGCCACTTCCGACAGTTCGTCCGGGAAGTAACATTCGTGGATCAACAGATCCACGCCTTGGATGAAATCCGTGTAGCTTCCGTCGACCGTGGTGTCGGTGATAAAGGCAAGCGATCGCCCGGGCCAGTCGATGCGAAATCCGATCGAGCCTCCCGGATGTCCCAGGGCCCGATGCGAGACCGTTCCCTGTCCCTGAACTGAAACTTTCTCCGCGAGCGGTGCGAACGCGTACGGCGGCAGGATCGGAAAGATCGGCTGGGCAAAGACGTGCTCTTGCACGGCCGCCAGCGTTTTCGGGGTGGCGTGAACTGTCGCCTGAGCCGGCTTGCCCGACAAGAGCGCGGTCAACAAAAAGGGGAGCCCAACCACGTGGTCCAGATGGGCGTGCGAGAGAAAGATGTCGAGTTCGGACGTCTCGAGTCGCGGAATCACCCGGAAGAATCCGGTGCCGGCGTCGAGCACAATTCCGACCTCTGGCAGCATGAGGCACGTCGTGTGACGGCGTTCGTTGGGGTAAAAGCCTCCCGTCCCCAGAAACTCGACGCGCATCAAAGCCGTCTCCGGTGCCCCAGCCGGGCAGCATTTTGCCCGGGCTATTTTCACGTGCGGCTCTGTGCATCATAGGCCCGCTCCAAGAACGAGCAAAGCGGAGGCTGATGTTCGCCCGACCAGCGGCGGGTTTCCCCGACACTCGCTCTGAAAAAACCGTAATCGTTGGGAATATCTTGCGCGAAGCCGACCCACGCGCCCGCCGCGAGCTAGGCTTTGAATGCGGCTGTCGTGCTTGCTCCTCGCACCGCTTCAGTTTCAGCCGTACGGTTGCCGATTCTGCTCGCGGAGTGCCCATGATTCGCCACACGTTGACCGCATTGGTGGGCGCATTCGTGATCTTCGCCCAGCCGTGCTTTGCGACCGCCGATACGAAGACGAAAAAGTCCCAGCCGAAAGCGGCGCCCCTCACTCAAACGTCGCCGACGCCGACACCATCCAGGCAACACGCGCGGCAGTCGTATCATCCGCACCAGGCGAAGGGGAGCGTTCGGCAGCAACCGAAGCGACACTGAGAATCTGCGAGACTGCGGGCGCGCGGCGCTCAACTCGGCTGCCGGAGTCCTCATTGACCCGGGATCGGTCGTCCCGGCGGCGGGGAGGGCAGCTGATGCCAGTCCCACGCCGATTGATACTTGACGTCGAGCCAAGGCGTGTCAACTCGGCGGTCCGCTTCATTTTTTGAAACGAAGTAAGCATTCAGGACGCCAGTCACCAGCAGCGTCCGCTCGACCGGCCAGGCCGGCTTGCCGGTTTGCATCATCTGCTCGATCCCCTTCACGAGATAGGTGAAGTGCATGAACGGGCGGGCTTCCTGCGTCCAGAACAGCGCCGACTCAATTTTCCCTGAGTTGGCGTCGCGCCAGGCGCCCGTGAAATCGATCAGGTTTGACGCCCACAACAGTCCGGCTCGCAGGCCGTCGCGATAGGTGATCACGACGAGTACCGGATCCTTCACTACACTTTCGAGCGGCTCGCCGGGTTTACCCAAGGAATGGCGGCGTCGGGAGGTGGCAGCCTCGACGAGCGCGCGGCTGACCGTGCCGTTCGAGATGGCCTGCCAAACGCGCGGGCCCTCGAACGTTTGCACCGATCGCACGCCCGTCTCACCGCCGGCTCGCCGCTCCGCCAGGCATTGGATGATCTCCAGTCCGTGGTAACCGTAGGCCTCGAGCGAACCGTAGGCCGTGGCGACGATTTCCGAAATCTTTGCGCCGCGCGCGACGTCGACGGGTGGATAGCGCCATGTGAGCGGCAGCGTCGAGCCGGCCATCAACGGCATTCCACGGCGATGCGCCTGATCGTAGATCCATTTCGCATCTTGCCAGTTGTCCGCCAGATGCTTGTCGGTATAGACGGGGACGACTCGATTCGAGCGATCGCAGACGGACAGGACGTCGCTGAACAGTCGGCGCTTCGGAAACATCACTTGGCCGGTGTTCGAGAGTGGGTACCGGCCGTGTTCGCCGATCAACAGCACGCCGTCCACAGCCAGCGACTTTCCGCCCAAAGTCAGGGCTTCGGCCGGCGTTTTGTAAATCGGAATGTGATGGGCGCGGGCAATCTCCAACCCGACCGAGGAACCGTCCGGCTGATCGACATACAACGAAACGAGCCGGATGGCCGGCCGCTCGCCTTTGTCGTCGAGCGTCATCGTCTGCAAGAGCCGGCTGACGATTACGTCCGCGTGGGAGTTGTGGAAGTAGGCAGTGACGAGCGCGGCAACCTGCGGAACACGTCTCGCGGCAGGCGCCGGGTGGACATCCGATCCGTGAATGGTCGGCGCAATGAAGAAAGTCAGACCAACCAGCAGGGCGCGGCAGCAAATTCGCATCGAATACCTCCTCGGTTAGCCTGCCCGGCCGTCACATTTTCGTCAAGCACTCGCCCGCTCTGAAAGGTCGCGCCATAATGAACAACGGATCTTCAACACACGAACTCTGTGTGCCACGGCCGAACTTGTTCAGCCGTGTCCTCAAGGCGCACGGCTGAGCAAGCTCAGCCGTGGCACCCGATCCTCACTGGACCGAATTCCCGGACGCCCTCAGTTTCTCGCAATTCGGCAGCCTGTCGTCGATGTCTACCATTATTCAAGGGATGCGAGCGGCACGCTGGGGCCTGCTCGCCAACATTGGGCTGGTGTTGCTGAAACTGGTCACCGGGCTGGTCGGTAGTTCGTACGCGCTCGTGGCCGATGCGATTGAGTCATCGACGGACGTCTTTTCCTCGCTGATCGTCTGGCGCGGACTGCAGATCACGGGCAAACCGCCCGACGAAGAGTATCGGTACGGCTACGGCAAGGCTGAGTCGATTGCTACGGCCGTTGTCTCGCTGATGCTGATTGGCGCAGCGATCTGCATCGCCATCATGGCGGTCCGCGAAATCATTACGCCGCACCATCCACCCGCGCCCTTCACGTTGATCGTGCTTGGGGCCGTGATTTTGGTGAAGGAATTCTTGTTCCGCCGCGTGCTCGCCGTCGGAGAGGCGATCGGGAGCACGGCAGTGCTGGCCGACGCCTGGCACCATCGCACCGACGTGCTCGTCTCGGCCGCCGCGTTTTTTGGCATTACCATCGCCCTATGGGGCGGGAGGGGGTGGGAATCGGCCGACGATTGGGCCGCAATGGTCGCGGCCGCCATCATGATCGCCAACGGGATCCGCATGATGCGAGCGGCCGTCGACGACTTGATGGACCGCATGCCCGAGGCCGAGCTTGTCGAGAAGATCGCGCAGGCCGCACAAAGCACGTGGGGCGTCCTGGCCATCGAAAAACTGCGCGTCCGGAAGCTCGGCACGAAATACTTCGTCGACGTTCACGTGCAGGCCGACCCGACTCTTTCACTGCGAGACGCTCACGTTCTGAGCGGCAAGGTGAAGGGAGCCGTCCGAACGAGTGTTCCGGCGGTCGACGAGGTCTTGGTCCACATGGAACCGTTTGAAGAGGCGCCCACGCCGACTGCCGCACCAGCAGTGAATCGGTGAATCAGCTGAGCGCTTAGCGCGGGTGACCGTGTTCCTCGCTCGGGGCCGGCGCGAGGCTCACTCCGTGGTTGCGGGTTGCCCCGTGAAGTAGGCCGGTTCGCGGCCACTCTTCCACTTGATGTTGCAGCCGATGCTCGGCTTCTGCTTCGTCGAGACGGCCATACCCGCCAAAACCGCGTTGCACGCGGCGCGGAGATCAGCGCCGGTGATCGGCTTGCCGTTGCCGGGCCGGCTGTCATCAAATTGGCCGCGGTAAACCAGCCGATGCTGAGCATCGAACAGAAAGAAATCGGGCGTACATGCCGCGCCGTAAGCTTGAGCAACTTCTTGCGATTCGTCGAAGAGATAGGGGAACGTGTAGCCGGCCGATTTGGCCTCCTCTTTCATTCGCTGGGGGCTATCGTCGGGGTGCGTCGTGATGTCGTTGGAGCTAATCCCCACGATGCCCAATCCCTTGGCCTGGTATTCCTTCCCGAACGCGGCCAAAGCGCTGCGGAGATGAATGACAAAAGGACAGTGGTTGCACATGAAAATGACCAGCAACCCCGGCTTGCCTTTGAAGTCGCTCAGCGAGACCGTCTTGCCATCGACGTTGGGCAGCGAGAAACTCGGGGCTCGCTCGCCCAGCGCCCGCATGGTGGATGCCGTCTTAACCATGACTGTTTCCTTTTGTCAGAGTTCGTGGGAGCTTCCAATTCCTGTCGCAGGCCACCGCCTGTCAAGCCGGTCGCAGTCAGCGCGCGTGCCCGGAAAACTTTAAGATCAGCGCTTTGACAACCGGTTCCGAGACGAAGCCGCGGAGCTTGTCGGCCGACTCGGCGTGTCCCATCTGGGCAATTTGCTTGATCAAAGAGCTCGAGATGTGCGTGTATTTTTCGCTGGCCATCAGAAAGACCGTTTCGATGTCACTCGCCAGCACGCGGTTGGCCAGCGACATCGTGAACTCGCTTTCGATGTCGGTCAACGTTCTGACTCCGCGCAGCATCACGGCCGCACCGCAACGGCGCACGAAGTCGACGGCAAGGCCGGTAAAGCACTCGACGTCCACGTTCGGATGCACTGCGAGCACAGTTCGTGCCAGTTCCAGACGTTCATGCGACGAAAAGAGGGCCTTCTTTTCCGGGTTGATGCCGATGCCGACGGTGAT
>DASZIA010000055.1:0-2214 GCA_035949535.1 Planctomycetaceae bacterium | reverse complement strand
AGAACCTGGTGATGACCGGCGGGTTCCTCTACGTCATCGCGTTCGGCCCCGGCGGCCTCAGTCTCAACGCGCGAGCCGCATAGATCTCCGCGAGTTGACCGGCCGCTTCCTGTTGTCCCAATGTTTGACGGCAGCCCTGCTTCGCTGCTCGCCATCGACACCGCCGCCTTCATGATACCGGACCGATCCGATCTCCATCCGGTTAACCGGGCTCAAACGAACCGTTGCCGATCTAAGGCGATCTATCTCGTCGATCTGGCGCCGGCCGCCCGAGCGTATGCGCTCGAGCGCGCCGGGACGGTGCTGTCCCACGACACGTCGAAGGAACTGCGGCCCGACTGCCCCAGCTGGTATTGCGCGTCAGGGCAGCAACTTCGATCTGTTCGCGTTTGCTGTGAATGGGATCAAGGTCCAGCGGTTGTAGCTGCGTGGCTTGGCCGTCCTTGTTCCCAGGCGGTGCGACCAGCCGGCCGATAACCGATCAGTTCACGGGTGTGGGACAGGCGGTCGTGATGTCGCGGTTCCCAGCCCCAATGTCCAAGCCGCTAGTAACGGCCGGATAGCTGAAGAACGCCGTCGCAACCGCGATGCAGATAAACCAAGCGCCGATCACATCACGCTTAGTCAGAAAGAAAGCGGCAGGGTGGTACCACATCGTCCCTCTCTGCTCTCGTCGCGCCCTGATCCAATGTGACGCGTTGATCCAGACTGGTGCTTGCCCAGGTTTATTCCCGAGGGCGCTCCACGTAGTCTACCACCTAAATATAGCCATCGTCGGCGCGGAAGGTTCGCGGCGAGTTCGGCCTGACCGCGCTCGCCTACAACCTCAGGCGCGTCCTCAACATCGTGGAACTGCCAAAGCTGATTGGCGCGCTCCCCGCCTAAAAGCCACGCCTGAACGCCGCAACGGATAAATCCGAGGCCTCGTAAAGCGTCAGGGCATCGGGTCGGCTCAGAAAGCTCACTGAGCACGTCAAGGCGGGTTGATAGCGCGGGCCGGCCGCGCCGCCACCGGCATTTCCACACGGTCTGCTTGAATTTCGCAACTGGCGAGGGGCACCCGGTCAAAAAGTCGGAGACCGGGCAGCAGTTAGAGTTGTGATGATCGTTATTAATTAGAGGGGTCGTCGACGCGGCACTTCTCGCTATTACCGTCGGTCTTCAGTCGCCCGCTCCGACGCGACCTTCCAATGGTCAGAACTAGTTTGCGTGGGCTGCGGTGTCGTGAACCCTGGCGGAGTGAACTCTGAAACGACGTCGTGGATATGACGGCCGCCGTTGCTGATCACAAAAACGGTGTTTATGACGCCATGCGGCGGCGGAGTGTTGGGCACGTTCAAGTTGATCACCATGCTGCCCGTGCAGTCGGAATTGACCGCGTAGGTGCCGGTTTCTTGTCCTTCCGATGCGAAATCCGTTTGGCCCGTCAGTCGAAGGCTGTCGCCCCTGTAATCACGCTGCGTGAAATTGCCGTGGCCGTCGAAAACCTCGATGCCGGCCCCAACACTTGGTGGACCATTCGGAAGACCTGGCGGAGTGTAGGCGGTGATGCCGAACGCGTATTCGCCCTTGAGCGTCGCGTTCGAGCACCCGAAATCGTCTGCTCGGGCGACACTGCTCAGCGTCGGCAAGGCGATCGCAGCCGCAAGCATTCCCTTCGACCAGCTTTTCATCTTCGTCCTCCCGTTCCTCCGGATTGGTGAGATATGTCATTGCCGTGTGGAGCGCCTGGATTTGCGAACCACCAGAAGGTCGAATCCCCTTCCTGCGCTGATCTTGCTCTCTTCCGCGCCTGCTGGCTATCGCGTCGCCGGGGTACATCGGACGGAAATCCTCCCGTTAACGTGTGAGTATTCGATACGGTCGGGGCGCCGCGTTGTTTGATTATTTCGTCGCCTGGAGACCATACCCTTGTGTTAGGTTTCCAACCTCCTGGCCTGTCCGGACGCCATCGGCCAACGACCGAAATGGGGCACGAAGAGCGGTTCCCGCCGCCAAGGCTGAACGGCCGTTGTCGGTTCGGTTAGGCGACCTTCATCGGGACGCACGGGAATGAGCGAGACGCGCCGATAGCGGTCATCGGCCAAACGCTGATCAACCTGCTGCTCACGACGCTACCTGGCCGTGAGCAGCCTGTTCGGGTAATCCCACAGCACTAAATCGCTGCGCGATAGTCAGCTGAAGCGGCTTATCTGCGGGCCCGCTAAGCAGGAT
>DASZIA010000054.1:0-2130 GCA_035949535.1 Planctomycetaceae bacterium | reverse complement strand
ACAAACCGGATTCCGCAACCTCGCCATCGTTCCCCCCGACACCGGCATCGTGCATCAAGTCAATCTCGAATACCTCGCCCGCGTAGTCTTCGTCCACGAGTCCCCCGGCAAGCGCGTAGCCTACCCCGACACGCTAGTGGGCACCGACAGCCACACCACCATGATCAACGCTTTGGGAGTGCTGGGATGGGGCGTGGGCGGGATCGAAGCCGAGGCAGCGATGTTGGGACAGCCGGTCTCTATGCTGATCCCGTTGGTCGTAGGAGTGAAACTGACTGGCCGCCTGCGCGAAGGCGCGACCGCCACAGATTTCGTTCTCACCGTGACCGAGATGTTGCGCAAGCACGGCGTCGTCGGAAAGTTCGTCGAATACTTTGGCCCAGGGCTGCGCGATCTGCCTCTTGCCGATCGCGCGACGATTGCCAACATGTCTCCCGAGTACGGCGCGACCTGCGGAATCTTCCCCATCGACAAAGAGACGCTGAAATATCTGAAGCTGACTGGACGATCCGAGGAACAGATCGCGCTCGTCGAAGCCTACGGCCGCGAGCAGGGATTGTTCCACGACGATAAGACTCCCGAGGCGCAATACTCCGAATTGCTCTCGCTCGATCTCGCGACGGTTGAGCCGTCGCTGGCCGGTCCGAAGCGTCCACAGGATCGCGTCGTGCTGTCGCAAGCCGGAGAATCGTTCGCCAAAGCATTGCCTTCCCTGATCAAGCCGAAAGCCGCGGCGAAAACCGAGGCCCCTTCCGTGGGTGCCCCACTTCTGCCCGATGTTGGCAGAAGTGGGTCTGTGGCTCCTACGAGCAATATGAAGCGTTGGGAAGGCGAGGGTGGAAGTCCGGCCGCGATCGGCGTCGAAGATCCGAATGTTCATGAGCACGTTCCCGCCTCGGTGAAAGATTCGCTCAAGCATGGCAGCGTCGTCATTGCCGCTATCACCTCGTGCACCAACACCTCGAATCCTTCCGTGTTGATCGGCGCCGGATTGCTCGCCAAGAAAGCCGTCGAGAAAGGCCTGCAGGTGCCGCTTTGGGTCAAGACCTCGCTCGCTCCGGGATCGAAGGTCGTTCGCGACTACCTCGATCACGCCGGCCTCATGCCCTATCTCGAGAAACTGAAGTTCCATCTGGTCGGCTACGGATGCACCACCTGCATCGGCAACTCCGGCCCGCTACCGGAAGAAGTTTCGAAGGCGATCGATGAGAAAGAACTGGTGGTCGCCTCGGTGCTCTCCGGCAATCGCAACTTTGAGGGCCGCATCAACTCCGAAGTCCGCGCCAACTACCTCATGTCCCCGCCGCTGGTCGTCGCCTTCGCGCTCGCCGGCCGCATCGACGTCGATCTTCGCAAGGATCCTCTTGGCAACGGACGCGACGGCAAGCCGGTATATCTCGCCGACATCTGGCCAACGTCGCGCGAAGTCGAAGATGTCATGCAGCATTCGATTACCTCTGAAATGTTTTCCAAGTCCTACGCTGAAGTTTTTGAAGGCGACGAGCGCTGGCGCGGTCTCAGCGTTCCCAAGGGCCAGACCTATCTCTGGGAAAAGGACTCCACTTACATTCGCCGCGCCCCGTATTTCGACGACATGGCCGTGAAACCCTCGCCCGTCGGGGAGATCAAAAAAGCCCGCGTGCTGGCCGTTCTCGGCGACAGCGTCACCACCGACCACATCTCTCCCGCGGGCTCGATAAAGAAAGACAGCCCCGCCGGAAAATATCTTCAGGAACACGGCGTGAAGCCGACAGATTTCAACTCCTACGGCTCGCGCCGCGGCAATCACGAAGTGATGGTCCGCGGCACCTTCGCTAACGTCCGCCTGCGCAACAAGCTGGTCCAGACCGAAGGCGGATTCACCCGCCACCTCCCGAGCAACAGCGAAATGTCAATCTTCGACGCCAGCGAAAAATATCGCGTCGACGGCACTCCGCTCATCATTCTCGCCGGCAAAGAGTACGGCTCCGGATCGTCCCGCGACTGGGCCGCCAAAGGCCCCGCGCTGCTGGGCGTCCGCGCCGTCATCGCCGAAAGCTACGAGCGCATCCACCGCTCGAACCTGGTCGGCATGGGCATCCTGCCCCTGCAATTCCCCGCAGGACAAAATGCCGACTCGCTCAAGCTGTC
>DASZIA010000053.1:0-2181 GCA_035949535.1 Planctomycetaceae bacterium | reverse complement strand
TACCGACTGGGCGAGCTCGGCCTCGACCGTCTTTCGACCGAGGGCGCCGCTGAGCGAAACAAGTCCATCGCCCCCGATATCGCCGCTCCGCTGATTGCAGCGGTAGTCAAGTCCACCGGCATCGTCAAGATGGAGACGATTGAGCCAATGATTTCGAACAAACACGCTTTCCATGCGGCGCTCGAAGCATTGCACATCATGCCGCTGAATCCAGTGGCGGTCTAGGAAGGATTTACATGTCGACCAAAGGCACACGCATCCCCGATTGGCTTACCGTCCCGTTCGCAGGCATCACACCCGCGCCCTCGCAGGAAAAGGGACAGGACTTATTTCCCACCGGCAACTGGCGTTCGATCCGGCCGGTGTACCGGGACAAGTTGCCACCCTGCAACAACGCTTGCGGGACCAACGAAAAGATCCAGGGCTATCTCGACCTGGTGAAGCGCGGCAAGTATCTGGACGCCTATGCCCTCATCAAGGAAGACATGCCCTTTCCGTCGGTCACCGGTCGGGTCTGCTATCACCCGTGCGAGCAAGCCTGCAACCGTGGACAGTACGATGAAGCCATCTCGATTCGCGCGGTCGAACGTTTTCTGGGCGATCTGGGACAGGCGCTGGCCCACGACGTGGTCAAGGCCGGGAAGCCCAACGGCAAGAAAGTCGCGGTCGTCGGCTCGGGTCCTGCCGGACACAGCGCGGCTTACCAACTTGCCCGTCTCGGCTACAAGGTAACGATCCTTGAGAAATCACCGAAAGCTGGTGGCCTGAATCGCGGCGGCATTCCGGACTGGGTTCTTCCCGCCGACGTACTTGATCGTGAAATCGAGCGCTTGGTCGAGCTCGGGATCACGATCAAGACCAACGTCGAAGTCGGTAAGGATGTTAGCTGGGACGACTTGAAAAACAATTACGACGCCTGTGTGCTAGCCGTGGGCCTGACGGAGCCCAACAGCGTGCGAGCCGAGGGCGAGAACAAAGACGGCGTACTTTACGGGCTTCCGTTCCTTCGCGACATCGGCATGGGTACGTCGAAGGTGAAGCTGGGTGCCCGCGTCGTTGTCATCGGCGGCGGAAACACCGCGATCGACTGTGCCCGCGAAGCTCTGCGACAAGGCGCCGCGGAAGTGACCATGATTACCGTGGAGGCCAACCCCAAGGAGATGCCCGCTGTGCCGGAAGATCTGCACGACATGCTCGAAGAAGGGGTGGAACTGTTCCACGGGCGCGCCGTCACCGCAGTGCTCGGCAACGGCAAGGTCGAGGCCTTGCAATTGCATCCGGCACGCTTCTCCGGCGCCATCAACGCTTCGCCGATCACGGTGGATCGAGAAGCTCCGGCAGAGCGGTTCGCCTGCGACAACGTAATTATTGCCGTAGGACAGCACCCTTCGCTCGCCTGGTTGCCGCAGGAGTTCAAGAACGAGCGCGGAACCATCAAGATCGACCGCTTCGGACGCCTGGGCGACACGAACTTTTTTGCGGCCGGCGACATCGTGCAGTTGGGATCGGGTCAGCCACTGATGGTGGTCAATGCGGTTGGCGACGGCAAGCGCGTCGCCTTCAATCTGGACAAGGTGCTGCGCGGGGAGCCGTTGCAGCCGCGAACCATTCCTATTGACGTTATCGTCGATTTGAACCGCATGAACATGACGTACTTCCCTCATTTCCCGCGCGTGCAGCAGACTCTGCTGCCGCCGACAAGCCGGCGTAAAACGCAGGACGAAGTGATTCTTTCCCTGTCGGAAGAGCAGGCGGTCGAAGAGGCCAGCCGCTGTTTCAGTTGCGGCACCTGCAACGCCTGTGACAACTGTTATCTGGTTTGTCCCGAGCCCTGCATCGCGCGTCCTGCACGCTCGAACGGTCTCTATAAGATCCTGGTCGACTATTGCAAAGGTTGCCGAGTGTGTATCGAAGAGTGCCCGACAGGCTGCCTTGAAGGCGTGCCCGAACTCGACTTTGATACCGGCGTCGTGCGAATGGATACTGCATTCGCAATTTCGCCTGGACTTCACGGACGGCAGGCGGTCGAGTTGAAGAATCTCGGGGACCGGCCAGCGAAGAACATTTAGAATCGGAGTAAGACATGGCAACGATGACTGAACGAAAAAAGAAAACGGTTCGGATCAATGGCTGCGTAGCGTCGGCGCAGGCCGCCAAGTATGCCGATGTTGATGTGATTGC
>DASZIA010000052.1:0-18487 GCA_035949535.1 Planctomycetaceae bacterium | reverse complement strand
AACTCTTTTCATGTCGACATCGCAGGCGTTTCATCGCGGCACCGCGCCGCTTTTCTCAATCCTTACGGCCGAACAGACAAAACGTTTGGCTGAGCTTGAGGGCGATCCTGCTTTGGCGGACCGAGTTTCAGAACTCGCCCAGAAGGCCGATGAGGGAGAGCTGGGACCTGCTGATCGCGAGGAGTACGAAGCCTATATCGAGGCGAACAATCTGCTGGCTGTCTTGCAAGCCGAAGCACGCTACCGACTCAACCAAAACGGGTCTTAGAGGATGGATGCCGCAACGCGGGCGGCTGTCCGTGCGAGGGCAGACAATCGTTGCGAATATTGCCACCGCCGGCAGTCGACGTCTCCGCTCATCCCGCTCCACATTGAGCATGTCATTCCGCGAAAACATCGGGGCAGCGACGACGCAGACAATCTTGCGCTGGCGTGTGCCGAATGCAATCTACACAAGGGGAGCGACCTGACGGGGCTTGATCCCGACTCCGGCCGGGTGACCTCGCTTTTTCACCCGCGTCGCGATCGGTGGGATGACCATTTCCGATGGGATGGCTTCCGCATCGTTGGTGCGTCGGCGATTGGACGAACGACCGTCCGGTATTGCAATTAAACGCTGCTGCCAGGTTGCGAGTCCGCAGAGCGACCGGAACGGATTGATTCGACCATCCGCGGCGAGCCGGCGCGCTAAGAGATAACGAGTCACGGCCCTGAATTACGGCTCGCCGGCGTCATCTGGGAAATACTTTCGCATTGCTGTCGCCACGGAGGTGTCGTTGCGCACGGGTCGCACGCGGCCGCCGCGCAGGACGAACAAGTCGTCGTGAGAAATCTGTGCTCCGACCTCGTTCTTCGAGCGAAATTTCAGCCGGCACACGCGTTCGGGGCCATCGTGTTCCAGTTGTTCGACGTAATCGCGCAACTGCGGATCGTCGTCCTCCGAGTCCTCGACGGCATCCTTGGCTGCCGTGAGTTGACGGCGATAAAGCTCGTCGAGTGTGCGGGCCGGCCACCATCGAATTTCGCGAGGGTGCGGATCGTGGTCGTTCGAGCGCAGCCACTCCCGCACCGCATGCCGGTCCGAATCGGGAGCCACATCGGTCGCCACAACAGGCAGCCCCTCGGCGGGCAAATCGCGCTTGAGGTACGGAAGGCCGATCAGTACGAACGCGATCACGCCCAGCACCGTCGAGATGATGACGACCCGGTCGCGAAGGGAGGAGCCGTCGCTCCGGCCCCGTCTTCGTTGCGGAGCGACGGGTCGCTCGGCTTCGTCTCGCGTTTCGATCGTCCTCATCCGGCGTCTCCCTCGACTAACACGTCTCCGCGGAAATCGGGCGAATTCTGCCGCGAATAGGAATCGGCGCCAAGACGTTTCTCGTTTGCACCATTCCCAGCGCGAACTTCCTCGACCGCAAAGGTCTCGCTCCTTAACGCACATTGTGGGGCTTTTGGGCCGCTCCTATAATCCCGCAGCTGCAGAGTGGTAGATCGGTCGAATCGAGGAATGTCTAGTGCTGCGTACAAAGACGTGCGGTGAACTGCGTTTGGCCAATGTCGGCGATACGGCCACCCTCTGCGGCTGGGTCGAGGGCTACCGCGACCATGGCAAGCTCGTGTTCATCGACCTACGCGACCGCTACGGCAAGACCCAGATCGTCTTTAACCCCGACGAATCGACCGAGATGCACGCGATCGCCCGCGGCCTGCGGAGCGAGGACGTAATCCGCGTTGCCGGCAAAGTCGAGGCCCGTCCCAAAGATATGGTCAATCGGAAGCTCGCAACTGGCGAAATCGACCTGCGGGCCAAATCCCTCGAAATCCTCAACAAGAGCAAGACGCCGCCGTTCGAGCCCAGCTCGACTGAGTTGCCGGCCGAAGAGCTGCGGCTGCGCTATCGGTTCATCGACCTCCGCCGCCCCAGCCTGCAAGAAGCCCTCATCCTGCGGCACAAGATCACGATGCTCACGCGGCAGTATTTTGACCGGCTGGGATTTCTCGAGATCGAAACGCCGATGCTCGGCAAGAGCACGCCCGAAGGGGCCCGCGACTACCTCGTCCCCAGCCGCGTGCATCCAGGCAGCTTTTACGCGTTGCCGCAGTCGCCCCAGATCTACAAGCAAATCCTGATGGTGGCGGGCTATGACCGCTACATGCAGATCGCCCGCTGTTTTCGCGACGAAGACCTGCGGGCCGACCGCCAACCCGAATTTACGCAGATCGACGTGGAGATGGCGTTCGTCGAGCGCGAAGATATTTTGACGGTGATCGACGGACTGATCGCCTTCGTCGTCGAAAACGTCACCGGCCAGAAGCTCTCGCTTCCGCTGCCGCGCTACGGCTACCACGACGTGATGGAGCGCTACGGCAGCGACAAGCCCGAGCTGCGCTTCGGCATGGAGCTGGTTGATATCAGCGACCTGGCGGCCAGGTGCGGCTTCAACGCCTTCAAGTCGGCCGTGGCCACTTCGGCCGGGCGCGTGCGCGGGCTCAACGCGAAGGGGGCCGCGGAGAAGTACAGCCGCAAGACAATCGACGAGCTGACAGCGTTCGTCAGCCAGTACGGAGCCAAGGGGCTGGCCTTCTTCCGCGTGAAAGACGGCGCGCTCGATTCGCCGATCGCCAAATTCTTCTCCGACGAAGAACAGCGCGAGATCATCCGCCGCTTCCAGGGCGAGCCGGGCGACTTGTTGTTCCTCGTGGCCGACGCGAAAAAATCGGTCACGTCGGCGGCGCTCGCGGCGCTCCGCAGCCGATTGGGCAAGGAGCTCGAGCTGTACGACCCCCGGCAGTTGCAGGCCGCCTGGGTCCTCGACTTTCCTCTCGTGACCTACAACGAAGAGGAAAAACGCTGGGACGCCGAACATCATCCGTTCTGTTATCCGCTGCAGGAAGACGTGCCGTACCTCACATCGGACCCGGGCCGAGTGCGGGCCCAATCCTACGACCTGGTCGTCAACGGAAACGAGGCGGCCAGTGGCAGCGTGCGTATCCACGACGCTGTCACGCAGCAAAAGGTCTTCGACCTCTTGGGGATTTCGTCCGCGGAGGCCGAAAACCGCTTCGGGTTTTTGCTCGAGGCGCTGCGCTACGGAGCCCCGCCCCACGCGGGCATCGCGCTGGGGCTGGATCGTTGGGTGATGATGTTAAGCGGCAACGAAAACATCCGCGAAGTCATCGCCTTCCCCAAGACTCAAAAAGCGGCCGACCTCTTGAGCGGTGCGCCCTCGCCCGTCGACGCGAAACAACTCCGCGATCTGCGGATCAAGGTCGACCTGCCCACGTAAGCGTGGCGTGGCGACCGCGAGGCGTTCCGACACGGCAGGCCCGTCGTTCATCGAAACGGCGCGTTCCACGCCGGCTCGCGTTTTTTGTGCATCGCCGGCCGATCGGTGGCACTGTAAACGCGAGATTCCCGGGTTGACATCCAAAATTCCGTGACGTACAGTTCAACAGTTGCATGATTGATTGAATGAATGGATCGCTGGTAATGTCGACACGAGCGCTCAACCACACACCGAAGTGCTCTCCCCGCGACCACGCCCGGCTCCGAAAAGCCGAGGTCAATCGCGACGCTTGTGAAAGGGCGGCCGGCATCTTTCGGGCTTTGGGCGACACTTCGCGATTGCAGATGCTAACGCTGCTGGCGGAAGGGGACCTGTGCGTGACGGAAATCGCCGATCGGCTCCGCGACAACCTCTCGGCGGTTTCGCAACGCTTGCGGCTTCTGCGGAGCGAGCGGATCGTCAAACAGCGCCGGGAAGGCAAACACATTTTTTATTCTTTCGCCGACGGTCATGTGGCTGAAATGATCGCCAACGCGCTCGCACACGCGGAGGAATGACAGGTCCGAGCGCAGAGTATGGCTCACGAACTCCCCGGCCACGTGTGCGGTCACGAGCATCACGGCGGGCATCCCGACCATCTGCACGCCGGCGCTGACACCGCAAAGATGCGCACGGCGCTCATCCTGACTGTGGCGTTCGTAATTTGCGAAGCCATTGCCGCCTGGTTTGCGGGTAGTCTGGCCTTGCTTTCCGACGCGGGCCACAACTTCGCCGATGCGGCCGCCGTTGGGTTTTCGTGGTACGCCCTGTGGATCGCCCAAAAACCCGCCCACACGGGCATGACCTACGGTTACCACCGCGTCGGCATCTTGGCAGCGCTCATCAACGCCGTCTCGCTGGTGGTCATCTCGCTTCTGATCTTTTGGGAGGCGGTCGAGCGTCTGCGAAATCCGGCAGCCGTCGATGGCTGGCTGATGATCGGCGTCTCCATCGTGGCCATCGCATTGAATTTGACGATCAGCGTCTGGCTGCACGCCGGGGCCAAACACGACCTCAACGTTCGCTCGGCCTATCTGCACATGGCAGGCGACGCCGTTTCTGCATTGGGCGTTATGGTAGCCGGTGTCGTGGTGGTCCTCGGTGGGCCGCCATTGGCCGACGCGGTCGCTTCTTTCCTGATCGGCGCGCTGATCCTGTGGAGTTCCTGGGGCATCCTCAAAGAGAGCGTCAACGTGCTCCTGGAAGGGACGCCGTTCGGCTTGGACATGGCGGCCGTGGAAAACGCCATCGGGGCGGTGCCCGGCGTGCTCAACGTGCACGACCTTCACGTGTGGACGGTGGGATCGGGAGTGATTGCCTGCAGCTGTCACGTTCTCGTCGCGGAGCAGACCATTCGCGAGGGTCAACAGATTCTGCAATCGGTCGTTGATGAGCTGGGTCATCGTTTCGGCATCAGCCACGCGACGGTTCAAGTCGAGGTCGAAGGGCACGAAGCGAACGAAATGTATTGCACGATGCGAAAACGCGCCGGGGGCCCCCACGTGCACGGGCATCAGCACTAAGCAGTCTACCCGGCCTCGAATTAGATAATTCCCACGTCGTGCAGCGTGGCCAACGTGCCCACAAACGGAAAGAACGTGCCGAAGCCGACCAGCAGAGTCCGGAGGATCCAGCCCGGCCGCAATTCTTTCGGCAAGAGCACCGTGTTGACGAACACCGTGTGAAAGCAGCTGAAGGCCAGCGCAGAGTTGTAGATCATTCTGGGCCAAGAGCAGGAGCCGCGTCGGCTCGTTCATCGACAGCATCGCCAAGCCGAACGCCGTTAGCACCGCCAGCGTGCCGAAGTAGACGTAGGAGGGCGAAACGGCCCGCGGGGAGGGATCGAGTCTCGCAGTGTTTTCTCCGTTTTGACAGGCTGGGCTCGGAAGGTAAAAGGCACCCGCTGACGACTGCAAGAATGTCCTCGCTTGTAGCCACATTCTCACGACGCACCACAGCGTCTACAATTGGCGGTTTGGTCTGCGGTTGCAGAGGAACTCTGGGTGAATATGAACTGGCTCAATCTGCTCATCCTGATGCTGTTGACGGTCGGCCACACCGAGATCTTGGTCACGCTGATCAACCGCATCGAGTCGCTGCCTTTCCCGAAGCGCGTGCTGCGGACGCTGCGACTGCTCGAGGATCTGGTGATTATTTCGTTTCCGATTGTGGCGGTGATTTGCGTCGGCTTGGGTGGGGCCGGCGTGCTGCGTGGGGGCAGCTGGAGCGACCTCTCGACTCCTTGGTTCGTTTACTTCTCGATTTGCGCCGCCGGCTGCGTGGGACTCGTGATCTCGACATTCCGCTGGTGGGTGTTGCGACCGCCGACTCTGCAGCTCTCCAATCACTCGCGGACCGTCGACGTTGCGCAAGCGCTCGGCTATCAGCCGGTCGGCCGCGGACTCGTGCGCGTTTTCGCCCGCTTGCCGCGGAATGAGATCTTTCAGATACAGGTGTCCGACAAGCGGTACGCGCTCCCCCGCGTGCCGGCGGCTTGGGGAGAGCTTTCGATCCTGCATCTGACCGACACGCATTTCACTGGCAAGATCGATCGGCCTTATTTCGACGAAGTCGCGAAGCTCGCCGAACAAACGCCCGCCGACCTGATCGTCTTCACCGGCGACTTGTTGGACGATATCGATCTGTTGCCCTGGCTGACGGCGACGATCGGTCGGCTCGAAGCGCCGCTGGGCTGTTACTACGTGCTCGGAAACCACGACTGGTTCTACGGCGCCGATAGGATTCGGGCCGAGTTCGATCGTTGCGGCTGGCACAACGTCGCCGGTCAGGTGACTCGCCTCGAACATCGCGGCGCCGTGCTCGAAATCGCCGGCACGGAGCGACCTTGGATGGGGCGACAGCCGCAGTTTACGCCGCCGAACGACGGGTTTCGCGTGCTTCTGAGCCACACACCCGACCACTTCGCCTGGGCCCGACGGCAAGGCGTCGACGTGATGCTGGCCGGACATAATCATGGCGGACAGATTGTGCTGCCGGTGATCGGCCCGGTCTTCGGCCCGAGCCGACACGGCGTGCGCTATGCCGGCGGAGCCTATTGGGAAGACCCGACGCTGCTTTACGTCTCGCGCGGGCTGTCGGGCCGGCGGCCGCTGCGGTTCAATTGCCCGCCCGAGCTGACGCGACTGATTCTCACGCCGCCCGTGCCCGAGAGCCCCTCGCCGAATGGGACGCCCCCATGGGCCGGCGGCTGACGCTGGTCGTTCCGTCGCTCGCGCTGGGCGGAGCGGAACGGGTCGTGGCTCGAATGGCCAACCACTGGGCCGCCCGCGGCGACACCGTGACCGTCGTCACGCTCTCGGCGGCGGAGACCGACACGTACCCGCTCGACCCCGGGGTCACGCGAATTGCGCTGGACTTGATGCGCGTCTCCTCCGGACCAGCTCAGGCCTTGTTCAACAATCTTACCCGAATTGGCAAACTCGGGGACGCCATCCGCAGGACGCAGCCCGATACGGTGATCACGTTCACCGATCGAATGAACATGACGACGCTCCTCGCATGCCGCTCACTCGCGGCCGACATTGACATCGTAATCTGCGAGCGGATCGATCCATCGGAACAGGCGGCCTTCGGCGGACTCGGTTGGACTTGGTCACGGCTGCGCCCGTGGGTCTATTCGTGGGCCCGAGCTCTCGTCGTGCAGACTCAAGCAGTGCGCCGCCAGATGGAACCGGTGATGCGGGGCAGACCGATCTACGTCATACCGAATGCAGTCGATGCACCGTCGGAAGATCGGCCCGCGCACGAGCCCCGGCGATCAACGGACGGACCTTTGCAGCTCGCCGCTATGGGCCGTCTTGCCTATCAAAAAGGATTCGACCTCTTAATCGAGGCTTTCGCGCGAGCGGCAGAATGCCAACCGAACTGGTCACTCGCGATTTTGGGCGAGGGGCCAGAGCGTCGACGTCTGGAGGAGCAGATCCACACGCGCGGACTAGAAGGATGCATTTGCCTCTGCGGGTGGGTTTCAGATCCGACGTCGGTCCTGCGGAACTGCGATGCGTTCGTGCTGTCGTCGCGATTCGAAGGGTTTCCCAACGCGCTGCTCGAGGCAATGGCGCTCGGACTGCCGGCGATCGCGGCCGACTGTCCGTCTGGCCCTGCCGAAATCATCCGACACGAGGTCGATGGCCTGCTCGTTGCCGCGCGAGACGTCCCCGCACTGTCTGCGGCAATTCGCCGCCTCCTGTCAGACGACAAATTGCGCGGCCGATTGGGAGCGGAGGCAGCCCATGTCGTCGATCGATTCAGTAGCGAACTCTATTTCGCGCGCTGGGACACCGTCTTGCGCAAAGAGCCGCCAGCGAGCGTCGGCTGATGGGAGGGCGAAGCTCCGGCTGAGCCGTCTTTTGCCACGCAGGACCGCGGCTCGGCGGGAGCCTCGCCCTCCCGAAGGGCGTCAGAAATCTTTGCGTTCGATGTAAACGCACGTGATCGTCAGCACGACGGCTAAAAAGATGACGTTGCTGATGATCGGCTGCCAGATGTCGACCGGAGGCCGCTCCTCGCGTTGCAGTTCGTCGCGAGGCGTGCGACTCTGCTCGAACAGCTCGATCGGGTCGCCGACGACGAAGTACGTCACCATTTCGTTCAGCTCACCCGGCTTGGGGAAGATCGTGTAAAGCGGCGTCACCACGTAGCGGTAGAGAATCTGCAGCGTGTCCAGCGGCGATTGGTACGCGTTGCCCCGCTCAAACGGCTCGAGCCGATAGGCGATCACGCGGCCAAAGCCATCCGCGGCCAGCAGCCGATTCTCGGGCGAGAAGGCGATGGCCGTGAGATCGCCCTGGCTGCCGATCCGAGCGGAAAACGGCTTCTGCCCTTCGACGTCGTAGAGCCACACGTGACCGTCGTCGAACAGCTCGGCGAGTAGGCGCCCGTCGGGCGAACCGGCCAGCTTGCGAGGCTTGGCCCGGGCGCGGGGCGTCAGGTCGACCTCTTCGGCGAGCGACGCACCGTCGAAGATCCTCAAGTGCCCGTCTCCGGTGGCCAGCGCGATCCGACCACCGACGAAGTCGATGACCGCTCCCTTCTCGGTGTCGATCTCGGCATCGCGCCTGACGGTGTAGCGCCCCTCGGAGTCAGACGCCAGCACGCTAAGCGTGCCGTGCGAAAAGACGGCCAGCCGCCCATCCTCGTGATTGATGGCGGCCGCGAACGGCCGGCGCCACTTTTGTTCGGGGAGGGGGCCGATCTTCTCGAACTTTCCGCTGTCCTGCGGAGAGATATCGACCCCGAACACCTTAAACGGCCGGTGCTCGTGTTTCGCGTCTCCCTCGAAACGGAAGATACCCGTGAGGCTGACGACGAGAATGTGCCCCTTGGGGTCAATCAAGAGCGCCTGCGGATTGCTGGGAGTGACGGCATTCTCCATGCGGCGCCACTCCTGGTTGCGCTCGCCGATCAAGAGCTTGCCCGAACCGCCGAACAGCTCGAATCGCGTGCGGGCCGATTCGATGGCCACGATACGGTTGTGTGTCGGGTCGTAAACGGGGCCGATCAGCGACGGACGAAAGAAGAGCTGAGCGCCCCCTTCGTCCCGGCCGCGAAAGACCTCCTCCCACGCCTGATGGTCGGTTCCCCATTCGAAAGTCTGGCCGGAGCGGTTGACGGCCAGGAGTTTTTCGCCCGCTGGGATAATCGCCGACAGTCGGATCGGGTCGAGGAACGTGGTCTCGGCGACTCGCTTCGCAGTGCCGACCGTAAAGCAGACGCCCCAAAACAGGGCCGTGCAGCAGACCGAGACGATCGCGTTACGCCAAATGACGCCGGTCAGCGCGGAGACCGAATAGTAGAGCACGAACAGGAACAGAAACACCGGAATGCACAGCAAGAGTTTGCCGCTCCAAATGTCAAATCGCAGGCCGGCGATCAACCACATCCCGCCAATCAGATAAATCGAGTTGAGCAGGATAAACGTCGACGCCCCAAAGAACTTTGTCAGGAACAAGAGCGATCGCGACACCGGTTTGCTGAGCAACAGGTCGATCGCCCCCGGCTCGAATGTTTGCGGCACCGTTGGGGCCGTCACCAGAATGGCGATCAGCACGCCCAGAATGCCCGCCAAGAACGTCATCAGTACGGCCAAGGCGTAGTTGACCAACAGCGTGAGTTGCTTGGGCTCGAAGGGCAGCGGCGCTCCGAGCCGATAGCCGAACCACTCGGCGTACAGATTCCGGCCGGGAGCCGGCAGCAGGAAATCGGGAAAGGCGGCATCGATCAGCAGCCGATTGAAGCGGCGTTGCTCGTCGATCGAGAGATTGTCCCAACCGCGTTCCGCCAGGCGTCGCCCTTCACCGGTCAGGTCGTTGGGCGGCCACAACTTGGCGTCGTACAGCTCCTTGTTGTCGACCATTCCGTTGAACTCCGCGCGTACGTCGCGGAGCACGTCGAGCTGCTCGTTGATATTGTTCGGGCTGACGACGTGCAGGCGATGGCGCAGCGATTCCGGCAACCGGGACCAGACCTTCCGAGCGGCGCTCGGAGTTTTCGCCGTCTCCTGGGACGACAGGAATTGCAGAAACTCGGGTCCGTTGCGGAATTCGTTGCGCTGGAACCGATAGGCGGTTTCTTCGCGAAGCGCGAACGGCGCCAGCCCCACGAACAAGATCAGCGTGATCAGACCGCTGATCAGCCACAGGATCCGCGACGCAAACGCCTCGCGGAATGAATCCTGGAAGACGGCCAGGTAGGGTCGCATCAGGTCGGTCTCATGTGGGGCGGTTGACCCCTTCCTTGTCGTCTGTGCCGTCGTTCATGATCAGATCGAGAAACGCCTGCTCGAGCGTCTGTTGGCGGCGTCCGACCGCCGCGATGCTGATCCCTCCCTGGCGAAGCAAATCGATCCAGTGGTCGAGCGCGGGCTGATCCGCGGCTTCGACTGTGATCCGCAGATGCTCGGGATCGACCGATTCGGCCGCGAGCACCGCGCGGCCATTGAGCAGCCGGCGGACGCTCGACTCGTCGGACCGCAGGGTCAGCACGGCTTCGAGCGAGGTGTGCTGACGGAGGGCGTGCACAGTGTCCATCCGCCGAAGCTTTCCGCGTCCCAAGATGGCGACGCGGTCGCAGACCAGCTCGACTTCCTGAAGCAGATGGCTGTTCAGGAAGATCGTTTTCCCCTCGCTCTTCAACCGGCCGAGCACTTCCCGAATTTCGGCCCGGCCGACCGGGTCGACACCGTCGGTCGGCTCATCGAGGATCAAGAGATCCGGATCGTGGAGCATGGCCTGCGCCAGACCGAGCCGCTGCGACATGCCTTTCGAGTATTTTCGCACCAGCGTTTTGCCCCACCGCCCGAGCCCGACCATTTCGAGCAATTTGGGCCGCAGTCGCCGGATTTCCCGCAGCGGCACGTTGCTTAAGCCCCCGTAGTACTCGAGCGCGGTGTTCCCGGTCAGGTGGTGGGGAATGCGATGATGCTCGGGGAGATAGCCAATCTTGCGGCGCGTGGAGCGGTGGCCAGCCGGCCGCCCGAGCATCTCGGCCTCGCCCGAGCTTTTGTGCACCAAGCCGAGCAGCACTTTGATCAGTGTGGTCTTGCCCGCTCCGTTGGGGCCCAAGAGTCCAAAGATCTCGCCCCGGTTCACGCTCAGGCTAACGCCCGCGAGGGCCTGGACCTTCCGCCGCCCAAACCAACCGTCCCGGTAAGTTTTCGACAGGTCGCGAGTCTGAATGGCGAGCGAATCGAGCATGCGGATCTCGAAGATTAGTTCCTCGGTCGGTTCCACTATGATAGTCGGCAGCTTCCCGAGGATAAATTCGCGCGCGGACAATTCGACGCGGGGTGCCTGGGCCGAAAGGGTTTGCGGCCTCACTCGAAGTCGTCTCTTGGCCGCGCGACTCACTTGAGAGGGCGCCTGGCATGCAGCGGCGATCACTGGCGGCAAGCTTCCGCGACGCGTTCAAGGGCATCGGCCACGTCTTCCTGACCCAACGCAATGCGAAGATTCAGCTTGCCGTCGGAGTGGCGACGCTGCTGCTGGCGGCCGGCTTGCGCGTTTCTCTCGGTGAACTCGCCGTGTTGCTCTTCGTCTCGGCGGCAGTGCTGGCCGCCGAAATCGGCAACACGGCCGTCGAATCGCTTGTCGACGCCTTTTGCCCCGACATCAGCGAATCGGCCCGCATCGCCAAAGACGCCGCCGCCGGAGCCGTGTTGATGCTCTCGCTGGGCTCCGTAGTCATCGGGATATGCGTCCTCGGGCCGCCCTTGTGGCGACTGCTGGTTTGACCACTGGGCGCAGTTTTGATGGCGCAAAAAGCGATGAGCCACAAACCGCGACTCGGTCTGTGGCCCACCTTATAAAATCCAGATTTGCGCGCCGGCTCTGACCTCGCGTCAGAATTTCCTCCTGTCCTCCAAGCCGCCTTTCGGCTCGGGTTTGGATTGACGAACTTCCCCGTGCTGCGGAGTGACCCGCGGCGCCGGATGCGTCGTGGCAATCTGTCCCGGCTTGGCACGAATTCCAAAGTCCGGCTTGGGAGCCGTATGTGCCTTTGGCGGGACATAGAGCTTGCCCACATGCTCAGGCGTTTTTGACACGATCGGCGATTGCGGAAGCCGAACCTTCTCGATCGAGGAGAGTTGGGGCTCCCGCTTTGTCGGGAGATGGGCTCCTCGATCCAACGGTTTGTTGATCGACCGGTCTGTGTAGATGGGTCGCGTTCCTTCCAACGGCCGTTCCCTCACCGTTCCAGAGTGCGCCGGCGTGACCTTCGGCAAATGCCCAGCCGATTTCGATTCGTGTGCCAGTCGTTCCTGGCGCGTGCCCTGAATCTTGGTGGCAAGCGTCGCAAAATGCTGGGCTTCGAACTTGGTCACCGGCAGAAATCGCATCGAACCGCTTTTGCTCGCCGCGACCTGTCGAAGCGGGGCTGCCATGACCAGGTGCCCGCTCCCCATTCTGCCGCGTGCCGCTAGTGACTGCTGCATGGCGAATGTGCGCGGCGGCCGAAGCTCTTGATGATCGCGACGATTGTGGAATTCCTGCACGAACCGATGGTCCCAATCGCGATCCCGCCGATGCTCCCAACGTTCATGAGCGAAGATCGGGTCGTATCCATAGTGTTCGTGGAAGGCGAAGCAAGGATAAAACCCCGCTCGATCGTAGGCCACGGCGTAGTAATCGCCGAAATAGTAGTGGCAGTAGGCGGGACGCAGAAACAGATTGTCCGCGAAGGCGTCGAGCCCGATCACAATCGTCGGCGAGTAGACGAAGGTTGTCCTGGCAAAGAAATTGGCGGTGAATAGGACCGGTGCGAACAAGGTTCCGCGACGGTCAAGAGCGTAGTCCCAATACCCGTTCACAAAGACATAGCCGCGAGGGGACCAGACGTAGTGGTCCGGCATCCAAGTCCAACCGGCTTGCGCGAGGGCCCAGAACCCCGGGCGCCACACGTAATGGTCGAACCGCCAAACCCAGATCCCCGGCATCCACACGTATTCCGGCGAGGGAGCGACCTCGATGGGGCCGGCTTCGACCGTCTGCGGCGGCTCGGGCAAGTATTCGACCTCGGTCACCTGAGCGTCGGCCCAGTACCCGGGGGTCCACTGATAGCCCGACTCGCAGACGCACCAATAACCCGGCACCCATTGGCGTCCGTGAGGAAGATCTCGCCAAATCCCGCTGACCCACAGGAAGTCGTTCCGCTCCTCGTCCCAGGCCCAATAGCCGGGAATCCAGGTGACGTTGGCGCCCTCGGGTTTCAACTCCGGAGGTAATTCGGTAATCGGCGCGGGGCACTCCCGCATCACGACCACACCGGGTTGGGGATTGAACGCAACAGTTTCGGCAAATGCTTCATGCACGGGTCCGCGCGTGAGCACTTCCACTTCTTCCGCGACCGCAGCCGGGGAGCCAAAGCTAAGAGCTGCTCCCAAAGCCACGAGCGCGGCGACAAGGCCAAATTTAGAAACTCGAATCGGATTCATGGGGCGTTTCCTTAATTCCTTCAAGGTTATGATTCAAACACTAAGACCGCGTGTCGCAGCGCCGGGCGCACTTTTCATGCAGGCTCTCTGGCAGACCGCGACCGCACGATGGCGATCACCGAGAGAACACGTTCAGACTCTCGGTGATCGGTTGGCTATCGAAACGTATTGAAGAGCGGCGACGAACGGCTTGCCCGTGATCGATCGATCTTGTCGCCGCTTGGACCGAGACGCTCGCTTATCGCGACGTGCGGTAGGCCAGGCGCGGAGCGAAAAAACGACCGCTGTCGTACCGGTATGTCGAAGCATAAGGCCGGTAAAGATAGCTGCTCTCGTACGTGGGCCACGGGTATCGCAGTCGTGATTCACAGCGGCCGTCGTCGTCGTCATCGCGTCCGTGGTATCGGTATCCGGCCGAGCCGTAGACCGTCGGTCGGTAGGGTTCAAAACGATCGCGTGCCTGTGCCGCTTGGGGGCTCAGGGTAATTGTCAGCATCGTGCCCAGAATGCCTGCCACGAGGAACTTTTTCATGGCGAGTCTCCTTGCTTCCTGCGTCGACTTTGGAGGATCAGTTGGCCGGTCTTCGTCGGGTCGCACCAGACGTCCGGTCGGCGTCCTGAAGAACGCAAACTGAATGCCCATTCCAGTGGGCAAATTCAGGAATTGCTGTAACTAATTGGAATTATTAATCTTGAGATTGTTTCTTGTAACGCGCCCATCGCCTGATCTGAATCAGATGTAGGTCAGTCTGCCAGATCATGACGTCATAACGACGACATCGCAGTGTCGTCGAACCGTTGCCGAAGCATCGGTAGAATCGACGAGCACAACTGCTGAAATGCAGCGGCGGATTATCGCGGCGCGATCGGTCGACGACTCTCGCTCACATGCGACGGATCTTGCACAACCCGATTGCCGCCTTGGTCGTGCTCGCGTTGATCGCGATAGCGATGCGATGCGCCCATGTCGTCGCTGGTGTTCCACTCTCGTCACGAGCGCAGCTAGTTCTGCCGTTGTGCTGGGTATGGCCGAAATGCAGTCGATGGAGGTAACGAGTTGCAAAGTCCTTGGCTCCTGCTCCATACTCGGGAATTGCACAAAATTTTTGCCCACGCAGTTTTGGAGTTCCGCATGTCTCGCCGGTTACTCGCCTTGATCCTCGCCGCCTTTGCGGTCACCTCCCTCGCGTCGGGCGCGGACGACCCTGCGCCAGGCGGCTCGAAAACGACGGGCAAGAAGGCGGCGCAGAAAAAGCCCGCCCCCAAGAACAAGACCAGAAAGGCGACCCCCTCGACGCCGGTTTCGCCCAATGCCGCAGTCGAGGCGACTGGGCCTGTGCTGGCTCTAAAAGGCGGGCGAATCCTCACTGCCGCCGGACCGATTTACGATCCCGGCATACTCATTGTCGCCGACGGAAAAATTCTCGACGTCGGCCCGGTTGGCAAGACGACAGTTCCGAAGGAAGCTCGTGTCGTCGACGTCGCCGGCAAGGTGATTATCCCCGGCCTCGTCGATTCGCATTCGCACCTGGGGGTCTACTCGCGGCCCGCGGTCGAAGCCAACAGCGACGGCAACGAAATGACCGGACCCGTCCAAGGTATCGTGCGGGCACTCGACGCGGTTAACCCCTATGATCCGGGAATCCGCATGGCCAACGCCGGCGGCGTCACGGCCGCCAACATCATGCCCGGTAGCGGCAACGTCATCGGCGGACAGACAATCTACGTGAAGCTCCGAGGCTACACTCCCGAGCAAATGTGGATTGAGTCGCCCGACGTGCTCGGCGGACTCAAGATGGCCAACGGCGAGAATCCCAAGCGGGCGTACGGCGGCAGGGCCAAGGCTCCCGGCACGCGAATGAAAGTTGCCGCGCTGCAGCGCAGCGAGTTCCTCGCCGCCAAGAACTACCTTGCCAAATGGGACGCCTATCGCAAGAAGCTGGCCTCCGGTGAAAAGGCGACGGCGCCCGACGTCGACCTCGCGATGGAGCCGCTGGTCGAGGTGCTGCAGCGCAAGCGGACCGTGCATTTCCATACGCACCGGGCCGACGACATTCTGACGGTGCTGCGGCTCAAGGACGAATTCAATTTCGAGCTGGTGATTCAGCACGGCACCGAGTCCTATAAAGTCGTGAAGGAAATCGCCAAGCACAACGTGCCCGTCTCGATGACGATCCCCGATAGCCCGGGAGGAAAGGCAGAAGTTGTTGACCTGACGGAGAGCTGCGGGGCCGACCTGGCCAAGGCGGGCATCAAGGTGCTCGTCAACACCGACGACCCGGTGACCGAAAGCCGGTTCCTGCTGCGAACAGCCGCCATTCCGATTCGTGGAGGCCTGTCGCCAGAGCTGGCTCTTAAGTCGGTGACTCTGGCACCGGCTCAGGCCATGCATCTCGACAGCCGCATCGGCTCGCTCGAGAAGGGGAAGGACGCAGATTTCGTGGTCTTGAGCGGCGATCCGTTCAGCGTCTATACGCGCGTGCTCGAAACGTACATCGACGGGAAACCGGTGTTTAAATTGTCGGACGAGAAAGATCGGCGCTACCAGGTCGGGGGTTTCTCGCTGGGTGACCGCGTGAAATTCCCCGCGCCCAAGCCGGTGGTGCACGCGCTTCACGAAGTGAAGGCGCCGGCCCTTCCGGAAAAGGCTCAGCACCCCGGCGCCGTGGGAAACAACGCGGTCATTCTGGCGGGCCGGCTGTTTAGCGTCGCCAAGAAACCGATCGAAGACGCCGTCGTGGTGATCAAGGACGGCAAGGTGGCGGCCGTCGGTCCCCGCGCGTCGATCACGATTCCGGCCGATTTCCCGGTGATCTCCGGCGTGTCGGTCACGCCTGGATTGATCGACGCAAACAGCATCGTGCCGCTTTCGGGGCAGTACAACATCCCCGCCGATCAGGACCAGGACGAGTCTTCGGATCCGGATCAGGCCGAGCTGCGCGTGATGGACGGATTCAATCCGAACGAGCCTCTGTTGCGGTTCCTGCTGGAGCAGGGGGTCACGGTGGTGCACGTGTGCCCGGGACGCAACAACGTCATCGCCGGCGTGACGGGCGCTTTCCGCACGCACGGGACGACGGCTGAATCGATGGCGGTGAAGTTTCCAGAGTCGCTCTTGTTCAACCTGGGCGAGTCGCCCAAACGGGCCTACCGGGGGCAGAAACCCGGTACGCGGATGGGGACGGCAGCCATCGTGCGAAAAGCCTTCACTGATGCCGCCAACTATCGGCGCAAGCGAGAGTCGCCCAAGCCGGGCGAACCGGCCCTCGACACGAACTTGAAAATGGAATCTTTGCGAGCGGTGCTCGACCACAAAGTCTCCGCGCTGTTTGCCGCTCAGAAGGCTGACGACCTGATGACGGCCTTGCGGCTGATCAACGAGTTTCATCTCGATGGCAAGCTGGCACTCGGAGCCGAGGCCTATCTCGTCGCCGATCAAATTGCGGCGGCAAAGGTGCCGCTCATCGTGCATCCGACTATGCAGCATCCCGAGTCGATGGAGACGATCAATAGTTACCTAGGCAACGCAGCCGCGATTTCTGAGGCCGGCATTCCGATCGCGATCGGCTCGGGTGCGGAGGGTTATGTCCCCAAGACGCGCGTCGTGCGGCAGGAAGCGGCCATCGCCATGGTCCACGGTCTGGGACGAGACGCGGCCCTCAAGTCGATCACCCTCGACGCGGCCCGCATCCTGGGAATCGACGCGCAGTACGGCAGCCTTGAGCCAGGCAAAGTCGGCGACGTTGTGCTCTACGACGGCGATCCGTTTGAGTATGCGACGCATGTGGTGGCCGTGCTGGTCGACGGGAAACTGGTCTACGACCGCTCGCAGCACAAACCGATCTCGACCGCCGAACGCACTTACATGTCCAGCCCCGAGATCCCATGTTGCTTAGGGTGGATGGGTTGGTGAACTACATCCGACTAAAGGCGCTCCCTCGAAACCCTCTCCCATTCCGATGGGAGAGGGTAGGGTGAGGGCTCCTCATCTACTGCGAGCGGTGTGCTATCCCAGTTGTTTTCAAAGGCGGCCCTCACCCCGGCCCTCTCCCATCGGAATGGGAGAGGGTGAATGTGAGTCCACCGCTTAGCCGGCCGTTTCGACTCGCTCGCCCGCCGCGCCGAGTGATTCGCTCTCGGGTGGCGACTCCGGCTTTTTGAACAACAGCGAAGCGCCAATCGAAATCGCCAGACAGCCGCCAACGACGGCGAGCACGATCCAGTTCGGGATATCGACCCAGGCGTCGATCAACATCTTGACGCCAACGAAGGCCAGGATCGCAGCCAGCCCGTACCGGAGGTAATGAAACGCGTCCATCATTCCGGCCAGGGCAAAGTACAGGCTGCGCAGGCCCACGATCGCAAAGGCGTTCGACGAATAAACGATAAACGCGTCGGGCGGCTTGACGACGCCGATAACAGCCGGAACCGAATCGATCGCAAATAACAGATCGGTCGTGTTGATCACCCACAGCACCACGAACAGAGGGGTCATCATCAGCCGGCCGTCCACCCGGGCGAAGAAATGGTCCTTCTGGTACGTCTGCGTGATCGGCAAGTAGCGCCGCGAAAAGCGCAAGAACCAGTTGTGTTCGGGATCGTACTGTTCCTCGCTGATCAAGAGTTTGAGGGCGGTATAAACGAGCAGTGCTCCGAGCGGGTAAAGCAGCCAGTGAAATCGCTCGATCAGCTCGACGCCGCAGACGATAAACACGCCACGCATCACAAGGGCGCCGAAGATGCCCCACAGCAAAACGCGGTGCTGGTGATGCCGCGGAACCTTGAAGTAGGAAAAAATAATCAGCATCACGAACAGATTGTCGACGCTGAGCACTTCCTCGACCAGGTAGCCGTTGACGTAATTGAGAGCGGCAACGGCGCCGGCTCGCCACCACATGAATCCCGCGAAAGCGATGGCCACGGCGACCCAGATGGCCGAGCGGATCATGGCTTCGCGCACGTGAATGATATGGGCCTTGCGGCTGAAGAGGCCCAGGTCAATCGCGACGAGCACGATCAGGAAGACGTTGAACGCCACCCACTCGATCAACGTGCCCATCAGGCTCAGTTCCCGCTTCCGAATCGACCCGCTGTCATTTTAGAGCGCGGGTCATCCCGGCGTCCGCTAGTTGAGTGCTGGAATCGGACAAAATGAGGGGGAAGTCGTCGGGGGGCCAAGTCCGCCACAGGCGGGCGCCGACCCATCTTG
>DASZIA010000051.1:0-4089 GCA_035949535.1 Planctomycetaceae bacterium | reverse complement strand
CGTCGTCTCGCAGATGCTCCGGAAACTGCGCGTCGAAGACGTGGGCGACTCGACCATGCTGCCGGGGGTCGTGCTCGACAAGTTCGAGTTCCGCAGGGCCAACGAGGCGTTGATGGAGTGCGTGAAGATCACTGATCCGGGCAATACGGAATTCCAGATCGGCGACATTGTCCCGGCGTCCACGCTCGAGGAAGTCAACGCGCAGGTTGAGGCAGCCGACCAAAAGCCGGCCAAGTCAACCCGCCCGCGGGCCGCGACCGCCAGCATTCAGTTGCTGGGCATCACGAAGGCGGCCGTGCAAAGCGAGAGCTTCATTTCGGCGGCCAGCTTCCAGGAGACGACCAAGGTGCTCACCGAAGCAGCCCTGGCCGGCAAGGTCGACAATCTCGTCGGCCTGAAGGAAAACGTGATCCTGGGGCACCTGATCCCCGCCGGCACGGGTTTCCACGTCCATCAGGAAGCGGAAGTCCGAATTCGGCCCGAAGCTCTCCAAGAGCTGCGTGCCGAAAAGGAACGCATCGCCTCCGCCCGGCTGGCCCTGTTGACTGAGGACACGCCCGCGGCGCCGGCGACCCCGGCCGTAGGCGAGCAGCCGTAACTCTTGACTCGAAAAAGTTGTTCACGCGGGGTAGACGTTGTTCCGTCTGCCCCGCGTTTTTTTGCGAGCGTCTGCCTGAGCCATTCGACGCAGGCGCGAGCGTCAACGATGGAAGGGCATCGTCGATGATTCGCTGTCCGTTTTGTGACCACAAGAATCCTGCTGGCACGACCCGCTGCGGCGAGTGCCAAGCGGAGCTCTTCGCCTCGCCCGAAGACGCCGCAGATTCCGCCGATTCAGAGCCGCTGTCGCTCGATGGGCGAGTGATCGCGCTGCTTCGTGATGGCCGCAAGATCGAAGCGATCAAGCTCTACCGAGATCTAACAGGGGCGGGCCTCAAAGAGGCGAAAGACGCGGTTGAAGCCCTGGAGCGAGACGGCTCCCTACCGACGACGCGTGACGCCTCGAGTGGCGACGACGCCGATCTTTTGGATCTGCTGAGGACGGGACAGAAGATCCGCGCGATCAAGCTTTATCGAGATAAAACTGGCGCTGGTTTGGCCGAATCGAAAAATGCCGTCGAGGCGCTCGCCCGCAAGAACGGGATTCCGGTCGGCCAGTCCGGTTGCTCGAGCGCCGTTTTCTGCCTCCTGACGATCCTCCTAATCCTTGGCTACCTGATGGCGTGACGCGCGCGGATCGGCCGCTTGCTTCGGCGAGTCCTTCCGGGCGATGTCGTAGCAAATCAGGTCATCGCCGTCGCGAAGGAAGAGTTGCTTGTCGACGATCACAGGATGCGGCCAGCCCGAGCCTTTGTGCGTCGCCGTCGAGAAGCGGCCCTTGAGGTTGTATTTCTCCGGCGTGGCTTCGATCATCGCCACGACGCCATTCTCGTAGCGGAAGATCAACTCACCATCTGCTTCGAGCACAGCTGCGGATCCCTGTCCGGGGCCGCGTCCGCCATCCCATTTGATTTTCCCGGTTTTCAACTCGACGCAGACTGGAAACCCAGAGTTGTGTCCGCGGCCGCAATAGATGTAGTCGCCGAACAGCACCATCCCGCCGTGATGGTTCTGCAGAATGCCGCCGTTGAGGAAATAGACTTCTTTTGTCGACACTCCGTCGCCCGACTTCTCGAGCTGCAGGAGGGCCGACCCAGCGCCGTAGCCGCTGGAACCGAAGACGTAATCGTCTTTGACCAGAGGAGTGGGGATGTTTGCAGTGCCGTTGGCGATCTTGCCGTAGTTCCACAGGAATTTGCCGTCGTCGGCGCGGTACGAGACCAGACCCTGCCCGACGAGCTGCACGTACTGTTTCACGTCCGCGCCGTAGCTGATGACGATCGATGAATAGCCGCCAGCCGAATTGGGTGCCGCGCCCAAACTGTCGGGAGTTGGAGCGGTCCAGATTGTTTCACCCGTCTTTTTGTCGAGCGCCGCCAGCATGGCCCTCTTGGACCCGGGCGTGCAGACGACGCGATCGCCGTCGACCAGCACCGATTCGCTGTATCCCCAATTCGGTCTCGTTCCGCCGAAGTCGGTCGTCATTTCCCTCTTCCAAAAGATTTTGCCGTCGGCGACGTCGAGGCAGACGAGTGTGCCTTTGTCGGACAAGGCATAGACGCGGTTCCCGTCGACCGTGGGCGTCGAATTGGGTTCGCCGCTGCCGATGGGCACCGCCCAGAAGCGTCGTCCATTTGCGATATTAAGCCCCAGGACATAGCACTGGCCGTCGATATTGCCCAATGTGAAAATCCGCCCGGAGTCGATGGCGACGCTGGAGTAACCCCCGCCCATGCCGTCGACGTGCCATTTGATCGGCGGGCCGGATGAGGTAAATGAGTCGATCAAGCCGGTTTCCTTCGAGACGCAGTCCCGATTCGGTCCGCGCCAGCCGGGCCAAGAACCCGAATGCACCAGCTCGCCGGGGGGTTGCACCGAGCTTTTGGGCTTCGATTCTGCGCGGGGGGGTGCTGGCATCGCCGGGCCCGAATCCCGGGAGCCGACCCAGTCGCAGCCAGCGGCGCCGACCAAGCCGACGCAGGCGAAAACGAGCCGAAAAGAATTCGTCCGGTGCATGACAGGCTCCAATGAGCATTGCAGACGTCAAAAGTGTCGGTCTCGAAAGAGTGAAAAAATTGACACTTGAACGTCGACATTCCACCATTTGTACGGCGAAGAATCTAGCCTTGATGGGTGCAACCTCGAAATGAGCCGCGCACAAAGTAAGCGGTGTATTATTTGCGGGCTAGCCGCGTCGCGTTTTACTCGCGCCCAAGCAGCTAGCCTGCATGAGCCGCCTGCGGCGGACCGCTCACTTTCGTGCGCGGCTCCTTAGGATCGTGTCATCGACGCAATTTTCGGCTCCCTTGACGACCTCGACGAGCACCGATAGATTTCAGATTCCCCGCGTCGGGGGGCACGGGGATATTGTCGGGGAAGAAGAGCCGAATGCCAACGATTAATCAACTGATCCGCAAGCCACGCCGCGTCCAGCACTCCAAGACCAAGACGCCGGTGCTGGAAGGCTGTCCGCAGAAGCGGGGCGTCTGCCTGCTCGTGAAAACGGTGACTCCCAAGAAGCCGAACTCGGCTTTGCGGAAGGTGGCGCGCGTGCGGCTGTCCAACGGCAAAGAAGTGACGGCCTATATCCCTGGCGAGGGGCACAACCTCCAGGAACACTCGATCGTACTCGTCCGCGGCGGCCGTGTCCGTGACCTCCCGGGTATTCGCTACAAGATCGTGCGCGGCGTACTCGACACCCTGGGCGTCAGCGATCGAAAACAGGCCCGCAGCCGCTACGGAGCCAAGAAGCCGAAATAGCGAACCGTCGTAGCGGGATTTTCGACGGCTGCCGACTCGCGACTGGGCAACGTGAGTCTCTACGACCGGTTGCGGTAAACTTGTTGTCCGCGGGCCGACGAACCACTTTCGCACTCAAACTCTCGAACCAGAACCATGGCCGACAAATTCACTGCCAGCAAATCGCAACTCAAGGAAGACCATCGCACCGGCTCCAAGTTGGCGTCGAAGTTCATCAATTGTTTGATGCACGACGGCAAGAAGAGCGTGGCGATGAGCGTCTTTTATGACGCGATGGATATCATCGTCAAAAAGATGCCCAACGAAGACCCGGTCCGCGTGTTTACCGAAGCGGTCGACAATGTGCGGCCTTCGATCGAGGTGCGCTCCAAACGCGTCGGCGGTGCGACCTACCAGGTCCCCACGCCGGTCAACCCGCGCCGGCAACAGACGCTGGCCATCCGCTGGCTGATTGAGGCGGTCCGCGAGAAGAAAGGCCGTCCGTCCCACGTCAGCCTGGCCGACGAGCTGATGGCCGCGTTCCGCCGCGAAGGCAGCGCGATGACCAAGCGCGAAAACGTCCACCGCATGGCGGACGCGAATAAGGCATTTGCCCACTTCGCATGGTGACCGAGCGAATCCGCAACATCGGAATCGTGGCGCATATCGACGCCGGCAAGACCACGACCACCGAGCGGATCCTCTACTACACGGGCTTCTCCCACAAGATGGGCGACGTCGACGACGGCA
>DASZIA010000050.1:0-3059 GCA_035949535.1 Planctomycetaceae bacterium | reverse complement strand
CAGAGCCCCGGGCAATTCGCCCAGTCGCGAATAACCGGGCACGTCAAAGAACGGGTTGTACTTGGCTCCCTTGAGCACGGCTTCGCACAAGCCGCGATAGAGAAACAGCGTGCCAAGCGTGGCGATGATTGGCGGAACGTCACACGCCGCGACGAGCAGGCCGTTCGCGAGACCCAATCCGGCTCCCAGCGCCAGTCCAACCGGGACGGCCGTGACCCAGAACTGTGGTCCCGGCTCAAACTTCGAGAGCACACACGCCACGAGAGCCGTCATCGAAGCGACGGAGAGATCGATCCCGCCCGAGATTAAAACGACCGTCATGCCCAGCGCGAGCAACAGAACCGGGACTGCTTCGATCAACAAATCGTTGCCGTACGCGCCGAATGTCGGCAAGAAACGGGAGGAGCGCACACCCGAGAGCGGGGCCAGCACGGCCACTTCGAGGACGAGCAAGAGGGCCAGAACCAGGAGTGGTGGGGCGAATCGCCTCATCGCAGCTCCTCCATCAACTTTCGGCGGCGGCCGAGCGCACAATCGATTCCGATCACCGCTAGAATCGCCGCGCCTTGCACGGCCGTCCGCCAGTATTCATCGACGCCCGCGTAGAGCATGGCCGGCCCAAGCAGATACAAAAACAGGCCGCCGAGCGCCGTCCCCGCGGCGCTCCCTTGGCCGCCGAAAATACTCGTCCCGCCGAGCACGTTGGCGGCTATCACGCTCAGCTCAAAGCCGGCACCCAAGCGGGCCGGTTCGATCGTGATGTGATTGGTCACATCGAGAAGCGAGGCCAACCCCAAAAAAATTCCGCCGACGAGGAACGCGCCGAACTGAATTCGCGCGGGGTCGAGGCCGCTCAAGCGGCAAGCCGCCTCCGAGTTGCCCAGCGCCAGCCAGGTTCGCGGCGTCTTGGCGAAACACTCTCCCCACAGGGCGACCGCCAGCGCCGCCAACAAAATCCAACCGGCGTAGACCTGCCCGGGGCGATGATAGGCTTCGGCCGTTAGTGTGAATTGCTCGCCGAAGCCACGCGACGCAACTTCCGCGACGATGAGGGCCAAGCCCCGATAGAACGCCAACCCGGCAAGCGTGACGATGATCGCCGGAATTCGCAGCACGCGGATCAAGAGCCCGTTGTAAGCCGACAGCCCGAATGCCGTAAAAAAACAGGCGGCAAAGCAGCCGGCCGGTGCGACACCACGAGCGTGCAACACGCCGAACACAGTGCCGGCGACCGCCAAAATTGAACCGACCGAGAGATCCATTGCACCGCAGCAGATGATTCCCGTTTGTCCCAGCGCGGCCAGAACCGTGGGGGCGACATTCGGCACCAGACGACCCATCTCGTCGCCGAACGATGCGCCGCTTGCGGCCGCTCTGGACCAGATAAAGGCGAGTAAGAGTGCGTCGGCCGAAACAAGGAACACGATCCGCCGCCGCACCGCTTTCGGCATCCGCAGCCAGAAGGACCCCAATAGTCCGCCCGACGCGCTCATGATGGGCGGGACTCCGGACCGAGTTTGAGATCGCCTGCCGCTTCGCGCGAATAAAGACCCGAGGCGGCGAGAATCACGTTGTGTGCCGTCATTTCGGTCCCCTGCAGCCCGGTTTCGATTGTCCCGCGATTCATCACCAGAATGCGATCGCTCATTCCGACAATTTCACCCAGGTCGCTCGAGATGAACAGAATGGCCTTGCCACGGGCGGCCAACTGATCGATGAGGGCGTGAATCTGCGCCTTGGCTCCCACGTCGACGCCGCGCGTTGGCTCGTCGAGGATCACAACACTCGGGTCGCGTTCAAGCCATCGGGCCAAGAGTGCCTTTTGCTGATTGCCGCCGCTCAGAGTGGCGACGGGCTGCCGCGGACTGGTCGCACGAATCGCATACCGCGCGATGGCCTCGCGGACACGCGCCCGCTCCCGGCGTCCGCGGATCATTCCCCATCGCGTGAGCTGATCAGAGAAGCCGATACCGATCGCAGCCTCGAGCGGATGGTCGAGCACAAAGCCCTGCCGCTTGCGCTCCTCTGGAACATAAACGACTCCCCTGCGGAGCGCATCGCGCGATCGCGTTGGCCGCCATTCGCGTCCGCTCACCCGCATGGTGCCGCAATCAATCGGATAAAGCCCATAAATCGCGCAGGCCAACTCCGAGCGTCCCGCCCCGACCAGGCCGGCGAGACCGACGATCTCGCCGCCGCGCACCGCCAGGCTGACGTCGTGAAACAGGCCGCTATGCGAAACGCCGTCTAGCTCCAAGAGCGGCGATCCGATCGGTCCGCTCCGTGTGCGCGGATAAACCTGTTCCAGCGGGCGACCGACCATGTCGTGCACCAGCCTCGGCGCGTCGATCTCCGCCGTGTGATGCATGGCGACGAGCTCGCCGTCACGCAACACGGCAATTCGGTCAGTCAGCTCGAAGATCTCGTCGAGGCGATGCGACACGTACAAAATCGCTACGCCCTGCTCCCGCAGCCGCCGCAGATGCGAAAAGAGCCGCCGGACCTCTGGCTCGCTCAGGCTGGCCGTCGGCTCATCGAGGATCAAGAGCCGCGCGCGGCGGGCCACCGCGCCGGCAATCCCGATTTCCTGTTTTTCGGCAGCGGTCAATTCCTCGACCATGCGGTGCGTTTCGATCGACACTCCGAACTGCGTAAGCCGGCGGCCTGCCTCGGCATGCAACGCCGGCCAGTCGACGCCGCCCCACGCGCGCCGCGGCCACCGCTCGCCAAGCAGCAGGTTCTCTGCGACCGACAAGTGTGGAAAGCACTCCAACTCCTGTTGCACGGCCGCAACCCCCGCGGCGAGCGCATCGCGCGGCGAAGCAAACGTCACCGGCCCGCCATCGAGGCGGATGAAACCGCGGTCTGGCGATTCCACGCCGCTCAACAGCTTAATGAGCGTCGATTTTCCAGCTCCGTTCTCGCCGACCAGCCCGAGAATCTCGCCCGCATTCAGCATCAGATCGACGCCTTTGAGCGCGGTCACTCCGGCAAATGATTTGCTGAGGCCGGAAAGTTTGAGCAGCGGGTCGGACATGCGAGCCGGATTCTCTCGACGA
>DASZIA010000049.1:0-12065 GCA_035949535.1 Planctomycetaceae bacterium | reverse complement strand
AAAAAAACTGCCGCAAGTGAAGTATAGCACGTCACTTGCGGCATGAGGCGCCGGTGAGAGTCGAACTCACGATGGCGGATTTGCAATCCGCTGCCTTAGCCTCTTGGCTACGGCGCCATTTCGCCCGAATGCTAATACCAGCACGCGACTTGCGTCAAGGGGCGTGGCCGGCGGCATAGCGCTTCTTGGACGAGAACTCTCCCAGACTGGATCGGCGAATCGGCCTGTCAGGCTGAATCAATTGTTCCCAAGATTCCAGTCACTCCGGCTGTTTCAAAGATACGCCACAACCGGGCGAGCGGCACTGGGCCGGCCGCGCGCGGAATGATCTTGAGCGGGCCGGTAGCTTTGGCGTTCGCGTCCGGCTAGGATCGCACGTTCTCGGCTCAAGCCCACCCGACGGAGCGCATGAATCGCTCCCGATTTCCCAGCGGAGGGGTGGCGGGAGCGGGTTCAATCCCCGATTGTGCGTGCAGCCTGTTTCGATCGTGGATTGTCGCCCGAATCTGTTGCAAGGACGCTTTGGCGTGTTTCGCCTCAGCCAGAGCCGACCACGTTCTTGCCACGTTTTTGTCGGGGTCGCCCGTTCCGGGCCTGCATTTGGTTCAACACCGGGCCCCGACGGCGACTAAATAGTCTCATTCGACGCAGGAGGCGACGATCCGCATGTCCAAAAAACCGATTCACGATGTCAGAGAAACCGAAGAGGAATTGATTTCCAAGGCCCAGTCGGCCGTCAGTCAGTCGAATTGGGTCGTCGGCGAATGTGCCGACAAATGGACGCAGCGATATGCCCGCGGCCGGGGCGATGGCGACTTTGCCGCAATGTTGGGCCTGACTGCCGACCAGGTCTTTCAGCGCCGGCGGGTCTGGCAGACGTTTGCCGACGTTTGCCAAAGCTATTCCGCCCTCAAATGGTCGCATTTTTACGCAGCCCTGACCTGGGACGACGCGCCTGAGTGCCTGCAATGGGCCGACGAAAACGAGGCGACGGTGGCCGAGATGAAGGCTTGGCGCCGCGCCTTGCGGGGCGAGGATTTGCGGACCGAGTCACAGTCGGCGGACGAATGGGGCACGCCGGCTGCCGTGGCCTTCGTGCCGGATGATCACGTCGCGGTGCGAGATCCATCGGAATTTGACGAAGGCGATCGTCGCAGCCGAGCCGCACGCGGACCCGAGGACGAGAGCCGCACACCCGTTGAGACGGTCAGCGGCGTGGCCCGTGATTCCGATTCCGGTTATGCGCCATTTCGTAGCGGAGCGGGAAGTCCGGCTCCCAGAGAAAGAGAAAGCGAATCGGTCGCGGTGGCACCGCGTCCCCAAGCGTCGCCGGAGCAATTGATCACCCGAATGTCGAGTACGCTCGAGCGAATCAACGAGGCACTCACCGGCGACGTGCTCAAAGCGTTTAAGTCCTTGCCGGAGAAAAAGCGGGCCCGGTTCCTGAAAGCGGTCAGCGGGCTGAGCACAAAGTCGGCCCGTCTTCTTTAGCTTGAACGGCCGTGTATGATTTGTGCTGACCCGAATTGGAACCCTACGCATGGCCACCGAGCGTCCCAGACCCGCGTTCAACGGTCCCAGCTCCGGCGGAACAGTCAATGGCTGGCTGGTCGCCATCCTGCTGATTGCGTTTGTCGCGCTCTATCTCAAGTTGAGCGGATACTGGCCGCAGTCCCTATTCGACCCGGGAGCGACTCCGCGTGACATCACGCCGCGCGGCGATCTGGCCGAGGACGAGAAGTCGACGATTGCGATTTTCAAGGCGGTGAATGGCTCGGTCGTGCACATCACGACGAGCGAACTGCGCGAAGACTTCCGGATGAACCCGGTTGAGATCCCGCAGGGTTCGGGCAGCGGATTCGTTTGGGACAACAAGGGCTACATCGTCACCAACTACCACGTCGTCCGCGATGCCCGCCCACGTCGTGGCGGACGGGGAGGAGTGATCCACGTAGCCCTGGCGAATAGCGCCACGAGTTATTCCGCTCAATTTGTGGGGGGCAGCAGCAGCACCGACCTGGCCGTCCTGAAAATCAATGCGCCGGCTACCGAACTCAAGCCGATACCCGTCGGACGTTCCGATGATCTGCAGATTGGCCAAAAGGTCTTCGCCATTGGCAGCCCGTTTAGCCTCAACCAATCGTTTACCACGGGCATCGTCAGCGGTTTGGGGCGCGAGATTCAATCGGAGGGAGGCCAGACGATCAAGGACGTGATCCAGGTGAACGCCGCGATCAATCCCGGCAACTCGGGCGGCCCCCTGCTGGATAGCGCGGGCCGGCTGATCGGCGTCACCACCGCGATTGTGAGCCCCACGGGCGCCTTTTCGGGGATCGGCTTTGCGATCCCCGTCGACATGGTGAACTCGGTTGTCCCGCGGCTGATTCAGTCCGGCAGCGAGGAGCCGCCGTCGATCGGGATCTCGCTGTTTCCAGACGACGTGACGTCGATGCTGCGCAATCGCGGCTACATCAAGCAACCGGGCGTGCTCGTGAAGGCGGTCTGGCCGGGCAGCGGAGCCGAGGCGGCAGGCATCGTGCCCACTCGCCGGACGGAGGATGGGAACATCGCCTTGGGTGATTTAATCACGGCAATCGACGGCAAGCCCGTCACCGAAGCCAAGTCGGTGGCGAATGCGGTGGGCCAGAAAAAGTCGGGCGATACCATCATGCTGACGGTCGTTCGCGGCGGCGAGCGGCACGATGTCGCCGTAACGTTGCGTCCGCGACCAGCGGCTCCCGACGAGTGAAGTCGCCAAACGGGTCCTTGACACTCTGCTCGGCTGACTTACGATGAAGTGCGGTCGTTCGCCGCGTGGGTCGGATCCTTCAACGTTCGGCGTGGGCAAGGATGACACCTTCACGATATCGAGGTTCAGGCGTGCCGCGTCGCACGGTGCCGAGTGCTAAAGCGCCCTCCGTCACGTGTGAAGAGGGCGTGACCGTCGTCACACTGGGGCCGGAGTACGAAACCCTCGAAGAGACCGAACTCGAGACGCTGAAAGGAGCTCTTCTGGAGGTCGCTGAGCAGGCCAATCCTCCGGTGGTTGTGTTCGACCTTTCGCAGCTGCGATTCTTCGGATCGGCCCTGATCGAAGCGCTGTTTCGCGCCTGGAATCATCTGAAGGCGCGGCCGGGCGGGCGACTCGCGCTGTGCGGATTGACCAGTTATTGCCGCGAAGTCGTCGAGATCACGCATCTCGACCAGCTCTGGTCGATTTTCGAGACACGGGCCGACGCAGTTCGCTCCCTGAAGCAGGCGCGATGAGCTTGGCCGGATTGCTCTGCCGCATCCTCGAGATTGACAGCTGAGCCGAAGTTCAATTCATTACTTCGCGGGGGCAAAACTGTCGCCGCCGTCGGAGTCGCGCGTCTCATTCGGCAATTCATCGATTCGGAAGGCGACTTCACTCCCCTCGATATCGATCAGCGTGAGAACACGGTTCCCGATGCGAATCGCATCGCCGACAGAAAGTTCGAACTCCTGCACGCGCCGCCTCCTGCTGGTGCACAGATGCCCGTTCTGCAAGCTGTCAAAGTGGGCACTTTGTGTCGCGACGATTGCTGTAAGTTGTCAGGCGCTCTGGGCCGCGGTCCTGCCTGCCAGTCCTGCGCTTGTTGGCCCCGTCGACTCACGCGGGGAGGCCGCGAATATAACATGCGCGCGAGTCTCGGTAAATGGATTTTGAACGTTGCTGTTCGATTCATGCGGGAGGCTTCGGCATGTTTTTTTCGCGCTTGGCACGCGAAGCGTACAGGCAGTTCGCTTGAGCCGAGACGTGCAGTAGAATTTTGGACTGTAAGCCTGCGCCCCGCGCCGAGACACGCCCACCGAGACAAAGCATGCACCCGTTGCAGTTCCGCCCGATTCTCAAACGCATGCGCTGGGGCGGTCGCCGGCTCGGCACGCTCTTGGGCAAGTCGCTGGGCGACGGATCCGATTACGCCGAGAGTTGGGAAATCGCCGACTGCGGCGGCGATCAAACGACGGTTGCTCACGGGCCCTACAAGGGTTGGTCTCTACGTCGCCTTCTCGAAACGCACCCAACGGCGCTCTTGGGATTGCAAGCGACCGCGGACAATTTCCCGCTCTTGGTCAAATTCCTCGACGCCCATGACCGGCTGTCTGTTCAAGTGCATCCCAACGACGAGCAGGCGCAGCGGCTCGGCCGCGGGCCGCGGGGTAAGACCGAGGCGTGGCTCGTGCTCCTTGCCGAGCCGCACGCGCGACTGTACACGGGCCTCAAGCCGGGAGTCGACCGTACCGCATTCATCCAGAGCCTTGACGCCGGCCGGATTGCCGATTGCCTTTACAGCTACCAGGTTCATGCCGGCGATTGCGTGTTCGTTCCGGCTGGAACGGTCCACACGATCGGTGAGGGGGTCGTGCTTGCGGAGATTCAGCAAACGAGCGACGTGACCTTTCGCATCGACGATTGGGGTCGGCTCGACGCCAACGGCAAACCTAGGATGCTCCATCGCGAGGAAGCCCTGCAGTGCATCGACTTCGAGCGCGGTCCCATTGATCCTGTCGTGCCGCGGGTGCAAGTGGACGGCGAGGAGCAAGTTGAAGAATTAGTCAGTTGTCCCTTTTTCGTGATGCGGAGGCGGACCATTTCTTCGGCGTGGCGGTTACCCGACGACGAGCGATTCCGGATCCTGATGCCTCTAAGCGGACGCGTCGAAGTGCAATGCGCCGATTGGCGGCACGCCGTCGGCCTCGGGGACACGCTGCTGATCCCGGCGTGTCTGGAAGGCGTCTCGGTCAGACCGGTCATCGCGGATGGGTCGAGTGCCTCGGCTCCCTCGACGGTCTTGGAAGTCTTCGTGCGGTGACTGACAGCTGCGCTGCCGATGGAAGACACGGCTCAGCGAGGTCTGCCATGGCACCAGAATGCGGCGGAACTCAGGACGCGAACTGGAGCCGGTCGCGGTGTTCGAATTCTTGAAGCGTCGCAAACAGCTCCGATTGCACTTCCCGCACGCGTCCCGCGTCTTGCAGTTTTTGACCGTCGCGATCGGTGACGTAGAACACGTCGACGACCTGATCGACGTGCGTTGAGATTTTGGCCAGCTCGACCGACAAGCCGAGCTCGAAGATTTTTCGGGAAAGCGTATAGAGCAGGCCGGGCCGGTCGTGCGAGAAAACGTCGATCACTGAATACCGCTCCGAAGAGCCGCTGTCGATGACGACACGGGCCGGAAGATCGGAGACCGCTTGTGTCCTGCCGGAGGTGTTGAATCGGCGGTTTCGCTGAAACAGCTCTTCGACGCGAACGTCGCCCGTCAGCGTTTTTCGCATGGCGGCGGCGACCCCCTCGATCCGCTCCGGCGGCACGGAGCCGGAAAAATCCCCGTCGAGCACGCGGAAAGTGTCGAACACGAAGCCGTCGGTCGTCGTGCTGATCTGGGCGGAGATGATCTCCAAATAGTGGGCCGTGAGCACGCCCGTCGCCTTGTGAAAGCAGCCGGCGACGTCGCGTTCATGCGTCACAATGCGGTATTCCACGGTATGCGTCGCCGCGTCGTATTGGCCGTCGACGACGGGTTCGCCCGGACGATAATTTTCTAATGCGCAGAGGTCGGCGACAATCCGCGGCGACGGCGTCGTCGTGAGATAGTTCGCGGGGAACCGTTCGAGCAGGTTGCCCAACTCCTGGCAATCGTTCGGTCGCCCGGCCGACCGTGACGCGACTTCCAAGACCTGCTGCTTGATTTCGGCCAGTCGTTGCGCGTGATCGACCGCGGCATCCTGGCCGGTCAAGAGCAGCAACGTTCGGTCGAACAGATCGAACAGGAGCTGCGATTTCCACTGCGTCCAGACCCCCGGCCCGACGCCCATCAGATCGGCGGCCGAGAGCACAAACAACATTCGCAGACGTTCGGCGCTGCCAACCTCGCGGCTGAATTCCAGGATCGACTCCGGCTCTGACGTGTCGCGGCGGAAAGCCAGGTGCACCATCGAGAGGTGCCGGTGAACCAGGAAGATGAGGTTCTCGCGGTCCGCATCTTCGATCCGCAGCCGGTCGGCAATGCGATCGGCAATGGCGCGGCCGACGATGCTGTGATCCTCCTCGTAGCCCTTGCCCAGGTCGTGCAGCAAAAGCGCGAGGTGCAGAATCGATTTCTGGCGAATGCTGCGATAAGCGGTCCCCAATGCGCCAGGATCGCGGTCGAATTGTTCAAGCTGTTCGATCGTTCGCAGAGTGTGTTCATCCACCGTGTAGCTGTGGTATTGATTGAACTGCAGCAGGCAGCGTGCGTGTGCCATCGGCGGCACCAGGATTTCGAGCACTCCCGTGCGAAACATGCTGCGGAGAATGACTCCCAGGTTTCCGTGAGTCGCGAGGATGTCCCGAAAAAGCGTTGCGCTTTCGGGCGTGACTTCGCCGCCCAGCAGCGGCACCGCTTCGCGGATGCGCTCGGCGAATTTCGGGGACGGCGTGACGCCGTATCGCGCGGCGCTGACGTAGAACCTCAAGATGCCCGGAAGACTGGAGAGGACCGCCTCTTGCCGCCGGGAGATCACGTCGATGGAATCAGTTCCGACGCGATAGACCCCTTCCGATCGATGTGTGGCCAGCGATTTTAGAATTCCGACAAACACGGACCGCGGACGATGCAGGGTGATGAACCGCTCGCACAACTCAGCGATTGCCGTGCTGTGCCGAAAATACGCCTGCATGAACCGCTCGACCGGACGCTGAGCGAAAGTCCCCTCGACGTGCCGCTCGTCGGCTATCCGCAACTGTTCGTCTCGAGAAAGTACGTCCTGGCAGCGGCCCGCTGCAAAATGCAGATCGATCCGGACGCGCTTGAGAAACTCGTACGCGGTCAGCAGCACCCGAGCCTCTTCGCGTCCGAGCGCTCCCTGCAAACGCAAGGAATCGATGTTGGCCGCCCCAAAGCGCGCGAATCCAACCCAGCGCATGAGATGCGCGTCCCGCAGCCCGCCGGGCGAGCGCTTGATGTCGGGCTCGAGCTGCTTGACGGCTGAACCGTATTCGGCCCGCTCTTTCTCGCGCGAAGCGATGCACTGATCGACGAACGCGGTAATCCGCGGGCGCACGATCTTCTTTTGGAATTCGGCAAACAATCGATCGTAAAGGGACGCTTTTCCCCAAATCAGACGGGCCTCGACCAGGGACGTCGCGACATCGATTTCCTTGCGCGCGATTGCGAGCGTGTCGCCCAGCCCGCGGACCGCGTGCCCCAACTTCAGTCCGGCGTCCCAATAGTTGCGGACCGCCTGCGAAACGCAATCCGCGGCGAGCGATCGGCCCGCTCGACTGACCAGAAACAGCAGATCGATGTCGGAGTAGGGGCACAGCTCGCCACGACCCGTGCCGCCGACGGCGATGACGGCCACGTTGTCGGCGACGATTGCCCGCTGATCGTCGGGCAGTTGGTCGACGACTTCCTGAAAAACGCGACGGATGAAGGCCTCGGTCGCCTCCGAGATGGCGGCGGCCACCTGGATTCCCGTGGCCCCGCCGGCAAACAAAGCTTTCGCGTCGGTGCGGATGGCCTGAACTTGAGAGCGACGCTCGCTCAATAGCGCGGGCGTTTGAACCGACACGGGACTGCGTTCGCTCATTCGACCACGTCAGATCGCCGCGGCACCCGTCTCTCCGGTGCGGATCCGGATGACCTCCGCGAGCTGCGAAACGAAGATCTTACCATCGCCGATCTTCCCCGTGCGGGACGCATTGATAATCGTGTCGATCGCCGTCTGCAGCTGCTCGTCGCTGACAACGACCTCGATCTTCACCTTGGGCAGAAAATCGACGGTGTATTCGGCGCCGCGATAGGTTTCCTTGTGGCCGCGCTGCCGACCGAAACCGCGAACTTCGGAGGCCGTCATGCCTTGCAGGCCGGCCTGGTTCAGGGCGTTTTTGACGTCCTCCAGCTTGAAGTGGCGAACGATGGCTTCGATCTTTTTCATGAGAGGGTCACCAGTTTCGATTGTCGGACACGGGAGCTGCGGACCGGCCCGCGTCCCGCTGGGCGGGCGTCACAGGGCCTGGTTGCCGGTTTCTCCGGTGCGGATGCGGATCATTTCGGAAAGATCCGTGATGAAAATTTTCCCGTCGCCGATCTGCCCGGTGCGCGCCGTCCGCAGAATCGTGTCGATCACCGATTTGAGTTGCTCGTCCGAGACGACGATCTCCATTTTTGCCTTGGGGAGAAAGTCGACGGTATATTCCGCGCCGCGATACTGTTCCTTCTGCCCTTTCTGCCGGCCGAAGCCGCGGACCTCGGAAACCGTCATCCCCTGTACGCCGATTTCGGTCAACGCGTCCTTGATTTCCTCGAGCTTGAAATGGCGGACGATTGCCTCGAGCTTCTTCATCGGCGGCGGCCCCTCAGAACCCCACTTCGGAACACCCCGCAGCGCTGCAGGATATCGGTTCCGACGTCGCAGGACGCGACAGATTCTGATTCTCCGCCGGGTTGGGTGTCAATGCCAGCGGTATTCGCAGGGAGGGCGAGGCTCCCTGCCGAGCCGGTTCTCATGCGGGGAAAAAGAGGCTCAGCAGGAGCTTCGCCCTCCCGAACTTCTGGTCTGCCGACCTTAGAAGAATATGTAGCCTTCTTCTCCGTGTTGACTAAGGTCAAGGCCCTGGATTTCATCGCTCTGGCTGACACGCAGGCCCATGACCGCGTCCAGCACCTTGAGAAAGATGAACGTGCCCACCATGGCGATTACAACGGCGGCTCCGGCGCTCTTCGCCTGATTGACGAATTGCTGAAAGTTCCCTTCGAGCCAGCCCCCGGTTCCCGCACTTCCCGGGACGCCCCTAGATGCGAAAACCCCGGTCAGCAGACACCCCAGGATCCCGCCGACCCCGTGGACACCGAATGCGTCGAGCGAATCGTCGTAGTTGAACCGCGCTTTGAGCGACGTGCACGCCAGGAAGCAAACAATTCCTGCGCAGAGCCCGATGATGATTCCCGATAAGGGAGAGACGAATCCGCAGGCGGGAGTGATGCCGACCAGGCCGGCAACGGCCCCCGAGCACGCACCAAGCACGCTGGGCTTTCCGCGCGTCACCCATTCGGCACACGCCCACGCGAGCAGTCCCGTGCTCGCAGCCAGGTGCGTCGACAAGAAGGCGTTGGCCGCGGATCCGTTGGCAGCCACGGCGCTGCCGGCATTAAATCCGAACCAGCCGACCCATAACAGTCCCGCGCCAATGCAGGTGTAAGTCAGGTTATGGGGAGGCATCGGCTCTTGTCCGTAGCCCAAGCGTTTGCCAAGAACGAGTGCACAGACCAGGGCCGATGTCCCCGAGCTGATATGCACGACCGTTCCGCCGGCGAAGTCGAATGCCCTATGCGGCCCATCGGCAAAAACTCCCTTCGCCGACCAGACCCAATGTGCGAGCGGGCAATAAACAAGTGTCCCCCAAAGCAGCATGAAGACGCACATCGTGCTGAACTTCATCCGTTCGGCAAACGCACCGCAAATCAGTGCCGGCGTGATGATGAAAAACATCCCCTGATAGGCGAGATAAACCATAGACGGGATCGTGGGAGCGAGCGGCGACAGGGGCACCACCGCCTTATTGCCCGAACTGTCCCAATACGACATCACACCCTTCATCGCGACGTTGCCGAAACCGCCAATGAAGCCGTGGGCTCCGGGCATGTCCTCGTCGAAGGCCAAGCTGTAACCCCAGAGGGCCCAGACGACTGACAACATCCCGGCCAGAAACATGCACTGCATCATCACGCCGAGAATATTCTTCTTGCGAACGAGCCCCCCGTAGAACAATGCGAGCCCCGGTGCCGTCATCATGAGCACAAGTGCCGAGGAGGCCAGCATCCAGGCTGTATCGCCGCTGTTGGGCTCTGTCGCGGGAGCAGCTGCCGCGCTTGGAGTTCCAGCGGGCGGGCTGGGCGGTGCCGACGGCGCTTGCGCCATCGCGAACGAAGCGGCCACCAACAGACACACCGCGGCGCCGAAGCACCGAAACATCGTCCTCATCACAATTTCCTCAAGCGCGCAGGTCGAACCAATTTAGCGGCGGTCGCGTCTTAATGCGGGCTTCAATTCCGGGAAGCACCGGAGACGAAGTTTCCGACGTTCGGCAGGCCGGACATCGAAATTCAGCGACACGAGCGATTCTCGACATGTTGCAGGCGATGGAAACGGTCCCGCAACATGCAGTAGGCTTGGTGGGGCGGGTTGTCGGCACGCGACCGCAAAGACCGTGCCGGTCACGACTCGCGGCAGCGCCGGCCGATCGGAATCGTGGATGATATCGTTTTTCACTCAGACGCAACAAGGCGTGCTCGCGGCGCTCTTTTTCGTTTTCGGAGCCATCGTCGGCCGCTTTGCCAATCTGTGGGCAATCTCACTGACGCGTGGGTCGGGGCACGCGACAATATGGGATGGCACCGCACCCAACAGCCAAGGGAAAACAGTCTCAGCGACCAAAGTGTCGCGGGGAACCGAATCGCACGTTTCGACGCCGGAATCTGACGCGTCTTTGGGACGGGGTCTGGGCCTCTGGAGGGGAGTGATCGAAATCACGACGGGGCTGCTCTTCGCGGGGTTTGTGCTCGCTTACGTTCATTACCACTGCCAGGAGCTTGCAGAGGTTCGACCGGATGAACTCTGGCTGTACGGGCGGATCTTTTATCAGCTCATTCTGATTTCACTGCTAGTGGCGGCCACGGCAACCGATCTGCGTGCCTTCGTGATTCCCGATCAGATCACGTTGCCTGGAGCACTCGTGGGGATCGCCGGTGCGACATTTTCAGGCCAGTTGCAAATGGTGCATTTGTGGGTCGACTGGAACCAGGAAATCCCCGGAATTGTCGGACCCTACATGCCAGAATGGCTCGATCCCCATCGGCACTGGCACGGATTCGCCTGGAGCCTGGCGGGCGGGCTTTGCGGTGCGGGCCTGACCTGGCTCGTGCGATTCTGTTCGTCCCGGATCCTCGGACGAGAAGCCCTGGGGCTCGGAGATGTCACCTTCATGGGGCTGATTGGCACCTTCTTGGGATGGCAGCCGACCGTCTTTGTGTTTCTGCTGGCGCCCCTCTGCGGTCTGGCGATGATTTTGCCTCTCCGAGTTTTCTCGAAACGCACCTACGTCCCCTACGGTCCGTTTCTGGCTGCAGGCGCGATTTTCGTTCTCTTTTCGTGGAAATGGCTCTGGTTATCGAGCCGGCTGGTGTTTGGCGACGCGCGCAGTCTGGGCCTGCTCGGGGCGGGCGCGTTCTTCGTCTTTTTGGTGCTGCTATTTGTTCTAAGGGTTTACTCGGGGGGGGCCGCCTCGCTTGGTGCCAACGGAGATTGACCGAGGCACCGGGGCAGGTATAAGAATGATGAGTTCCGGCTTGAACAGCCTCGCTAAAAGGGACTGGCTCCAAGAAATCGTCCGCGCCATCGAATTGTTGATGACGGGGCGAGGTAGCCTGTCCCTTTTTTCCTAGTCCCACCTAGATGCAGGGCCACAACTAGGTGTCGTAGCGTCCCTTGAGAGAACCTGCATTGAGGACCACGCGATGAAGTCGAGTTTTGATGCGATTGCATACTGGTTGATCGATTATTACATCGCCGCAACCGTGGTGTTGATCATCGTGACCCTGGCGCATCGCCTGATTAGTCAACCGGCGCGCCGACTCGCGCTGCACTGGGGCACACTGGTGGGGCTGGCGCTCTTGGCTTTGATGTGTGCCCTGCCCGCATGGCCGCGAATCGACGTCGTGGGCGTCGTCCGATCGATTCCAGCGGCGGTTGGTCAACCGACGCATCGAACTCCCAAGGCTTTGAGGCTCGATGATTTGCGTGACGCATCGGTCGCGCCGGCATTACCGGCCGCAGCCTCGAGCCGCCAGCTCGGCCCGCAAGCCGTCTTAGGTCAGTCGGCGCAGATTGCGCATCGCGCTCAGGGACCTATCGATGGCGACAATTCAGCGGCCACTGCGTCAGTGTTACCCGATCAACCGCAAGGTTTCTTGCGCAGTTTGATGAATCGCGATTTGGGGCCCGCGCGCCTGATTGTTTTGGCCGTTTTCGCAGTGGGATGTGTGCTCACCGCATTGCGC
>DASZIA010000048.1:0-16491 GCA_035949535.1 Planctomycetaceae bacterium | reverse complement strand
TCGAAACGGGTCGGCGGGATATCCAACTGCTCGGTGTAGAAGCCGACCGCTTCGGCCAGCGTGCCGACGGCAATGATCTCGATCCCCTCGACGACGGCCCCTTCCTGCGAGTTCTCGGCCGGCACGAGCAGTCCGCGTTTGCCCTGTTCGCGGGCCGCTAGCGCCATCGACAGCACGCCCTTGGTCCGCCGCACGGTGCCATCAAGCGCCAGCTCGCCGGTGGCCGCAAAACTCTCGAACCGCGTCGAGGCCAGCTGCCCGCTCGCGGCCAAGAGGCCCAGCGCGATGGGCAGATCGAACGACGCGGCCTCTTTGGGCAAGTCGGCCGGCGAGAGATTAATGACGATGCGATCGACGGGCCGCTGATATCCGCCATTGACCAGCGCCCGCTCGATGCGATGCGTGCTCTCCTTGACCGCAGCCTCCGCCAGCCCGACCAGGATCGTCTTGGGCAGCGCCCCGGGCGAAATATCGACTTCGACCTCAACCGGCAGGGCCTCGATCCCGATCAGCGAATAGGTGGAGAGCTTGGCGAGCATCGAGGAGCCATCTGCGAGATCCGAGCACGGTGCCGCGGTTTTCTCATTCTGCGGAGACCGTGCCGAGGACGCAAGAAGGCCGCTCGCAAGGGGTATTCAATGTCGGGAAGGCTACCGCGCGCGGTGGACCAATTGTGACGCCCCTATTACCAGAAATTGGTCCGTCCCGCCGGACCAATTTGGTCCACCGTTCCCTCGGGCTGGCGGGGGGTCGGGTCACCAATTCTGTGGGTCAACTCCCTAGTGAAAAAATGTGACCCGACCCACCTCCCCGACCAGTGATGTGTCCCGTCCCAACGACCGAACCGGATTTTTAACTCTGCAATGCGCTGGGACTAGCCGGGTCCCTATTCCGTCCCACGAATGTGTCCCGTCCCGTGTCCCACTTAAGCACCGGGCGCGCCGGGGACGAATTCCTCTATCAAAAAAGGATCCCCACCCCGCCGGGGACAAAATTTTCATCCCCGCCGGGGATCTTTTCCCCGGCGGAGTGTTTTGTCCAGACTTTGGACATCGGACTTTGGACTAACGACGTGTCCCGTCCCGCCCGCGAAAAGCCGTGGTCAACTACTTTGTGTGGTCAACTACCTATTGAAAGAAGGTGACCACACCACCCGGCCTGCGGATGACATTTCGTTAACGTGAGCCACTCGTGTCACGCGGTCGGTTCAACAGACGCTAATCGCAACGGGCGCGCACCCTTGGCGTGCCCACGCCAGGACGCAATCGCTGCCAACGCCGAGGCGAATGCCCCCTATCTCCATTCTGCCATAAACCATCGATTCGCCAAGATCAGTTTTCGACGATCCACGTTCGGCGGCGTAAGCAGCGTCCGGGTCAGCGAGGGCGCACACGAATTCACGGGAGGGCGAGGCTCCTGCCGAGCCTCTGCCTCGTTGGAGAAGTGAAATCCAGCTCAGCGGGAGCGTCCGCCCTTCCGGCCGAACTGAAGACACTGCTGAACGAGCTCAGCAGTGGCACACAAAGGCAAAACTCGCTCGCAAGCTCGAGCACCCCTCGGACAAGCCGCCAGTGCAACCCTGCCGCCGGCGGTACGAAAGACTATTTCGCCTGTGTCGCTGGGTCGACGATTGCGGTCAGCGCCGTCGGAGCCGGATTGACCAGTTGTTGATCTTCGATCTTGAGGTCGAACAAGTAATCCGTCTTCCCAGGTGCCTTGTGGTCGAGATGGAATTCGGAGGTTTGAAGGTTTTTTTGCGGATCGTTGTATCGATTCTTAAATCCGTCGGGGCCGAGGTAACCCCGCTTTCCCCGATCCTGCAGTTGAGCGAAAATGATCACGTAATCGCCAGCTGGAACTCCGTCGGACTCGGCGTAACTCGTGAACACGAATTCGCCATCCGAATTGCACGTGACGTAGGTTCGTTCGTTCGTCGGAACGGTCAGTTTTGCGGGATCGCAGAGCATGACCACGATTTTCTGCCTGGCATTGTTGAATTTCGGCGGCTGACCGTCGACCAGCACCTTTCCTGCCAGCGGAAAGACGGTCGCCCTTGCCTTGCCGCCCTGCTTCAATTCGAAGTCGAGCGCTTGGTCGGCCGTCGGCTGTCGCCCGCAACCGGCTATTCCCAAGGAAATCGACGCGACAAGAACCGGCAACAGCCGAGGAAATGAACGTTGCCTGGAATCCATGAGTCGTCCTCTGCGACAACGGATCACAATTTGCGAAGCGACAGGATTCATACAACAACGTTGTTTTGATTGCGGCTCAACCCCCGGGGAACGAGCACCCAAAACGGGAACGAGCACCCAAAACGGGAACAAGCACCCAAAACCGGTGGCGCCACTGGATTCAAGAGCAGCGTCCGATCAGCGGATCGCGAGTGGGGTAATCGGGGTGTCAGAACGAGTCGGGGACGACTTCGTGTCCGCGGTAGGTGATCAGGTTGCACAAGACGGCGACACTGATGTTCTCGTTGATAATTCTTGCTGAGCCATCACTCATCGCGACGCCGCCGCTTCCGGGGTGGAAACTGAAGACAAAACCGACGCTGTTTTCATTCGAGCAATTGAAGACGCACGAGGCCAGGTTGGTCCCCGGCGCCAGGCCGCTGAACGAAGAACCCTGCGCCCAATTCTCGGCGTTCCGGTAGCACCCCCAGCATCCGCCGGGATTGCTCACCACGAAGTGAAAGATGGGAGTCGGAAAGGGGAGTTTTTGTGGTCCACCGTTGATTCCCCTGGCCCAAAAGTCCGGATGGCCAGCGTTCTCCGTGCAAAAGATCGTCGTTGACGTGCCATCGGTCATTTTGAACAGCGCTACACCGCCCTCGGTGTCGTTCAGAACGCCGTGGTGATCCAGGGTGAATTTGCCGGTCATCGTCTTGTAGTAGTTTTCCAATGTTCTCCAATAGCCGCCGACGGCGATGTAGTCGCTGGCACCGCTTGTACGGGTGAACTTAAAACACTCGGCGCAACAAGTGGGATAAGCGCAGTTCCAATACTGGGTTTTTTCCAGAAATGGGTTTTCGTTGCGCAGCGACGAGGGGCAAATGTACGTCGGAATCACCTTGGCGATGGGACGCGCAGCGGCGCAGGGATCGGTCGTCGGGCAACCGGAATTCAACGCCGTGTAACAGGCGCCGGTTGGACTTTTCCAGGGCGAGAATAGGGGCGCTTTCACATCGATTCGCTCGTAAACGTCGTTCGCTTCCAGGTACGGCAATAGAAGCGACCCCCACGTGTGCACATTGAAATCGTTGTAGGTTCCCGGCTGGCCGCACCGACACACCTTCGGGCAACCCGCGTCAAAGACGGCGACATACGCGGGACAGAAACGCTGGTTCGCGTCGTTGTAGCCGTGTGCCGCCAGCACGATTTGCTTGAGGTTGTTGCGACACTGATTTCTGCGGGCTGCTTCGCGAGCCGACTGCACGGCCGGCAGCAATAAGGCGACCAAGACCGCAATGATGGCAATTGCAATCAGCAGCTCGATCAGCGTGAAAGCGCGGCGCCTCGTCGTCATAGATCGTCCTTCGTCAAACAAACGAAATGGCACGATGCTGTCTGACTCAGGGCCCGCCTACTCGGCCGGCTCATCGTACTGCCGGGGCGCCGCTTTTTCCACAATTATCTCTTCCTTCGTCGCGGCATCTGCGTCGACCGGCTATTTGGCCTCTCGCCGATCCGGCTTGTGGGCTTTGTAGAGTTCCAGCCGGGATAGGAGCTCTGGCTTGGCTTTCTCCGAAGCCATGCCAAGCGCGATATTTCCGACACGGACATTATCCGAGGCCGATCGGCGCGATTCAACAAGCGCATGAGCGCGCGAATCGCTCGATGCGGAGGGCTCGGCTACTCAACAACATGAGCGCATTCCGAGGTGGCTCGACCTCGCCGCGAGTTGGAGTAATCTGACTTTTCCTAGACAGAAATCACTCCCCAGCAGCGTCAAAGTGGGAAACCCGACCGCAGTTCGATCGAGGGGACTGCTCGTCAGTTCTATTGGAAAGGGGTGAAATGACCACAGTGATACGCTCCGCTGGCTTGATCGTGGCTAGTGTCCTGGCAGGCGCACAATTCGCCAGTGGGGGCGGCGATGTCACGTGGACGTTCGAGCGAGACATCGTGGGAAAGACTCCCGCAAAATTCCAGGAAGAAGTCGGAAAGTGGCGCGTCGTCGAGGCAGAGGGCCGGAAGGTCCTGGCCCAGCAGGCCGGGAGTCCGGATCAAGTGTTTAACGTCGTGCTCGAGACGGACGTCCACCCGAGGGATATCGATCTGAGCGTCAAACTAAAGGCGGTAGCCGGCAAGCTCGATCAAGGCGGCGGCCTGATCTGGCGGGCCAAGGACAAGAAGAACTATTACGTCGCCCGCTACAACCCGCTCGAGGACAACTTCCGCGTCTATAAGGTCGAGCGGGGCAAGCGAACGATGTTCAAAAATGCGGACGTTCCTCACACGCCGGGCTGGCATACTCTCCGCGTGACGATGGTGGGGAAGCACATCGAGTGCTTTTACGACGGGAAAAAATACCTGGAATGCGATGACGCGACGTTTCCGGACGCCGGGATGATTGGCCTTTGGTCGAAGGCCGACGCGCAGAGCTATTTTTCGGACCTGCAGCTCAAGGCGAGTCCGTAGCACCCGGCGCGGCTGCCAAAGCGGCCAGGTCGAGCGAGTTGAGGATTTCTGCCGTCAGAGGTCGCTTGGCGTCGGGAAAGACGAACGCCGAAAAGAACTCGCGGGCGAGCGGGCCGTTGAGCAGGCCGGCGAGTCGCCGGGCTTCGGCGGCGGAGGTACAGGGCAGAAAATAGCACGTGTCGTCGCAAATGAGCGGGCGGCTGCGCCGGCGGCCGACGGCCGCGAATTGGGGCGTCTTGTAGAAGCCAGAGACGGCGACTTTCCACCGGCTGAATGTGTAGGGGCCGACACCAAAAATCGAAAACCGGGGTTGCCCCCTATAAATGCGGCTTGCGCGGCGGTCGAGTCGCTCGGCGTGTTGTAGCAGGTATTGCCAGGTTTTGGGGGCCCGCTCGGCGATGGAATCGGTTTCCTGGCCGACCCGCTGTTGCGGAACCAGGACGAGGCGTGTGATCTCACTCCCTCTCCCGGTCTGCCGGGAGAGGGTCGGGGTGAGGGCCGTCGTTCGAGATTTCCCTAAGGTCACGAAAGAGCCCTCACCCTGCCCTCTCCCATTGGAATGGGAGAGGGTTCTGAATCGACTTCCCGTACCCGCGATATCCGAGCTTTTAAGGAGTGGAAAGAGATAGTCGTCTTCGAGATCGACGGCTTCCCCCAGGCCGTTGACGAGAGTCCCATCCGTCTGTTCGCGGAACTCGAAGACAGCCGCGCAGTCGTGCTTGACTCCCGATCGCCAGCGCGCCCGTCCCCCGAGCAAGTGCTTGACGCGATCGTAGGCGCGGACGTCCGCAATCAGCCGCCCGTCGCGCCATCCGAAGGAACCATTGTTTTGCGGACTTTCCAGGCTCTCGAACACGCGGCAATCGCAGACCACCGCGTGGTCGCTCCCGCTGCGGCAGATGAGCAGACAAGCTTCGACACGGGCTCCGAAATGCCGGGCAGCGTCGATCGCGCGGATCTCGCACGAGCGAATCGGGAGCCTCGTCTCCCACGCGCGCGCCAGCACGCGCCGCGCCACGGCCGTTTTGCAGAGCATGGCCAGGGTCGCCCGACGGCCGGCGACGGCCTCGAGCAGACGGTAAATCATCCATTCCGAGACATCGAAATTGCTTTTGCCAGTGAGCCCTTCCAGCCCCGATCGCCCCGCCAGGTTTTGTTTCGGCGGAAGGTTGCTGCTGCCCAAAACCCCGAGCGCCGAATTGGTGACCCAGGGAGGATTTCCCAGAATCAGCAGCGGCTCGGCATATCGGGCCACGAGCGAGGGCCAGTCGGTTTGAAAGAAATCGGCCACGCGAATTTGTCGCTTGGCCGATGACGTTTCCGCGACACCCCGACGGGCCGCCCCCACGTAACGCGGATTGATGTCGAAGCCCAGTGCGATGCCTAGTCGCGGGAAGCGGTCAAGCGCCGCGGCCAGAAATGCCCCGGTGCCGCAGGTCGGTTCGAGCAGCGTCGCAGGCCTCTCGCCCCGCAAGGCCAGGCAGATCGCCTTGGCGAGTTCGGGGGGCGTCTGAAAGTCGCCGTACTCGACGCGCCGCTTGCTCGCGAGCAATCCCGCCGACATCGGTTCCCTCCTCTGTGAATTCGCGGTTCGCGTCACGCGGTCAGCGTCGAGACTGCAGTCCTGCGGCTTTCCCTTCTCCGCGGAATAATCGCTGCGGCCGGCCCGCAGGGATACAGATCCGAATCGGGCAGGATGATCGCGTGCGGTCTCTTCCAGCGGTTGTACCGCTTCTGGGGAAAAAAGCGATCAAGGAACGGCTTTTCCACGTTCGCCGCTGGTTTGTGGGCTATGTTTTTCAAAGCATGGAGGGGCGCCAGGCGCTGCTTTCGCATGCCGCCTGCTCGAATGGGGCAACGTCAGGATCTCCGAGCCCCAACATTTCAGCCATTGATCGCCCGGAGTTCTCCGGTCGCCTGACACGACGAGGACAATCCATGCGGGGCATTCGCACTTCGCCAGACCGAACCGCATCCGGACAAAGCAACCGGCGCGCGACGGCTTGCGTCGAATGCGCGCTGATTTTGCCGGTGCTGGTGATCTTCGTTTTGGGCCTCTTGGAAATGGGTCGCTTCATCGAAGTGCGGCAGATTCTGACCTCGGCCGCCGAAGAGGGGGCTCGACAGGCTTCCGCCGGCCAGGTGACCAATGCGCAAGTGGTCAACATCGTGACCGGTTGCATTGCAGCGGCTGGACTGCCGACGACGGGTCTAACCATCACCGTCTCCGATCTGACCAATCCGGGGAGGGACGTGAGCCAGGCTACATGTATGGACAACTTGCAGGTGACGGTCACGATTCCGTTCGTCAACGTGCGGTGGTGCTCATCGCTCTTGGTCACCGACGCGAATACCAAAGTCGATGCGACTGTGTACTGGGTCTCGTCACTGCCGCAAGCCTATCCGAGCAACGTCACCGCTCCCGCAGGAAGCTGAGGACGAAGCCGACATGTCGCGATTGCGATTTCGACGCGCACCGATGATTCAACGTCCAGCTGCCCGCCGGTTTGCTCCGCAGGCGCGTTCGGCACGTCGCGGAGCGCATCTGGTCGAGGCCGCGCTCGTGATGAACATCTTTTTGTTGTTCATCTTCGCGATCATGGAATTCGGCCATTTCGTGATGGTGAAGCAGTTGATGGATAATGCGGCCCGCGACGGCGCGCGGCTGGCTGCGACCGGGCAGGGAACCGTCACCACAGCGCAGATCCAAGCCTTGGTGACCCAAGAGCTGGTCAACCAGGCTCCCACGAATCTGAACATTCAGGTCTTCCAGGCCAACCCGACGACGGGGGCCAACGTCGGCGCATGGACGAGCGCGTCTCTCGGACAGCCGATCGCCGTCCAGATTACCGGCCAGTACAAGCCGATGCTGGCGCTGGCCAACCTGCTTCCGCTGCCGATTAACGTCTCCTCGGAAGCCATCATCTACAGCGAATTCCCGAACTGATGCCGGTTCGGGATTGGTGTTTTTGCCAAGGGACAAATCCATGAGAATCCGTCGTTCGTTTCGTCCAGAGCGTTCCCGCGGCGCGATTCTGCCTTTAACCGCTGTTTCGATCATTGGCCTGTGCGGCTTCCTCGCGTTGTCGATCGATCTGGGGATGCTCGCGGTGGCCCGCGCCCAGGTGCAGGATGCCGCCGACGCGGCCGCCATCGCCGGCGCGCGAAGTCTGGACGGATCGGCCGGGAGCAACCTGGCGACTTCGACTGCCAATGCCACCACCCAGGCCACGCGCAACACCATCCTGGGAACGAACATCGACCCTGCCGAGGTCGCAGTTCGACAAGGAACGTATCACTACAACTACCAGACCCAGCTCTTCACCCCGCTTTTTCCTCCCGGCCAAAACGAGAACTACAACCTGACCGAGGTTACGATCACCCACACCTACAATACGACTTTCGCGAAGGTGATCGGCGTTCCCACAATGACCGTCACCGGCAAGTCGACCGCCGCTCACCGGCCGCGCGACGTGGCGATGGTCCTTGACTATTCGGGGTCGATGAACAACGAGAGCGACCTCTGGAACTGCGAATCGTACCTCGGAGGGTTCATCAACACGCCCAACAACACCGACCCGGTCTTTCCACAATGGGGTCCTTACGCCCCGTCGTTCTCACCCTCGGCCACGTTGCAATGCACCTCCAACAGCAACCTGGTGGGCCTGTGCAATGTCACCGCTGCGGTCGACGGAATTCCGGCCCTGGTGACCAATCTGTTCCAAAACAATCGTGGCCAGCCCGCCGTGGCTGCCTTCAGCGCCGCCCCCGTGACGGTCACTAACACGGCGCCCGCCGGCGACCAGTACCTCAACAAGAATAACACGACGACCCCGGCGCTGACCTGGAAGGACATCACCGGCGCCCAAACCACCGCGTTCACCGGCTACGCCGCCCAGCAGGCGGGAACGTTTTACGGCTACGAGCAAGGGCCCGGCTATTGGGGCAAGACCTTCTACCTCTGGCCGCCGGATCCCAACGCTGCCAACGACTGGCGCAAGAAGTTCTTCTTTCTGAGCAACGGCTCGACTCCCTGCAACAATAACCTCAAGCTCTGGAGCGCCGGCGGAGCCTGGAACAATCCGAGCGGCAACTACGTGATCAACTACAAGGCGATCCTCAATTGGATCGTGAACACCGGACCCAATCCGTTCCCGTCGCAACTGCGAGCCGGCAACGTGCTCTTCTACTCGTCGATTCCCACGGACGTCCCTGCCTCGGCTTACACTTGGACGAATTCCAACTCGCAGATCGCCAACGAGGATCAGCGATTCTGGAAGGAATACATCGATTTCACGCTCGGCGTTTGGGCCGATCCATTTGGCAACATCCAAACACCGGGCAATCCGTCGTGCAGTTTCGGCCCGGACTTCCAGGCGGGGAACGGGGGAGCGGTGTCGATCACGGGGCCGGACGCGCTCTTCGCGGGCCAGACGTGGATCGGTCCGAACGATAACCCGCTGCGACCGCGGCATCGGTTCTGGTTCGGCCCAATGACCATGATCCAATACATGCTTGATACGGGCCTCTTGCCGGGCACGGCCCAGGACATTTCGATGATTGCCGCCAAGCTCGGCATTCAAGGTGCCTTCCAGGACATTCAGAACAATCATCCTAATGACAATGTGTCATTGATCATGTTTAGCCGGCCCGGTTTTAACGGCGAGCCCGCAGCCGCAGGTCAATTCAGCCAACCCCAGGTCGTGAGCACCAACAACTACACAAATCTGATTAACGCGCTTTGGTATCCTCCCAACAGCGGCAGCAGCGACGTCCGGCCTTGGGATGCCAATGGGATGCAAACGCCGCGCGCCCATGGCGACTACGACAGCAACACGGCGACGAGCTACGGCTTGATGCTGGCCTATAACCAGTTCAGCAGCAGCACGACGCTCCAGGCAGCCAACATCGGCGGCTGGGGCCGAAAGGGAGCCAAGAAGCTCGTGGTTCTCGAAACCGACGGCATGGCCAACGTTTCGTCGACGGTCGGCACGACCAACAACGGGGCCTATAACTCTTATTACAACACGCCCCCGATCGCGGTCATTTCCGCGAGCGGAAATAATGCCGATACCGATGCCAAGAACATCGCGACCGTGCTCACGTCGCTGACCACATCCAGTAATCCGATTCCCGGTTTCTCTACGCCCACGGATCCGGTCACGATTCAGTGCATCGTGTTCGGGGCGATCTTCGAGTCGGACGCCAGCGGAGCGAGTCAGTCCGACGCCGTCGCCCTGATGCAGGCCATCTCGACGCTCGGGGGAACCGTGTTCCCCAGCTCGGCAAGCGACCCGGTCAACGGCTACAAGTGGTGCATCGGCACCCTGGCGCAGCGCCAGGCGAAGCTGCGAACGGCCTTCACTACGGTGATCGACAATGAGATCTCGATCATCCTGGTGCCCAACGCGACAAATTAACTAGTCGCTTCCGGGCGCACAGACGCAACAGGCAGCGCCCATCGCTGGAAACGGCGATGGGCGTTTGTGCGCGCCGGCGAGAATTCTTCGGCCTCGGTCAGTTCGCGGCCGCGTGGGCGTGGGCGTGCGAGTGGTCCTCGGGCTTGGCTCGGAACAGCGGATGTTGCGGATTGGCGCCCGAGGCCACGTACGCGACCAGGTCCAGGATTTCGTCACGCGTCAGCTTGTCCAAGAGCCCCTTGGGCATCAGCGACGTTTTTGATCGCTGCCGCTCCAGCACGTCGCCGCGCCGAAGGATTATCGGCTCGGCTTTGGCCAGCGGATTTTCGATGATCTTGATTGTGTCGGCGTTCTCGTCGAGCACCAGGCCAGAGACCGTTTTGCCGGAGGCCAGCTCGAAGATGTTCGTCTGAAATTTTTCATTGATGCGGGCCGAGGGGACGAGAATCTCGTTGAGGATGTCCGCCAGCTTCCACTTCGGGTCGAGCCTGGTGAGGTCGGGGCCGAACACGTTGCCTTTGTTTTCCAACCGGTGACAGGCGACGCAATTGGCAAGCGTGAAGAGCTGCCGACCACTCGCGAACTTGCGACCTCCCGAGTGCGACATCTCGGCGAGTGGACCGGCCAGATCGGCGAAAGTCCATTCGGTGCGCGGCCGGCGATCCCGCAGCAGAGCGTCGCGCGGCTCCAGCTTTGACTTCGCCACGTACGCCTCTGGATTGGCCAGATACGCGTCGAGGTCGTCCACGACATAAAGGGCTCCGTACATCCGCCGCCAGTGGCCCGGATAGGTGCAGACAAACGGATAGACCCCGGCCGCGGTGGGGGCGCTAAAGCTCAATCGCTGCGTCTCGCGCGGCAGCATCAGCCTGGCGGCCGCGAGGATCTTGGGCGAGTCTGGCACGTAGTGTCGGGCCGCAAATGCCGATTCCTGTGCGTGCGCTTCCGACAGCAGACCGACTTCCTCGAGCGATCCTGGCTGGGCGATCACGAAGTTGTGCGGCATCAAATCGCTGTTTTGCAGCACGAACTCAACCGGCTTGCCCGCCTGCACGGCGACGACATCCTGGTCGTAGGACATCCGCTCGAACAGCGTGCCGATCTTGACGACGCGCACGCCCAGTTCCCGCAGTTGGGCCCGCAGCGCTTTCGCGTCGGCCGCCGGCAACAGTGTCGAAAGAGCTTCGCACAGCTCAAACTCGTCGAGCACATCGGGTCGCGTCCGTCGTCGGGGCGATGTCTGCCGGATTTGATTTAAGAGCACCATCGCGATCGGCGCCGCCTCCGCAGCCGGCCAGGCGTTTCGCGGAATCGTCTGCATGGCGCGGACGGCCGTGATGCGATCGACGTCGTCTCGAATGAACCGGCCCAGCACGGCGAAGGTGTGGGCTTCTTGCCCACGAATGTGTGTCAGAGCCCGCATCGCTGCGCGGCGAATTTGAGACGTCGCGTCGGCTTTCGCATCGCCGGACTCAGCCGGCGACGCCGCATCCGAGCCCAGCGATTTCGGCAACGCTGTCAGCAGTGGCTCGATGCGCTCGTAGAGATGTGTGCGGATGCCAGGATCCGAAATCAGCGGGAGAGCATCGAGAAAATCTTCTAAGGCGCGTCTGCTCGTCAGCGCCCGCGACCAGGCGGCCTCAGCCGAGCCGTCGCGATTGACGAGCGTGGCAAACGCGATCTGCCGCAACACGGGCCAATTCGACTTTTCGATCAGGCGATCGAGCGGATCCTCGCGAGACGGCAGCATCTTGGACCGAGCCCCCAACTCGCGGACCAGGTCGAAGGTGACGCTGACGTCGGCCCGAGTCGGGTTTGCGGCCAGGCGTTCCAGCGCGCCCGCGACTACGCGCGTCTCGTCCGTGTTATCAAGCTGGGCAATTCCCGCCGCCGCGTCGCGCCGCTGGGCATCGGTCATGCCCGAACGCATGAGGATTTCCATTAGCACGAGCCGATCGTGAGGCCGCTTCAACAACTCGTCGTTGGTCAGCCCCTTTAAGAGGTAGCTGGCGCCGGCTGACGTTTTGAAGGCAATCGTTTGGTGCGTGGCTTGGGCTGACGCAACGAGCGGTGCCAGGGTGCGCATCGTTTCCTTCGAGAGGAAGTCGATTTCGCGATCGGTCGGGTGTTCCTCTGCCAAGAGCACGATCTCGGCGGCCTCGGGACGCGGCACGAAACTGGCCGCCCAAACCGCCATCAACCGCACGCGGGGGGATTCGTCTTCCGCGGCGACCCGCAACAGATCGAGAATCTCGGGGAGCCGATCCTGCCAGGCGGCCGCCACGCGCACGGCGGCTGCCCGTGCTTTTTCCGAAGACGAGTGCAGCACGCGCGCGAGTAATTGCGGCTCCACGACGTTGTGACTTTGGAACAGCCACAACGCTTCGAGTTCGTGGTGCGGTCGCTCGGCGTCGTTCGAGTTTTGCGCCAGTTCCTGCAACCAGGTTCGCGCGGCGGCAATCACTTCGTTCGTCGGCCGGGCAGACAGTTCGATCCGCGTCCGATAGCGAACGCGATTGTCCGGGTCTTTCAGCAGCTCCAGCAGCGCTGGAATTGGCTGGCCGGCGATTGGAGCCGGCTTCTCCAGCGGCCGACCTGGCCACGTCACTCGGTACACCCGGCCATGAATGCGATCGCGACTGGGATCCCGCAAATTGTGCTGCATATGGCCGATGATCGGGTTGTGCCAATCGGTGAAGTAAATGGCACCGTCGGGACCGATCTCGATATCGGCCGGGCGAAAATTCTCGTCGCTCGATCTGAGGATCGGTTCGATTTCCCGAGCGCCGAGGCTCGAGTTCTTGTCGCGCAGCTGGTACTGCAGAATGCCCTGAAAGCCAATCACGTTGGCGACCAGCAAGTTGCCGTTCAGCTCGGGCGGAAAGTGCCGGCTGGTCAGGATCTCAACTCCCGGGCAGGGTCGCGTGCGCTGCTGGTAGACCTGCGGAGCCGACGGGTGCTTCTGCGGGAAGCCCAAATGGCTCGAGATCAACGGACCGTGATAGGGGACGGCTCCTGTTCCGTCGACGACGATGTCCTGTCCCCAGGCGTCGAACACGTGCCCGTGCGGATTGGCAAATGGATACGTCACATAAACGTCGAATTTGCGCGTCCGCGGCTCGTAGCGATAGACGCCCGCGTTGGCGCAGCGGCGTGGAGCGCCCCACGGTGTTTCGACCTGAGTGTGATGGAATGTTCCTTCCTGGAAGTACAACGCCCCGCCCGGATCGAGCGTGAAGCTGTTGGCCGTGTGATGCGTGTCGGCCGTGTCGAGACCGTGGAGCACGCGCTCCTTCACGTCGTAGTGATCGTCGCCGTTGGTGTCCTTCAGAAAGAGAATGTCTGGCCCTTGCGCCACAAAGACGCCGCCCCCCCAGAATTCGAAGCCGGTCGGATTCCGCAGGTCGCCGGCGAATACCGTGCATTTGTCGGCCCGGCCGTCCCCGTCGGTGTCTTCAAGAATCAAGAGCTTGTCGTCGACCGGGTCCTTCGGTTTCCAGTGCGGATAGCTGTGCCAGCCGGAGACCCACAGGCGGCCCCGCGTGTCGAAAGCCATCTGCACGGGGTTCACCAGCTCGGGGAACTGTTCTTCCGAGGCGAAGAGTGTGACCTTCATTCCCTTGTGGACGGTCATCTTTTTGATTTCGTCTTCGCCGCTCAGAAAGACGTGCTTGCCCCCCGGCAACGGCCCCGGCTTGTTCGTGACGACCGGAACGAACTCGGGGAGATTCGAATCGTCGGGCTTGATTGCGCTGCCGTGTGCGGCCGCCCAAACCACCTTGTCGCGGTTCGACGTCATCAGGTCGATGATCTCCAACTCGCGCTGCAAGACCTCGTAATTCGTTTGTCCGCCGACGAATCGGAGGAACGCGCGGTCGCCGTAGGTCGAATAGCCGTCCGGCGTGCGATAGCGGAGAAACCAGTACCAGTTCTTTTGGTTGATCGCGGCCCGCAAGCTCGCAAGCCGCTGATCGTCGAAAGGGGGCGCCTCGCCGAAGAGTGCCTGATAGGCCACGCCCGCGACGTAACGATCCCCCGCGTCGTTCAAATGGACGCCGTCGATCGTGAGCTTGACGCCAGCGGGTTGGGAAAGCCGCGCGAGCGTCGGCGTGAACAGATCGACAAAGAAGACGCTCTCCGCCTGGGCGACCTCGCCCATGGCCGCAGTATAAAGCTTGAGCTGCCGATTGTTCTCGACGCCGTCAGGAAGATTGGGATCGCCCAGATTCTCGTGGGCGATCGGGGAGAGCAGCACCAGTCGCGGGGCTGATTTTCCGTTGTAGCGCTGGGCGAGCGTGTGCTTGATGAAGCGCCGGAGGTCTTCCTTGAACTTTTGCAGCCCGGCCGCGTCGGCGAACGACTCGTTGTAGCCATAAAACGCGAAGATGACGTCGGCGCGAGTGTTGGTAAATTCAAACCGGTTCGGACGGACCGGTGCGCCAGGGTTGAGCTTAGCCGGCTGCGGAATCGGGGCGTCGCCGGCAAGCCACTGGTCTTGCGAGCCAAAGTCCATCGACCGCATGCGGCTGTAGAGCTCGCGATAGCCCTTCACCTCGTCGCCGCCGTATCCCAGGTTGCGGAACACCAGGTTGTGCTGCGGAGAGCGGGCGTAAATCAGCGTCTCGAGCCAACTGGAATGCTGCATCCGCTCGGCCAGCGCGTTCCCAATCAGGCAGATGTGATCGCCCTTGCGAAGTTCGAGCGGCGGCGACGCTCCGGCGGGTTGCGTGAGCGCGAGCCCAACGACAAGGACAGCGGCCGAAACCACGGTTGAACGCATGAAAAACCTGCGAAAGGGGTGAGCAGTCGTCCAGGCGGGCTCTCAGGCGCGGCAAGGAATGCCGTTGCTCAACCTTAACGAAATGCCCTCTCCTTCGCACGCATGGAAGCGGCAGCGGTTCACTCGCCGCGCAACTGCGGATTGCACGGCCGGGCTCGCCTTGATGTAAAATCGCTCAGTCGTGAGTAAGACCTCAAGGTCACTTTCTTATGCCTGAGTGGACTCGTGAAGCGGTGAGGGCGCTCGACGCCAACGACGCTCTCGCCCCCATGCGCAAGTTGTTCCATCTTCGCCCGGGCGTGCTCTATTTCAACGGGAACTCACTGGGTTTATTGTCTCAGCCCGCCGAGCGCGCCGTGCGCGAGGTCTTAGACGTCTGGCAGTCGATTGGCGTGGACGGCTGGTTCACCGGTCCGCGGGCCTGGCTGGGGATGATGGACAAGGTCTCCGCGCAGATTGCGCCGTTAATTGGGGCCGATACCAGGGAGGTGACGACTGCCAACTCCACCACGGTCAATTTGCACCAGCTCTTGGCGACGCTGTTTCGGCCCACCGGCACGAAGAGAAAGATCCTCGTCGATGAGACGATTTTTTGTTCGGACCTCTACGCGATTCGGAGTCATTTGCAACTCAGGGGACTCGATCCTGTCGGCGATCTCGTCAGTGTCCCCGCCGTCGACGGAGCCCTCTTGTCGGAGGACACACTGATCGAGCAAATGTCGGATGAGGTCGCCTGTGTCGTCTTACCCTCTGTCGTGTACCACACGGGGCAATTGCTGGACATGCAGACGCTCGTCGAAGAATCGCACAAGCGGGACATCCTGATCGGCTTCGACTGCAGCCACTCGGTCGGCTGCGTTCCGCATCAACTCAGTCGATGGGGCGCCGACTTTGCCTTTTGGGGCGGCTACAAATATTTGAATGGGGGACCGGGTGCCGTTGGGGGCCTGTACCTGAATCAGCGGCATTTCGGCCGCGCGCCTGGACTTGCCGGTTGGTTTGGCCGCGCCAAGGAGCGCCTGTTAGAGATGCCGTTTGAGTTCGACCCGGCCGGCGACGCAGAGGCACTCCAGATTTCAACGCCCTTTGTCCTCAGTCTGGCACCCCTGTTGGGCTCGCTGTCGATCATTTCACAGGCCGGCATCCAAGCCATCCGAGCCAAATCATTGCACTTGAACGGCGTGCTGATCGACCTGGTCGACGCCCGGCTCAAGCACCGGAGCGTCTCGCTGATCACACCTCGCGAGGATCGACGCCGAGGAGGCCATGTTGCCCTTGCGCATCCCAAGGCCGAAGTGCTCTGCCGAGAGTTGCACGAACGACAAGTCATCGCAGATTATCGCAAGCCCGATCTCTTGCGCTTGTGCCCGAGTCCTTTGTATTCGTCGTTCGAAGATTGCTTCGAGGTGATTGAGCGGCTCGCGTCGATCATCGAAGTCGACGGTCGAGAGACGCGGACCAATCGCTGAAAATCATGGTGAGGCAGATTCGTGGAGGTCATCGACATCAGCTTGCCGCTCGAGACCAGGCTCGCGGTCTGGCCTGGAGACACCGAGTTTGACTACGAGCTCATGTGGAAGCGATCGGCCGGCGCAACCGTGAATGTGGGAGCCGTCCGCATGAGTACGCATTGCGGCACTCACATCGATGC
>DASZIA010000047.1:0-4535 GCA_035949535.1 Planctomycetaceae bacterium | reverse complement strand
GATTCCCTCTTTGGAAAGCCATTCGGCGATGTCATTGTCGGAGGCCCGCACGTTGGCCTCAGGCGCGCCCGGCACCTGCAGCATGATCGGACCGACGCGCAGGATATCGCCGGGCTTCAGCAGGGTCTCGTCCTCCATGAGCGTTTCGTTGAGAAATGTACCGTTGCGGCTGTCGAGATCGCGAGCGACGATTCCATCGGGCGTCGGTTTCAGAACGCAGTGATGTCGACTCACTTCGCTTGAGGCGAGGCGAATTTGGCAACTCTCGTCGCGGCCGATCAGCACGTCTCCTTCGTCGGGTAGGCGGAGCCGTTTGCCTTGCTGTTTTCCCGATTGAACGATCAATTCGATCATCGCTCGGCACCCCTCCTCGTTCGGCACCTGCAAGCCGCTGCCCCCAACAGTCATCAAACGCGATGGGGAACAGTCACCGGCTCTCCGCACTCAGGACAGCTTAAGGTCTTTCCGCGGTGGATCGGACTGACTTTGAACCGTTTTCCGCAGCGGCACGAAAACCGGATCCGCTTCTCGTCTTTTCCCTGATCAGAATGCGTTTTCTCCCAGTTCTTCAGTGCAATTTGTTGGATCTGGCGGAGCAACTCGTCGGGGTCGAACGGCTTGGTCAAGTAGCCATCACTTCCGACGCGCTCGGCCAAGGCTCGCGCCTCGGGCATATCGACGGCCGTCAACACCAAGACCGGAACGGTCGAATTCGCCTGTTTGAGTCTTTGACAAACCTCGAAGCCGCTCTCCCCGGGCAGGATCAGATCCAAGATTACAAAGTCGGGCTTGCGCATGACGAATGTGGCTTGAGCCTGCCCGCCGTCGCGGGCGACCGTCACGCGATATTTGTGCTTCTCCAGCAGCTCCTTGAGGAATGCCGCCTCGTCCTCGTCATCCTCGACGACGAGGATGAAATTGGCGATGGTTGCCAACGGAGTCAGCCGGCCGGCTTCGTCAAGTATCATGCCGTCGACCCGTAGAAACGCCCCCGAGAACGACTCCTTTGACGCAGTCCGCCCCCTTATGGATAACCAAAACTCCCTGACGACGCAAATAGTTACAAAAATCGCGTCGCGCCACATTGCGCCGGAGCCAACCCGTCTTTCTGGCACCGCAGACGGTGCCTCTCTCGACGCACAGCGGCATGACAATTGGCCCTGTCACCCAATGCGAAATGCACGCTCGACTCGCGCGCATCGGGCCGAATCCGGCCGCCTATGATGGGAGACAATGGGGCGCCGACGCGAAAAAACCTGAAAAAATAGGGGGAAACCGTGTGCGCGTTGGTTGACAACCGTTTTCCGCGAGAGTTTACTACGCGAAAACTTTTCTGGAGCGCTCGCAAGGGTTCGGCGTTCCCCGACTTTCAAAAATGGCAGGAGTGCACGATGGCAACGAAGAGCGGTGCAAAGCCGATGTCTAAGAGCGAGGTCCTCAATACGCTGGCCCAGGAGAGCGGGCTGTCGCGAAAGCAGGTTGCCAGCGTGCTTGACGGCCTCTCGGGGCTCATCAGCCGAAATGTCGGCAAGAAGGGGCCTGGTGTGTTCGCCGTCCCCGGGCTGATGAAGATCACCGTGCAACACAAACCTGCCACCAAACCGCGCAAGGGCGTCAATCCGTTCACCGGGCAGGAAATGATGTTCAAGGCGAAGCCCGCGCGAAACGTAGTCCGTATTCGCCCGCTCAAGTCGCTGAAAGACATGGTCAAGTAGTGGCCGACCGGCCCACCTGGGCGCAAGCTGAGCACCGGTACTCGCAACCTGACTCATCTTTGCGTCAAGTGACCTGAGTGCACGACGCCATCTCCACCAAACCACTTTCGGTGCGCGCCTATTTTGGTCTCGTGCAAAAAGGGCTGTTCCGGCGCCCAAGGTGCGACCCGTTTGGTCAGACCGGAACCAGGTGACGTTGTGAGTTCATGGTCGAACTGGGTTAACGCTCTCACAGCACCGCTGTGTTGAGTTCACTGGAACATAAGCCTATTTCCCAAAAGGATTTATGCGGTAGGAGCAAGTCTCCAAAATGTCAGACTCGGGTGGCAGGCAATGACGAAAGTCATTGTCACGTAAGCGGCTTATCGCTTTCGTTTGCTTGATTTCGAGGCAACGCGCGGCATAGAATCCTCATACCGCGAGTGAGCGCCCGAGTGCGTTTTGCCCAGATGCTCGCTGAAGACGCTCGCAGCGGCAGGATTGGCGGTGCGCAGTCTTAATGCGAGGACGGGTCCTCGCGGCAGACACCGGCAACACCTGAGGAGAGCTGCGTGCCATGCTGGTTCTGTCGCGCAAGAAAAATGAAAGCATCGTGATCGACGAGCATATCGTCATCACGATTGTGGAGATCCGGGGCGACAAAGTGCGCCTGGGGATTGAAGCACCGAAGGAAATTCCGATTCATCGTAGTGAAGTGCACGCCGCCATTCATGCGGAACACAACTCCGGTGAGCAGGATCCGCCCAAGGTCGCGAGCACCGAAGGCTGACTACGCAGCCTCGGCGTCCCGAATCGATTAGCGGGCTAAGCAATGCGTTGCTTAGCCCGTTGCGTTTTGTAAGGGCTCGCGCGTGCAATTGCCGGTACCGGCCATTCAGGATCCAATCAATTGTCGCTGTCCGCGTTCCGGACTCAAGAAGAGAAACCGCGGCGTTCCCGCGAGTTGACAAACAGGCCCCAGTCCTTAAATTGTGGGGCGACTGCCGGCCCCATCGTCTAGCCAGGTCTAGGACATCGGATTTTCGATCCGATAACGGGGGTTCAAATCCCCCTGGGGTCATTCGAGCATCATCGGAGCCGATCGCGCTCGGCTGCTGCACCTCAACGGGGCGCGTCAAGGAGGATCGAACGGTATGGACCCGTCAGAACACTGGCGATCGCTGTTCGAGAATTGGCCCGAATCGATTCCTCGCGAAGGAATGCTGGTCACCAGCTTCAACGAGCACATTCCGTTCAATAGTTTTCTGATCTCGGGGGGGGTGCTGCTCGTCGAGCGCGACAAGCCCGACACGTATGGCTCCCGAAAAGTGATGGTGGCCTATTCCACCATTCTGGCCGTGAAGATGACCACGACGATGGAGATCGGTCGGTTCCAGGTCATGGGTTTCCAAGCCCCGTTCTGATCGCAATCGACAAAGAGGCCAATTTCAGAAAACGGCCGCAGCTCAAGTGATAAAGATCCAACGGCCGAGAGTGGCCGCCGGCACAACGAGCGCCGCGACCCCGAGAGCCAGAATGGGTTCACCGGTTTTGCAAAAGATCATCGTCGCATCGAGCAACACAATTGCCAGCAGCATTCGCTTCACGGCCGATTGAACATTTCGCGGCGCGGGCTCTCGGATCGCGGACACGAGCCGGATTTCGATCCAGATCGTCACCACCCCGAGCGCCACTAAGGCCAGCCAGCGATTGATTGCCGGGAACTCAGACATGGTTACGACGATCGCGGCCAAGCCAGCAATGCCCGCGTGGCACGTCGCGGCAGCTGCGGCAAGCTGACCCCGCGCACTTCGCTGCGCTTCCTGCCTGGCAAACCACGTCACGCCTGCCACATAGACGCCCATCGCAAGGGCCACGGCGAGCTGAGGACTTGCCCAGGCCCCACCGGCCCCCGCGCTCGCCCCGAGCATCACATTCAGAAAGCGACAGCCACCCATCGCCACCGGTCCTGCCGGCGTCTGTTTGAGATAGCCGTCGTAAGCGAGGATCAGCGCGACGAGCAACAGCGCCACCTCGAGCGCCTCAAAACGGACGAATGCCGCGGAAACCAGTCCCAGAATGATCAATGCACTCGCAAGCCGTCCTGCGGCGCGAGGCGAGATTCGACCGGAAGGGATCGGCCGCCCGGGTCGCTCCTGGGCATCGACGTCACGGTCGAACAAATCGTTGAAGACCATGCCGGCCAGGTACAGCCCGCTTGATGCGCCCAACAGCGCCGCCAGATCTCGAAGCGGCGAGAGACTCTCATGCGTGAGCAGGAATCCCAAAAGAATATCCGCCAGGGCCGTGAAGACGGCCGGGAACCGCATCAGCTGCAGGTAGGCTCGTGGGCGATCTTTGAAGGACGTATTCCGTTCCTTGAGCGCAGTATTGGCCGTCGGCGATGTCCGAGCCGAAGTGAGCCGAACACTTAGCCGGTCGAAGCCACTTGATGAGCCCAATCGTATAAGAGCGCTCGCTGGGCCGCGACATCGCCAGGGTCGTCACCCACGGGGTGCTTGAAAAAGCAGCTAAGGAAAGTCATCAAGCCCGATAGACCGCGGCGATGTTCTCGTTCGCACAACCGTACAACATCGAGCAGGGCATGGGCCGCTCGCAGCCGTTCGTCGGCGACCGCCACACGCAACAACCCGATCGCGACCAGGTCGGTTCGTCCCTCCCGACCCATGTAAAGCGCAGCTTTGTCTCGTGCCAGCTCCGCGAGCGCGGGCAGATTCGGGCCGGTCGACTGCGTCCAATTCAGATACGAACAGCCCGATTGGAATGCGGCCACCGCGTAGACAACGCTAGTAGAGAGCGGCGAAACCTCGGAATGCTCAA
>DASZIA010000046.1:0-4790 GCA_035949535.1 Planctomycetaceae bacterium | reverse complement strand
GAATATTTGAACATTCGCGAGGGGCTCTCCTTCGAGGGCATCGACAGCGGGCTGTTATATGGCGGCGCGTCGGCGACGGGCACGAACACGGCAGTAGCGATCCTCGGCCGCGACTTCAAGTCCCAATCGGTTCCCAACGGCATTGACGACAACAAAGACGGAATCATCGACAATGCCGTGACGCCCGAACCCGCGCCAAGCGGGAGCAACTCTACCACAACCACGACCGGAGCAGAGGTGATTTCCTTCCCCAGTCCGTTCGCTCTCCTTCCCGCGACCATCGACGTGCGGGCCAACACGAACCTGGCCGGGCCGACCGCTGGGTTACACTACCTGATCGGCAACAGTGCCGGGTTTCACGTTACCGGTGAGACCAAGTTCGGCCTGATGGCGAACTGGGAAACGATCGAGCTGAGCGGCAACAACATCGGCAGCACCACGCGGGTCAACGGGAACTTTGTAACCTTCCCGACCGAGCTGACCGGTAATCGCGGCAACCCACAAATGGAAATCGCGCAGGACCTGTTCATCCCCTCGCCCACGGATCCCAACCCGAACGCGTTTAATAGCTCAGCGCAGCATTCGCATGTCTCGCCCTTGATCGAGCAATCGATCATCATCGAAGCCCCGGTCTTTCAGTATGTGCCGATCCTCGGCAAGATGTGGCCGTTCGCCCATGCGAACCTTCGCGGTGGCTACGAATTCATGTGGGTCGGCGACGTCATCGAGACGAATCAGAGCATCGATTACGAAGGTAATCCGATGGCGGGACTGAAGCCGCGCATTGTGGTCGACCGCGGCAGCTGGTATTCCGACAACTGGTCGGTCGGTGTTTCGTGGAACTGGTAAGACGCGAGATCGCCCAGGTCTAGCGTCGCTGGCGAAGCAGGTTCACTCGCTGACGCGCCTCGGCCGAGCGCTGGGCCAGGATCTGCGAAAAGTCGAAGGCAGCCGAATCGCGTCGGGCGTGGGGCTGCAGCGCGGCCAAGACTTCGGCTGCCGTCGCGTACCGCTCAGAAACCTTGCGGGCCATCATCTTGGCCACGATCTCTTCGACCGCGACCGGCACCTCGGATTTGATCTCGCGCACGGGGCGGGCGGTTTTCGTGCGGTGAGCGCGGAGCTTCTTAGACACCGATTCGCCGGGGAACGGCACCATGCCGGTGAGCGCACAATACAGCGTGCAGCCCAAGCTGTAGATGTCTGCCTGCGGACCGACTTGAAAGCTGTCTAGCGTCTGCTCCGGCGCAATGTAGTCGGCTGTGCCGACGCAACCCTGTCCGGAGATCATCGCCAGCATGAACTCCTCGCCGTCCTCGCCTCGCCCGACCAGCGCCAGGCCGAAGTCGAGCACTTTCACTGTGCCGTTCTTTTTGACGAGCAGGTTCCCCGGCTTGACGTCGCGGTGGACCAACCCCTTCTCGTGGGCGTGCTGGAGTCCGGCGGCCGCCTGAGCGATCAGGCTGCAGGCTTGCGGCCAGGGAATACACCCCTGGCGGCCGATCAGTTCCTGAAGGCTAATGCCTTCGACCAGCTCCATCCCCACGTACCAGATCTCGTCCGTCTCCCCCAGTTTGATCGTGCGAACAATATTCGGGTGGTTGAGCATCAGGCCGGCCTTGGCCTCGAGCTTGAACCGCGTGATGTAGTCGTTCTCCATGTGCTTCGAGATCACCTTGACCGCGGCCTTTTCGCCGGAGGTCTCGTTGACCGCGACGTACAACCAACCCATCCCGCCCGTGCCCAGGATGTCCAGGATGCGGTATTCCCCAACTTTGTAGTCGTCGACCTTGCCCTCCAGGATCCAAGTCGCCTGCTCGCGCGTGAGCACGCCCTTGAGCATCAATTTCTTGAGCGTCTCGAGAGTAACGGGCTGTTCCTCTTCGTCCTCGCGGGCTTCGGTTGCCGGCGGAAGTGGCGAGGCCGCCTGAGGCTCCGTGTCCGTGGAGGCTTCCGCCTCAGCGCCGGAGATGGTGTCGACGTTTTCGACGAGATCCATTCGCGTTTCGGGGATGGCAGCGGTCCGCGACAACTCGAAGGTGAGGTTCGTCTCGACGCGAAAGCTGAACGGGCCGATGTCGAGGCGATCCCCATGGCAAAGCACGCTGATATCCAGCGGAAAGCCGTTCACGCGGATGCCCGCGTTGGGGCGCAGTGCGCGAATCCGCAGCACATCGTTATCGAGCGTAATCACGCAGTGCGCGGGCGCGACGTCCGCAGACAGCAGCCGGATCGGCGCGTCGGTCGCCGAACCGATGAGCGTTGTGTGCCGGCTGATGTCTTTGTAGGCAGTGCCCCGTTGCGGATGCGCGTAGGCGAGGCGCGCATACGATCGGCCCCGCCGCACCGGCGGAGTGCCCGGCAGTGAGGGCGACTGGGCACCAAAGGTGATTTCAGCCGGCGTGTCAGCGGTCATGAGCGCGGGATGACAAATTGACGTCCATCAAGGCGTCCGAATAACGGACGGACTTCGCGCAGGCACAAGATCGGAACGAGCTGGGAACGTGGTCGAGTGAGCGCGGCACCTCCGCGCGCACTTTCCGCACGTCAGGCCCTGCCAACCACACGAAAAATTGTAGCACGGGCAACCTGCCAAGAGAATGTCTTCCGCGTGAGAGGAATTTGGACCGAAACCCAGCTCGACGGGTCGGGAGGCAAAACTGCGGAGAAATCAGCCCATCATCTCTTTGAGCACGTCGGGCGGGGCCTCGGCGTAGTTGAGCGGCTCCATCGAGTAGGAGGCTCGCCCTTGCGACAGGCTGCGGACCTGCGTCGAATACCCGAACATCTGCGAAAGCGGGACATGAGCCTCAAGCACCGAAAGATGTCCGCGCGGTTCCATGTTCACAATCATGGCCCGACGGGCATTGAGATCCGCCTGGATATTGCCCAAAAACTGATCGGGAGTCGACACTTCGAGCTTCATGATCGGCTCCAGAAGTACGACACCGCTGGCTTTGAGGGCCTCTCGCACGGCCGCCGCCGACGCAGCACGCAGGGCTTCCTCGTTAGTTTCGGTGCGGCGGTAATCGACGCCGAGAATCGTGAGCCGCACCTTCATCAGAGGATGCCCCAAGAGACCGCCAGCATGCGCCTCCTCGCGGAGAGTCTGCTCCATCACCGGCACAAATTCGGCCGGCAACTGGTCAGGCTTGAGCGCGTTGATCACTGTGACCGCTTCGCTACCGGCAAATGGTTCGAGCCGCACGCGGATCTTGGCGTAATGCGTTTCACCCGCCGTCTGCCGATGAAAGACTCCGTCGGCCTCGACCGATGCCCTGACCGATTCGCGGTAGCTGACTCGTGGCTTGTGGACCCGCACCTTGAGGCCGAAATCGCGTTGGATCCGCTCCCGGATGATCTCGAGATGCAGCTCACCCATCCCGCTGATGATCGTTTGCCCCGTCTCTTCGCTAATCTTCGCTGTGAAGGTGGGGTCCTGCCGCCCCAGGCGGACCAACACGTCGGCCAGTTTCTTTCGCTCGGCGTTGGTGTCGGGCTCGATCGCCATCGAAATGACGGTTTCAGGGAATGCAATCCGCTCGAGCAGAATGGGATGGTGGGCGTCACAAAACGTATCGCCAGTCACCGAATCCTTGGGGCCCACGACGCCCACAATGTCTCCCGCCTCGACGGCGTCGGTCTCGATCTTTTCACGCGAGTCGGCCTGGATCCGCCAGAGCTGACTGATGAGCTCTTTCTTGTCGGTGCGCGGGTTGAGTGCCCGGCTGCCGCTCTTGAGCACTCCCGAATAGACTCGCACAAAGTACAGGTCTGCGTGCTGATCGGCGACGATCTTGAACACCAGCCCGCAGAACGGCTCCTTCGGTGAGCACTTGCGAATCTCGTGCACCGTGTCCCGCTTCTTGGGGTTGGGATGCTCGCCTTCGACGGCGGGCCGGTCGAGTGGGCTTGGAAGATAGCGCACGACCGCGTCCAAGAGCGGCTGGACACCGATATAGTCGAGCGACGCCCCGCAGAACGTCGGCTGCAGCATGCCCTGGATCGTGCCGACCCGCAACACGCGGTGAATCTCATCCACCGGCACTTTCTCGGTGGACAGATAGGTCTCCATCACTCCGTTGTCCAACATCGCCACCGATTCCAAAAGCTCTCCCCGCCACTTGGCGGCTCGCTCGCAATCGGCGTCCGGAATCTCGGTGACGGTGATCGTTCGGCCCTTGGAGGCGCTGTCGAAGTACAAGGCCTTCATCTCAATCAGGTCGATCACGCCGGAAAATCCCTCCGGAGTCGGCCCGGCGCCCGCCCCGATGGGGATCTGCACCGCAACCGGATGGGCTCCCAAACGGTTGGTGATCTGCCCGAACGTGCGGTCGAAGTCCGCGCCGATGCGGTCCATCTTGTTGATGAAGCAGATCCGCGGGACATGATAGCGATCGGCCTGCCGCCAGACGGTCTCGCTTTGCGCCTCGACCCCCTCGACCGCGCTAAACACCACAAGTGCACCGTCGAGAACTCGCAAACTCCGCTCGACCTCTGCGGTGAAGTCGACGTGCCCCGGCGTATCGATGATGTTGATCGTGTGCTCGGGGATCCCCTGCGGCTCGTTCTTCCAGCGGCAGGTGATGGCGGCCGAATAGATGGTGATCCCGCGCTTGGCCTCTTCCGGGTCGAAGTCGGTGACGGTGGTGCCGTCGTCGACGTCGCCCATCTTGTGGGAGAAGCCCGTGTAGTAGAGGATCCGCTCGGTGGTCGTGGTCTTGCCGGCGTCGATATGCGCCACGATTCCGATGTTGCGGATTCGCTCGGTCACCATGCGAAGTGGGCAA
>DASZIA010000045.1:0-5764 GCA_035949535.1 Planctomycetaceae bacterium | reverse complement strand
TGACCGGGAGGAATGTGCGGATCGGCAGCCCAGATCGCGGCTGGCGCCATGAACAGGACCGCGGGGACCACCAAGCAGCGAAACGCAAGCGGGGGGACGGTCATTGGCAGCTTCATCCGCTGTCAGACCCAGCAGTTCGGCGGGAAATCGGCAGGCAGCGAGGCGGGAGCATCAACGGATGCGAATACGTTTAGGATACGTTCACGTTCAGCGAGTCGCAACATCACTGGGGCCAACGGCCAGCAGCGGCGGCCGCTCGTTGGTGTCCATGCGTTGCCTATCGCGTAGCTCATGCGATACGCTGACGGTCAGCCTGATGGAACGTAATGGCAGGCAACTAAGGAGAATGCCATGTCGGAGGCCCTCAAAGGCCCGCGCGAGCTCTTTCCGCGCGTTGCAGACACCGAGGGCCGCTTGCCCTTCGGTCTGCCGCTCGAGCTAACGGTCAACGACCCCGACACGATTCGCGAGCTGTTGACGTTTCAGGAGGGAGAGCAGCGCGAGCGATACGCTTTGAACGCTCTGCGCATCGGCGTGCTGGCGCTGCGGCAGGCGAGAGGACAGATCGATGCCGACGTCGTTCGCCGCGAGAGCGAACGGCTGCTGTCGGAATTGAACGAGCGGTTGGGCAGTCATGCCCAGACTGTGCACGAGTGCGTCGCGGACTCGCTGAAGCAGTATTTCGATCCCAAGGACGGCCGACTGCAGGAGCGGATCGACCGCTTAATCGGCCGCGACGGCGAACTCGAATCGCTGTTGCGGCGACAGATCGGCGACCAGGACTCGCAGTTGACCAAGACTCTCTCGGCTCACGTCGGCTCGGAAAGTCCTCTGATGCGAGTGCTGAGTCCCGACCAGTCGCGCGGCGTGTTGGGGGCCATTCGCGAGGCGGTCGAGCAGCAATTAACAAGCCAGCGCGACCAGGTGCTCAATCAGTTCTCGCTCGACAACAAGGAGGGCGCCTTATCGCGATTCATCGCTGAATTGAGTCAGCAGCAGAGTTCGCTCTCGGGCGAGCTCTCCGTGAAGATCGATCGGGTGGTGCGAGAGTTCACGCTCGACGAAAAAGACTCCGCCCTCAGCAAGCTGGTCCACCGCGTCGACGACGCCCATCAGAAAATCGCCAGCCAGTTCTCGCTCGACAACGACGGCTCGGCCCTCGCCCGCATGAAGAATGAGCTGCAGTCGCTCATTAGTGAGCACCGACAGGACAGCCATCGCTTTCAATCAGAGGTTCGCGAAGCTCTGGCAGCGATGTCGACCCGGCGGCAAGAGATTCAGCGCTCGACGCGGCACGGAGACGAGTTCGATCAGGCCGCCTTTGCCTTCGTTCAGCACGAGGCCCAAGGCAAGGGAGACATCGCGAGCTCAGTCGGCACAACGACCGGACTGATCAAGAACTGCAAGAAGGGAGATGCCGTCATCGAACTGGGGCCCGAGAGCGCGGCCCCCGGGCAGCGGATTGTGATCGAAGCAAAAGAAGTCCAGCAGTACCAGCTGGCCGATGCACGTGAATATATCGAGACGGCCCGCCAAAACCGCGGTGCTCTCGTCGGCGTGTTCGTGTATTCCAGGCGGACTGCGCCGGAAGGTATGGATCCGCTGCAGCGGCTGGGCAATGACATCTTTGTGGCATGGGACGCCGAGGACCCCACGACCGACCCCTTCTTTCGTGCGGCGCTACTCTTGGCCCGCGCGCTGTGCGTCCGTCAACGGATCGAGGCGCAGGCTGTGAAGGTCGACTTTACGGAGATCGAACGGGCGATCCTGATGGTGGAAAAGCAATCCGGCTCGCTCGAAGAAGTCGAGCGCTGGACGAAGACCATCCAATCGAGCAGCGAAAAGATCCTGGACCGGATCCGCCTGGCCCGCGCGTCCTTCGAGCGTCAGGTCGCTTTGCTCTCCGAGAAAACCGAAGCGCTCAAATTGGCGTTGCGCACAGAGGATTAGGGCGAGCATTTGACCGCAGATTTGGCTCCGGATCGGCCTCACTCAGGCTGTCGGGGATGGAGACCCGCGGTGTCGGCCCACTGCTCGAGCGATCTCCCTACGGCGACGCGCCTTTCGTAGGAGGCGTCGTAGCGACTCCATGCAGCGCATCGGCGAGGTCCTTGGCAAAGTGGTTGCCGCCGCCGATGAAGTGACGGACCACCTTGCCTTCTCGATTGATGATGATCGTTTGGGGGATGGCGCTTACCCCGTAGCGAGCGGCAACGGCGCCGTCGCGATCGAGCGCGACCGGAAGCTCTAGCTTCAGTCGCTTCAGCAACTTCTGGATATCTTCGGGCGACTCCTCGAGATTGACGGCCACAACTTTCACTCCGCTGGCCACCGAGTCCCGATGGACCTGCGCCACGTGTGGAATCGTTTGCAGACACGGTCCGCACCACGTGGCCCAGAAGTCGAGGACAATCGTTTTGCCTTTGTGGTCTGTCAGGTGAAATTTTTCTCCGCCGAGCATCTCTAGCTCGAAATCGGGGGCGGGCTTGCCCACCAGTGCCGAGTCTAAACCTGACGAGCCGGCACCGCGCGCGGCGTTGGCTTCCGCCGCCACGAACTTCGGGTCCACGGCGTTGCGCAGCTTCCATTGCTGATAGGCCGTCTTCGTCACCGCTTCGTCAATCGTATTACCAATCAGCAGCTGGTCGATCGAGTCGAGCCCGATCCGGCACGGTCCGAGCGCGTCGCTCGTGCCGGATAAGATCGAATCTTTGCAACGCGTGGGGTGGAAGGTGAGCCGGGTTCCGTTGTCGTGCACGGCTTGCACGCGCGGCTGCGGCCCCGCGTCATTTTTCTTCTTCGCCGCGGACGGTCCGGCCAGCTCATCCGGATGCAGCCAGATAATTCTTGAGATGCGGTCACGCGGCACTTCCTTGGTCTGCAGCCGCACTTCGACCATGAGTTTGCGTTCATCCAGTTCGACGACGCGGCCGCGCAGGTAGTCGCCGTCGCAGGATCGAATCAGGTGCGTCGGCGGATTGTCTCTTTGCATCCGCGGCAGCGTGAGCAGACGGTCCCGCTTGTCCTTGGTGAGTTCGACCGGGCCCCTCCCGTCGAGAGTCAGCACGACCGCTTTGATTTTATCGTTGGCGATCGTGCCCGAGTCGGAAAGAGGCGTTTTATAGGTCACACCTTTTTCATCGATCCGCGTGATCTCACACGGCACCATGTCACCCGTACGAAGATACAGCGCCTTCGTCAACCCTTGCCGCGATTGCGATTCTTCCGGACTTGAGGCTTCAGCGCTGAATGGTTCTGACCTTCGTGCGCCGCGTCGAACTTGTCGCCGCTCCGGGGTCGCGACGCGCCCGGGCACCTCTCGAAAGACGATCCGGCCGTTGACAGCGGGCTTAAGCGAGCTGGCTGTCGCGCTGCCGCGCGGCTGCCAGATCAGACAACTGGCAGTTGGGGTTTCTTGCCCCTCGACCAGCTTGCCGGGCAAGCGAACGCCTTCCATTTCCAAGGTGCCGGCAGGGTCAGACTCGCTCTTCTTTGCCGCCGCGCCTGCCTGATGGGCGATCAGTGAACGGAGCCCCGCCAATGGCAGGCGCAACGGTTCGTTCGAGGCCGGCGTCGCGAGCCAGATCCTCTCCTTCTCGATTTTGACTAGGCGGCCGCTGAATCGGGACGAATCCTGATAGTCGACTGTGAGCGAACGCGGACTTTGATCCGTTTTTCCCAGGAAGACGTCCACGACGCGATCGGCCGGAATGGGCTGCTCCTTGGCGCCGCTGACGTGGAAGGACTTCGATCCGGCGTCGAAACTCGCGACATCGGCGTATTTGACGGAACCATCGGCGAGGCAGACCCGTGGTTTGTCGATTGCCTCACCCGCCATTGGGCGGCCGCGGTTCCAATGGTCGATTCGCAATTGCTCGAGATGAATGTCGCCTCGGTTGTTGGACAATCGCAATCCCGCCTGCGCGCGGCTGCGGAAATCGGCCAGTTTCATATTTGCCAGCGGCGCCCCTTTAGAAGAGTAGACGATGCATTCCCCCGTCTGTTGATCCAGATAGATGAAGAGATGAATTCGGCCGGCCTCGTAATCGAGCGGTTGTAGCGACGCCAAGTCTGCCTGGTGCTCCGATTCGCCCACCAGGACCAGCTCCCGCTGCCAGGCCTCGATACGGTAGCCCATTCCCAGCGCGAGCGCGAAATTCGGCTTTGCGCTCCAGGAGAGCACAAGCTCGATCGCGGAGCGGGGCGGCAGCGTCAACGTGCTCGTTGCGGAGGAATCATTCTGATCGGTCCAAAGCTGACCCTGTTCATTGTGCCAGGCGCTTGTGGAGGAGAGCTTCCAATCGGCAAACCCATTCGGGCCCCGGTAAACCATGCCTCCATCGTCGAGCTTTCGAGTCATGCGCTGAAGATGATTGCGCGGCACGTGCAACCGGCCAAGCAGGGGACTGTCGATCTCAGCCTCGCGGTCGGTCAGGCTCAAGAGCGATCCGAAGACAACGTCGCCCGCGGAGAGCTCGAAGCAATATTCACCGAGAGGCCGTTCGGCCTTCATTGGGTCGGGAAAGTAGACCGCATCGATCTGTCGCGTATCGAACTGAAACGGTGCGACGAAGTCGGCGCCCTGCCAGCTTAGAAACTCTGGCTTGTCGGAATCCCGCAACTGTCCGCGGACGTAGCCGTTGTTCAGATAGAGAACCGCGCTCGGGCCGGAAGGGTGCGAGATTTCGGCGCCCAACGACGTCGCTGCAATAAACGATGCCGCGGCTAATAGACTGAGCCCAGGTCCCAAAAGAGGGCGGCCGGCCCGCGACACCAAATGGGAAGGGCATCGCAAAAAATTCGCGTTGGGCATCAGCCTCGAGTCCTAACGTTCGTAAATCGGCAAGAATCGGTAATTGAGGGCCAAAGCCAAAAGTGAAAAGGACGTGGAGGTCGATTGCCCAAATTGGCCTTCGATGCTCCCGTCTTTTTGTTGGACTTGCTTTAGCTTCCTCACGAGCAGCTTGTTCCACTTATCCCACGCGTCGACGTCTCCCTGGAAAAGGGCCTGCGCCTGATAGTAACGGGTGTAGTCTTCATATCCGCGTCCCTGATCGGGCGAGCCCTCGACACGCTCCTTCAGATAGCCGAGCGTTGACTTGTATTCGGACAGATCCTTACGCCGGGCGACGGCGTACACGAGCGTTGCGATCGAAACCCGCGCGAGCGATTCGTCGAATCCACCCAGGCCGGCGTAGGCCACCTGGCCGGAGGGAGAGGTCATCTGTCGATAAAACGAGATCGCCTTGTCGATCGACTGATCGGGAATTTCAATTCCCGCGTTGCGGGCCGCGAGCAGTCCGACCAGCACGGCGCCGCTGACCGACGTATCGGCGTCGGTGGAATCGGGAGAATATCGCCACGCGCCTTGGGAATTGTTCTTTTGCGATGTGATGGCCGCCCGCACGGCCAGTTCTAGCGCGGCACCGACGGAACGCTGGCTCTTGCCGGCCGGCCAGAGGTTTCGGTCGTCGACCGTGCCGTAAGCCTCGGCCAGGGCAAGCATGCCGAACCCATGGTGATACATGCTTTGGCCCAAGAAGCCAGTCTCGGCATCCTGACCCGAAATGATGTTGCGCAGCGCCCGCCGGACATGCGCGCTATAGATTCCAAAATTCGGATCTTCTCCGGAGGCGAGAAAGACCATCAGCCCCATTCCGACGGTGCCTGCCCCTTCTTGCATGGAATTGGGCCAGCCACCGTCCTCGCGTTGCGTGGTGGCTAGGAAATTCAAGCCACGGTCGTACATCTCGCGCACGTCCCG
>DASZIA010000044.1:0-14365 GCA_035949535.1 Planctomycetaceae bacterium | reverse complement strand
GTCGACAATCCGCGCTGCGGCACCCTGCCCGACTTCGGAAATTTCTACGACTACGATCGTTACAAGGGCGTGGCTGAAATGATGCGCTACGCCAAGGGCGTGAGCGCAAAGACCCACGACTTCGACGCCCAGGGCAACTGCGTCGAGACCGACTACCATCGCATGATGAAGATTGTGCTCGATGCCGGTTACCATGGCCGGGTCGGCATCGAATACGAAGGAAACAAGATCAGCGAACCCGACGGGATTCGCGCCACCAAGCGGCTTTTGGAACGCGTGGCGGCCGAACTCAAAGCTTAGCCGGCCGCGACGATGCAAGGGCACAGCGGACGTCGGCCCACTGAGCGCGGACAAAAAATCGACACGGCGATTGCAACGCGACGGATCAACAAACGGCCGGACTCGCCGAAATCGAGCCATCGCCCCTCCGATTTGAGACCTCAGCGTGGTGCCGATGACAGTCGCCCCGGTTGCCGATCGGGTGTCGGAATATCAGCGTCGCCTTGAGGACCGTCTCGCCCGCCTCAAACGTCTGGCGACGATCGATAACCGCATCTCCACCGCCCGCGGCGTGATCTTTCTCGCAGCCGTGGTCGCGGCCCTGCTGTGGTACTCGTCCGAAAGCGGATCGCTCCGGCCGGTGATCGGCTTTCTCGTCCTGTTCGTCGCGCTCGTGCTGGCGCACGGCGCTGTCGAGGACCGCCTCAAACAGGCTCGCCTCGCCAAGGCTTATTGCGAGCGCTGCCTGCGTCGCCTCGCCGATCGTTGGCGGGGCGAGGGTGCGTCCGGCGATCGGTATGTCGACGAGGCGCACCTTTACGCCAGCGATCTTGACCTCTTCGGTCGCGGCTCGTTATTTCAGTTGCTCTGCCAGGCGAGAACTCGCCTGGGTGAAGACACGCTCGCTGAGTGGCTGCGCAATCCGGCGGGCCCCGAAGTCATTCGTCGGCGTCAGCAGGCTGTCGCGGAACTGTCGCCGCAGGTCGATCTCCGTGAGCGCCTGGCGGTTCTCGACGCGGAAGTGCGCGACGACTTGGACCAGAACCGCCTGATCGGCTGGGTCTCAGAGCCGGCCCGGCCAATCAGCGGCACGGTCCGCGTCGCCACGGTCGTGCTCGCCGTGCTCTCGCTCGCCGCGCTTGCCGTCCTGTTCATCTGGAACCTTTTGGCTCCGTTTCTGTTCATGCTGATCGTGCAAGGCCTGGTCGCCGTCTCGCACGGACGTCAGATTCGTCGACTGGCACAGACGGCCGACGAAGCGGCCTCGGGCCTGGCCATCCTGTCTCAGGTGTTGGCGATCCTCGAGCAGGAGCAATTTCAATCGCCGAATTTGGCCGACATCCGACGCCGACTCGATACGCAGGGACTCCCTCCCTCGCGACAAATCGCCAGGCTGCATCGGCTGATCGAGTACCTCAACAACACCCTGCGGAACCAGTTTTTTGCTCCGATCGCCCTCGTTCTGGGACTGCCCGTGCATCTCGTGCACGCCATCGAAGTGTGGCGCGGCGAGGTCGGGCCGCACATCGCCGACTGGCTGCGAGCCGTTGGGGAATTTGAGGCCCTCGCGTGTCTGGCCGGTTTCTCGTACGAGCGGCCCGAGCAACCCTTTCCTGAAATCCTCGACGCGGGGACCCGCTTTGAGGCCAGCGGAATCGGCCATCCGCTCATTCCTCGCAGCCAATGCGTCTCGAACGACGTCTGTCTCGACGAGCAAACCCGGCTGATTTTGATCAGCGGTTCGAACATGTCGGGAAAAAGCACGATGCTGCGGACGATCGGCACCAACCTCGTGCTGGCCCAGGCAGGCGCCACCGTTCGAGCCCAGAGGCTGACAACGTCGGTCTTTCAGCTCGGAACGGCAATGCGGATCCACGACTCGCTGCAAAGCGGCGAGTCCCTGTTCTACGCCGCCGTTGCCCGGCTCAAAGCCATCGTGGGAATTCCGAGCAATGGCCGCCCCCTGCTCTTCTTGTTTGACGAGATCTTGCAGGGGACGAATTCGCACGACCGGCTGATCGGCTCGGAGGGCGTGCTGCGCGCACTGGTTAGCCGCGGAGCAGTCGGCCTGGTGACGACGCACGACCTGGCTCTCACGGAAATGGTGGACCGCCTCGACTCGAAGGCGGTCAACTTCCACTTCGAGGATTCGCTGGTCAACGGGAAAATGACTTTTGATTATCGCATCCGCCCCGGCGTCGTCCGCAAAAGCAACGCGCTGGAGATCATGCGCCTCATGGGGCTCGACGTCTGAAATGACGAGTCATCGGCTGGCGCGGACAGAGGTCGTTCGATGAGTGATCCGCGATCATCGAACCGCCCGATGTATGAGTTCTCATTCGCTTTCATGCTGCTTTGGGGTTTGTATTCGGTGATTCGGCACTGGAACGATCCCAACCACCTGACCTTCACATTTCTCAGCGGCATCGCTTGGCTCACGCTGGGAGCCGTTGCCCTGTTTGTGCTGCATAGGGTCCCCCCGCCAATCAAAAAGGCTCGAAAGGCGGCAGCCAACCGCGTCGTGGAACTTAACAAGGCTGTTTACGGTTCCGAGCCCTACGAGTACCGCATGGTGCAGCCCTTGGAGTTTCCCGAACTGGATTCTGAATTCTATGACCGCGCTCGTTCATGGTTTGAGGCGCGAGGTTTTCGGTTCCTTGGTGATCGAGAGAACGTCACGCTCAGCCGCATCATGCCCCAGGCGCGGACGTTCATCCGCACGATGGTCAGTGCCGACGGGACTATCTTTGGCGGAGCGTACCACGTGAAGCTGCAGCGGGTTCGCGGATTGCCGGCGGAAGCCAGGGTCATCGAGTTCGAGACCGAGTTCAGCGACGGGACCTTCGTCACGACGAGCAATGCCCCGGCGACCGCGCGGACCCTCGAAGTGTCGGGCATTGATGCTGAGCGCTTTCCCAGAGAGATGTCGGCCGACGAGTTACTCCGCACTCACCGCGAGCGGTTGGCCGGCGTTGCCGAGTCTCGTCCCCCTCTGACCGCCACCAGGCTCAAGACGATGGACGACGTCATCTCGTTTCAGCGAAGGATGCAGGCGCTCGGAGCCACATACAAGCACTCGATCGGCTATCTGGTGGCGCATGGGATCGTCCCCGCGGTTTGTGCGATCGCCTGGATAAACTGGTTCCTCTTCTGCGGAATCAGCGGCTATTTGGGCGGCGACGCTTTGCACACGCTACCGTCCAAGGACGGCTTCGTGCTCACAAGCCACGGTCGGCCGACACCGGTTTCCGAGCCCGTCTGGGTCTGCAACCTGTTTTACACCGGAGCGACACTCTTGTTGACGCCGCTGGTTTTTCTTGGAGCAATCGCGAGTGGGTCCTTGCGATCTCGCGCCCTGCGCGCCGGTAGCAAGTGGCCTCTGCTCTGGTTCGTTGCGATTTGGCTGATCGCCTGGGAGTGGAGCATTGGAACGGCTGTTTATCGTGCTGCCGCCGATTGGTCAAAACTTCGACAGGCGAAGGCTGCCACCCTGAAAGAGTCTGAGCAGACAATCGGCTTCAGTACGTCGCATGCCAGTCGTACCAGAACGAATAGCTCGCCTGCTTGCGCGCAACAAACGAGCGCCTCTCGCGCAGGTAGGTTGCCCGCGCTTTCTCGAAAGGCATCCAGCAGCCGGGCACATCTTCCCCCCACGGGCCGCTCGAACCGAAGGAAAACTCAAATCCCAAGGCAGCCGTCTTTCGGGAATCGGTAAACCGATCGGCGATTCCGGAGATGCCTCGGATCTTGAGTCGAGCGACCCTTCGTGCCAACCGCAGACCCAATTGGGCGGCACCATTTGAGCGCACGGAACTCCAGCCGCTCCACTGGTTGACCAGCTTGAAGCGGCGATAGCCGATATCCCGCAGCAACACCAGCATCGCAGTCGCCTCGTCGTCCGCGAGCACGGCCGTGTCGCCCACGCATTCCGATTCGACCGAAATGTAGGTCGGAAGCGTGTTTCCCTTGAGGGCGTCGACGCACAGTTTGTCGTTGCCTTCGATATCGATCTTGAGATAGTGCGGAACGCCGTACTCTTCGAGAATCTGAGCAAAGGGAGCGGTCTCGACGGCGACCGACTTGTGGCGGGTGCCGTCGCGGGAGGCAATCGACCGATCGAAGGAACTCCATTCGGGGACGTCGGACACCCAAAACTCCATCGTCCCCGATTCCTTAGAAATGCCCACATTCAGCAAGGTCAGCCGTTTGTCCTGGATCTCTTTGGCGAAGCGCGACCGCGCCTTTTCTACCATCACCGGATTCGCGTCGATCGCCACGACGTTGTAGCCTCGGAAGAGGTAGTACGCGGTATCTCCGCCGTCGAAGAGGCCAACGTCATAAATCAGGTGAGGATCAACTTTCATAGGTGAGAAAACTTTCCGATACGCCCGAATCACCAGTGCGGGAACGGAGCTGAGCCATTTTACGGCGAGCGTCCTAATTTGAAAATTGGCCCGTCGTCATCGCTTTTACGGAGTAACGCAGAGCAGCTATCCTGACGATTGGTCCGGCCCGTGCGCAAAAGGGCGACCGATTCGTTCAGCTGGCTACGTCAGTCATTCTCGGGTCATCGCGATGTCGGAGGGATCGTTGAAACTCGCGCCCGCCGGGACGAGGTTCGGCCGCTTTGCCGGGGCAGCGGCCGCGATGGCCGGCTACAAGGTCCGTCGGGGGCTCGGCGTTTCCGCCGGCGTGCTCGAGCAGGCGGCCGAAAAGTCGTGGGAGATCGCGCCCGGCGTCGATGAGCGTCATGTTCCAATCTACATTCCCGAGTCGCACTTCAGTCGGATTCTGCGCAGTTCGCCTCCGTCTCAACCGGTCGCCGAACTGATCGCGGCGGTCCGCAGCGATCGTCACCTGGGCGGCGCGACGAGAGCGTACCTGCTTCGCAACGCGCTGTTGTTTCGGCAGCACGTCTACTGCGGTCGTTACCGCGGCGACCTGTATTCGACGCTCGACTGGCGCGCGGCATGGCGAGCGGAGATGGCCGAAACCGCTCACAGCGTGCTTGCCTCGACCTACTCCGGCGCGCGCTGGTTCGGCCATTTCCTGCACGATGAGTTGCCCCTCCAAGAGCTGGTGGCAAGCCTCGGAGATGGAGTCGGCCACCTGCGCCGGATCTATAAACACGAACCCGGCTGGCGAGCCGCGCTTGGCGTGCCGGCTCCCCCCTCTTATGCTCTGCTGCGAGCGCGTGAACTGATTTGGGTCGATGACCGTGGCCAGAACCCAACCAAGCGAAAACGCTACGAAGCGATGCGCTCTCGACTCAATGGGCTTCCGCGCGGCCACGAGCGCGTCTTTCTTCGACGACCCTCGTCGGGGGGCGAGGAACGACAGATCGTCAATATCGCGGAAGTCGAGGAGCGGCTCGTGCGCGAAGGTTTTCACGTAGCCGACACGGGCGCGCTGACCGTCGACGAGATGCTCAAGCAGTGCTTGGGAGCGTCGATGGTCGTGAGTGTTGAAGGGTCTCATGCCGCGCCCGCCTATTACTTTGCCCGCCGGCACGGTTGCATCCTCTTCATTTACCCGCCGGGCCGGGTCAGCGTTCAAATGCCACGAACGGCGGGCTTCTACGGGCAGGTCGGTGCGATGTTCGTCGGACAGCCGGTCGCCGGCAGCGACGCAGATTTTCGGGTCGATCCGGAAGAGCTGGTCCGGGAAATCGATCTCGCTGCCGATTTCACCAGGCAACAGTCGCTGCCCTAGGTTTGCCGTCAGGCCGCTTCCGGTTCGTGGTGCCCGGCCGGCTGAGCGAGACGTTCACCCTCCCCTTCCCCGCCTTTCTTGGCGATCAACGGGAAGCTCGGCTTGGTAACCGCCTCGGGGTGAACGATCGGAATTTCGATTCCGTGCGCAGCGAACGAGCGGTTGATCGACGTGTGCAATTCGTGGATCACGCGCGTTCGTTCGGTGAGATTCGGCAAGAAGCAGCGCAGCACCAGTTTCAGGCTCGAGTCGCCAAATTCCTCGAACGAAGCGCTCGGCTCGGGATCGCGCAGGACAGCGGGGTGATCGTGGGCCGCCTTGAGCAACAGGTCCCGTGCCAATTCCGTGTCGGAACCGTAGGCAATCCCGACGTTGATCACAATGCGGTTGATCGTGTCGGACAGGGTCCAATTCAGCGTGCGGCCCGTGATGAACTCTTTGTTCGGAACGATGTACTCTTTGCGGTCACTGTCGCCAATGGTCGTCGCGCGAATGCGGATGCGGCTCACGACCCCAGTCACGTTATCGATGGTGACCATGTCCCCGACGCGAATCGGGCGCTCAAACAGAATGATCAGACCGGCGATGAAGTTGGCAAAAATCTCCTGCAGACCGAAGGCCAGGCCAAAGGTCAACGCCGTCGCCAGCCACTGCACCTTTTGCCAGCCGATGCCGACCGTACTCGCGGCCGAAGCCAGGCCAATGACCACGATCGCATACCGAGCGAGCGTGCTGTAGGCAAAGCGGCCCGCGTTGTCCATCGGCAGCCGCTGCAAGATCGTCATCTCCAGAAGGCCCGGGATATTGCGCATTGCGATCCAGGTCAAACTGACAATAGCTAGCGCCGTCACCATGTTCGCCAGGGTGATGGGAACAACCGTGTCACCGACCGTAGTCGTCCACAGTTGCCATTGATTGAGGATCCCCATCGACGGAAAGACATCGAGCCAGGTCCACCAGAAGCTGACAAAGACCGAACTCAAGACGCCGACGTTCACCAGCGTTCGTGTCTGTGCGCTCAACGTGGCCAGATCGATCTTCGGAACCGGCTCGCTGTGAACGGCGGCCACGACCGACGTGTCGGCGTTCACGGTCGAACGCAGTTCGGTAACCCGCCGCTCCTTCATTTGCTGCATGCCCATCAGCCGACGATGGACGAGAATCCAACGCAGCAAGAGCGCGCGTGTGTAATAACCCGTCAACAGGGCCATGCCGCTCAAGTAAATCCGCCAGACGAACTGGCGGGCCGTGTAGTCGTAGCCGCTGACCACCAGGGCCGCGATCAAAAGCGCGCCGATCGCTCCAACCCAGCGCCCGATTCGCTCCAACCGCACGACCCACTCGTCCTCTTTGGAGGGAAAGAGCTCACGCACGATTCCGGCGTGTGGCCGCACAATCCGAAAAATGAAGACGGCGATCAGCGCCATTCCTGCGGCGAACAACAGGCGGTCCCACGCATTCCGCACGCTGTCGGGGTCGGCGGCGTGCAAAAGATCCGACACAAACGTCAGGGGCAAGCCGATGGCCATCACCCACCAGACGTCCCGCGCAACGGCCCGCGCGGCGGCCGCCGGCCAGCCGAAATGCGATTCGGCCAATCCGTCCGGGCGACAGGTCCGGCGAATCAGATCGAGCGGCAAGAAGAAGCAAGCCGTCGCGTAAAGGGATTCCGAAACAGCCGACGGAAAATCGATGTCATAGGCCGAAGCGGAGAGCCTCCGTGCCACGAACGCCAACAGGGCCGCTCCCGCGAGCGAAGTGGCCAGGGTCAAGCCGAAGGCTCTCAAGGTCGGGAGAAACCGCGTGAAGTTCGAGCGGTGCGCATCGTGCCCCAGATTGCCGATCTCGCGGCGGAATCGCCGGCGGACGTACCAAAATCCGACCGCCAGCTGCAAAAACGCGCAGAACGCAAACGGATTGCCGCGCGCGTCCGACCACAGGGCCGAGGCCACCTGCATCCAATTCGAAGGCCGCACGGTCCATTCGATGGCCCGTCCGCGAAAAACGTCGCCAGCGGCGAGCGGTTTGCTGCTGCGGATCCAAAGCACCCGCTCGTCGATGTACTGCGCGTATTCGCTCAAGAGCGCGATCAGCTTCCGCTGAGTGAGGACCAGCTCCAAGAGCGTGTCACCATAGTTGCTCAGGTTGCGGTGCAGTGTGTCGAGCGACGCCTGCTTATTCTCGAGTACTTCGCGAGACTCCTTTTCCAGGAGCCGCCGGCTCTCTTCACTCATGGTCGGCGGAGCGTGCTTCAAAATGTCCTGAATGATCGGTTCGGGATTCGCGAGGCTCGAACGGAGTTCGTCCAGCTCGTACATCCGAAACTGCACTTCGTCGATCACCTGGCTGCTGGCATCGACACTGCGCTGCGGCGGATCCGGCAAGGCCGCCCGTTGTTTGCGAAGGAGCTGGCCAATCGGATTGGTGAGACCGACGCCGTCTGCTTTCTGCTTGATTTGGGCGAACTGCTGGGTCAGAGTTTCGAACGCAGATTTCGCTTTCTTGAGTTCCTGCTCGGCCGTTTCGATCGGCTTGCTGAGCTTTTGAGATTCCTCGGCCAGCCGCACGTTTTCCGCGGTCTGCACCTGCAGAAGAGGATGTGCCTGGACTTCGAGCCGTCGGGCGGCCGCCACGGCACGGTCGGCTTCAGCGCGGCGCGTCTCGTCGAGAAGTTCTGTCACCGCCTTGATGTGGCGTTCCTCGAACGCGATTCGCTGCACCAACACATCGCGCTGCAGGCGAACCAGATCGACGCCGTCTTCCGCGTCGTACTGGGCCAGTTCGGCCCGCAGCGACGGAGCTTCCTGTTGGATGGCTTGCATTTTTGCCTGGGCCACCGTTCGATGAGCCAATGCAAGCGCTGCCGCTTCATCTTTCGACAAAGGCGCGGCCGCCTGCTTTCGGCTCTCGACGTATTCGTCGTGCATCGCCAGCAATCGCTCGCGGATCTCCTTGCGGCGATTCGACCGGCGATTGGCTTCCTTCTCGAGCTGGGCCTGCTTACGCGTCAAACCGTCGCGTGCGACGCTGGCTGCCTTCAGTTCGCCTTCGAGCACTTGGACCGGGCGCGCCGGAGTGGGCTGGGGGGTTGCCAACGAATTGGATCCCACAGCGGGCGAAGCCGGCACCGTCGCCGCACGTTCGCGTTCGTCGCGTCGCCGCTTGAGCTCGCGCTTGGCGTCTTCGGCGACGGTGGCCGCGCGATCAGTCTCCTTTTTCGCCGCGGCAGTCTTGGCGGCGAAATCCTGTGCGGCTTTGAGGGAGTCGAGCGCCTGTTGATAGAGGTCCAAGACCTTCGCGCGAGTCTCGTCGTCGACCTCTTTCGCCTTGCGAACGTCCTTCCGGCGCGCCTCGATGATCTCCGTGGTGACCGGCTCCGTGGTGGCCGGCACAATTCCGGCCAGCGGGTCAGGCGTTTGTGTGGCGGGCGCCGGCTTGTCGGCGGCGGCGACTCGCGACAGGGGAATGAGAAAGGCGACGATCAGCCAGCCAGCCAGCAGCGCCGAAACCGCGCAGTGCGGTGCGGGCGCGTCCTTGCGAACTCTCACGCGGCGCTCCTTCGCCTCGTTTCGTCCGCAGACGAGCGGGCTCTTGCTTCAGAGCGCGAACCGCAAAACGCGGACGGGTCGGACGGGGGGCGAAGTGTAACCGCCAGCCCGGTTTGAGGTCAACGCGATTGATCGCGGCCCGCTCACGTCAGCGCTTGGAGAACTGGAAGCTGCGGCGAGCCTTCTTTTTGCCGTATTTCTTGCGCTCGACCATGCGGCCATCACGAGTCAGGAAACCTCCCTCGCTCAACCGGGTGTGCAGCGCCGGCTCCATCACCTGCAGCGCTCGGGCGATACCGAGCACGATCGCGCCCACCTGTCCGGTCGTGCCGCCCCCTTGAGTGCGGACCCAGATGTCGACATGACCCACCATCTCGGTCGCTTCGAGCGGTCTCTGCACCAGGGCCCGGTTCCGCTCGACGCGGAAATAGTCTTCCAGTGGCCGATTGTTAACTGTCATCTTGCCGGTGCCGCGGCGAATCCGCACGCGCGCCACGGCCGTCTTGCGGCGACCAGTCCCCATGGCGACGCCGAACTTATCGATGCGGCCGCGCATTGTCGGGGCGGCGTGCGGCTTGGGCGCTTCTTCCGCCGGTGCACCGCTTCCCAACGTCAATTCGGGAGTCGTTGCTGCGGAATGCGAGGTCGTCTCCGGAGAAGTTTCCGTAGCGGTCGGTGCGCTCGTCTCCATGAATCGTCAGTCTCGTCTAGGGCAAGAGGTATTCGGGAAAATTCTGCGGCTGCTGAGCTTGATGTGGATGCTCGTCGCCGGCGTAGACTTTGAGCTTCTTCAGCATGTTAACCCCGAGCTTGTTCTTGGGCAGCATTCGCCGCACAGCTTCGGTGATAATCCGCTCTGGGAATTTTTCCAGCATTTGCGTGCCGGACGCGAAGCGGCGACCGCTGGGATAGCCGGTGTAGCGTTCGTAGATCTTTTTGGCGAACTTCACCGTGAATTTTGGGTGCTCGGGATGGGCCAGCGACTTGCCGCTGAAACGGACTTTCTTCGCGTTAAGCACGATTATGAAATCGCCCGTGTCGACGTGCGGCGTGTAGTCGGGCTTATGCTTACCCATCAACACGGTGGCGAGGCTGGTTGCCAGGCGGCCGACGATCTGAGAGTCGGCATCGACGACGAACCACGCCGGCGCGACGTCTTCCCTGCGCACGAGGGTCGTGCGGCCGCGATTCGAACGGGTTTGAACGGCAGTTTTGGGCATGGCACTTTCCAAGAGCGGTCCCGCTGCGGGCCGATTTACGGCGTCGCAATCGCGAGGACTCTCCACCAAGCCGTGGAGCGGCCCGCCACCAGTCGGCAGAACCAGCGCGGAAAACGAAGAGGATAATGACTTTGCGGCAGACGTTCAACGGTAAGGGGCCAGAAAGTTGAGCCGATTGGCCTGGGGAAGCTGGCGCCAAGCGCTAAGAGCTGACTGCCAAAGCGTCACCACGGAAATGCCAGTGGCCAAGCAGTTTACGTCCGTCTTGGCCCGAGCCCACGCAGCGCCAGCTCTTAGATGTAGTTGAAGATACTGAGCTGCATCGAGCTGGCGGCGGTCTGCAGCGTCGCCTGCAGCGATGTCTGAATCTGCGTGAGCTGGCTGATGGCCGAGGCCATGTTGACGTCCTGCAGAGTCGACAGGGAGGCTTGGAGGTTGGTCTGCACCGTGCTGGTTTGAGTTTGAATCTGCGTTAGCAACTGCTGCTGTGATCCAACGTTCCCCTGCACGGTGCTGACGCGCTGGATTTCCTGCTGGAACAGCGGCTGCAACCGTGAGAGCTCAGTATTGTTGTTCGATTGCAGCGCCGACTGCAGTTGGATCAGCAAGTTGAATACGCCGGTGGCCTGTTGCGGATTGACGTCCGTGCCGACGAGCGGCTGGGTCGGATTGGGACTCGACTGCGTGCCGGCCAGTCCCAGCGCCTGAGAAATTGGGTTATTGGTCACAGTCAGCGGCCCGGTGCTCACGCCGTCGTTATCGGTGAGCGAGATCCCATTGCCGACCGAATTGAGGCTCGCGACCAGCTTGCCGGGATCGACAGCGTTGATGTCGTTGAGCACATCCTGCACCGTCTTCGCGCCCGCCAGATTGACCTCGATGGTGGTTCCGCTGCGGCGCTGAATTTCCAGATTGGCCGGAACCGGGTTGCCGCTGCTGTCGGTCGCATTGACGGGCACCCCCTGCCCCAGATTCAACGTGCTTAAGGGGGTCGATGCGGTGAGCGTGCGGATGCCCAAGTCGGTCGCCGTTGTGCCGCCGTTTTCCCCGATGGAAAAGTTGACCCCGCTCAAGCGGGTCGAGATCGCCAATCCGTTCCCCGCCGAGTTGATGCCGACGCTCAGATTGGGATCGGCTGCCTGCAACGTGTTGAGCAGATCCTGAACGGTGTTGTCGGCACCGATATTGATGGTCTGCTGTTGTGCGCCGTCGGTGATAATGAGGCCGTGCGTCTTGTCGACACCGGCTCCCCCATTCAAAGCGGACAGAGGCGTCAGCAGCGTGAGTAGCGGATTGAGATCTCCGCCCGTGATCGACGGGGCCGCGGCGCCGGCGAGACCCAGCGACTGGGCCGTCTTGCCGCCGTTGAGATCGCTGACGGCGACGGTTCCCGTCGCTGCGGTGATCTTGAGCGCGTCAGCAGGCGGCCCGGGGGCGATTCCCACGGTGACGTCTCCGGGGGGAAACGCGTTTTGAATCGCCTGCTGCACGTCGCCCACGGTGTGCGCGTGCGAGAGGTCGATCGTCTGCGTAATCGTCGGCCCCGCGGTCGGAGCAAGAGTCACCTGAATCGAACCGGCCGGCACGCCGCGGCCGTTGTTGAGGTCGGACAGATTTGTTTGCAGCGTGACTGCTGGGTTGACGTCGGAACTGACTGGCGTAGAAAGGCCGCCGAACGCAGTGACCCCGCTAATGTTGTTGGGCAAGATGAGGCCCGCGGCGACCTGGGAATTGATCGACGCCTGGTTGCCCGTGTAGAGAACGGCTCCGCTCTGCAGGATCTGATAAGGGGGCTGTTGGGATGCGCTCCCGGCGAACAAGTACTGTCCCTCAAACGTCGAATTGCCCGCGTTGACCAGTCCACTGATGATGGTACCAACTTGAACGGCGTCGGCCGATTTCTCGGCCGGGGTGCTCGTGCTGCCGAGTCCGCCCAGCAACAAGGAGTTCGCCTGATTGAGCGACGTGGAGAGCGTCTGCATCGACGTGTCCGTAGTGCTCAAGAAGCCAAGGTCGGTCGTCAAATTGGTCTGATACTGAGTCTGGGCGGCGATGTCTTGGTTAATGGGGAGGATCGAGGAAGTGGCCTGCGGATTCTCTCCCGGGAGCGAGAACTGCCGGCCGGACGACAGCTGTTCGTCGACCCGCTGCAGCGCCTGCATCAACGAATTGATGTTGTTGGTGTTCTGCGAGGCGATCAGCGCTTTGGAGATCGACCCCATTCCGATGCCAATGATGGACATGGCAGTTTTCCTTCCCTCCCCGACCGTCTATTTGCCTATTTGCGCATTTGCCCGTGGGCCGCCCTAGATGTTCATTAACACCTGGAACATTTGGTCGATCGTCGTCACGACTTTGGCGGACGCCTGATAGCCTTGCTGATACTGCATGAGCCGGATGGCCTGCTGGTCGAGGCTGACGCCAGAGGTTTGTTGTTGCTGCGCGGTGAGCGACTGCAGAAAGTCGTTCTGACTTTGCGAGAGGGTCGTCTCGGCCGAGGCATTGTTCGCAATGTCGGTGACCATCGCATTGTAGCTCTGGTTGAGAGTCTCTCCGTCGAGTCCCGCGATCGGCGTTGAGGCAAACTGCGAAAGAGCCAGGGCATTGCTGCCATCGGTCGGCCCGCTTCCCTGCCCCGACGCGAATGTGTTCGGGTTGGCAGTGACCGCCGAATTGACGCCGATGCTCGACGAGTCGCTGCCGGTAAAGAACGTGTTGATGCCCAGCGACGAGAGCACATTGCTCGTGTCTTTGGAGAACTTAATCTGGTAACCAGAGCCGGCGTTGATTTGCAAATGACCGTCTTGGGTGACGGTTGCCGACACGTTGGCCACTCCGCCGATCGCGGCTGCGAGGCTGTTGAGCGTCGTATCGCCCGGGCCCCCGGTGAGATTGACGTTGATCGTCGACGTGTTGGTCAGCCCGGTCGTCTGGTTCACGACCTGGAGTTGGAACGACCCGTTTTGCGGCGCGAAGGCGAGGCCTGCCTGGTTGAGCGCGGCCGTCGGATCGGCGACCGTGTTCGCCGAGGTCACGCTCGTATAGCCATCGGTCCCCACGCCCGACGCATAGATCTGATTGAACTCCGAGATCATGTTGGAGGTTAGCGTGTCGAGATTCTGCGTGAAACCGCCGAGCACGTTGTCCCGTCCCTTAAGGACGGCAGCCAGCTGTCCGGTCCCCGGCGAGTTCGCAGTCAGCGTTCCCCCGGTCGTGCCGAACTGCACATTCACGGTCGCGACCCCCTGGCTGCCGGAAGGAACCGTCCGCAGCTGCTGCGCCTGCTCTCCCAGCACGAGATAGTTGGAACCGCTGTAGATGTTGACGCTGCCGTCTTTGTTCTCGGTGTACGTGATGGGGATAATCTGCGAGAGCTGATTGAGATCCTGATAGCGTTGATCGCGGAGCGAGCCTGCCTGGCTCTGCAAGAGCTGCGACGACTCGAGCTTCGTGATCTGCGGATTGAGCTGGACAATATTCTGGATCAGCGTATTGGCTTGCGTGACGAGCTGCTGCACTTGCGTATTGGCCAGGGAGCGCTGGTTATCAATCGACCCGCGCAATGAAGAAATCGAATTCGCCAGCGCGGTTCCGGCGCTGACCGCCTGCGCATTCAGGGCGGCAGAACTCGGCTGATTGGCCAGATTGCTCAAGGCGCTGGCAAAACTGCTGAATTGTGTCGACAGGTTATTGTCGCCAAGGGCCTGCAACTGCTGCTGCAGATTGGTGTAGACCGAATTGAGCTCGTTTGAGCTGTTGTAGTCGGACGTGGCTCCCAAGAGCTGCTGCTGCAGGAATTGGTTGACCTGTTGCTTGACGCCGACTGCCTCGACGCCTGTGCCGAGGACCAGCGGACTCACGCCGTAGCTGGGGCCCGGCGTGAGT
>DASZIA010000043.1:0-9805 GCA_035949535.1 Planctomycetaceae bacterium | reverse complement strand
ATTCACCATGTCGCGCAGATGGGCCCTTCGCTCGAGCCGCGCCAGCGGAACGTCCTTGCGCAGCACCAGGTCGTCGATGCTGATGTGGTCCATCTTGGCCATATCGAGATCGTCGCCGGGCGGATAGAGGTAGTACGGGTCATACGCGCGGCCCAGGAAGCCGGCTGTCCCCGCTTTGCCGATGACGTTACTCTCCTGCAGCGGTCGCGGCATCATCACGTACGGGAGCATCGGCACTTCGGGCGGTCGCTGCTTGATGATGTTGCAGCCAAAGTTCGGAAAATCTTTCGGGCTCGGCGGCTCGAGCTGGCCCGAAGGGCTCACGTTGTCGGCCGTGTAGCCCGTGAGCATTTGGTAAATGGCCGCCGTGTGGTTGAACAGCCCGATCGGCGTATAGCTCATCGAGCGGATCATCGTGAACTTGTCGTTCACCTTTGCCAGCTTGGGCAGGACCTCCGTAAAAGAGATGCCGGGGAGCTTTGTGTTGATCGGCTTGAAAACGCTTTTGACGTTGTCGGGGACGTCAGTCTTCGGGTCCCACAAGTCGAGGTGGCTTGGCCCCCCCTGGAGGTAAAGCAAAATGACCGACTTCGCCTTGCCGAAGCCCGCTCCGGCTCCGCCGTTTTCGATCGAAGTCGCCGCCTGGGCCGACTTGGCTTTCAGCATGCTGGGCAAGCTCAGTCCGAACAGGGCCGAGCCGCCGACTCGCAGCAGCTCGCGACGGCTGTAACCGTCGCAGGTGTCCTTGCCGTACTGTCCGGGGATAACCAGCATGACGCGTCTCCTCGCGGTCAAAAGGGCGGAGGCAGGGGCGGGGGCGGGAACACTCGGCGGGCGTCGCACCGAAGGACGACGCATGTAGGGATAGACCAACCCACGCATACGGTACCCAAAAAACGCATCAGCTGTCAATTATGCGATGGTCGCACCTCGCGACTCGACCTGTTTTCTGCATTGCGCGCTCGGCTGGTCGCGTCGCCGTAGTCGCTCCCGAACCGATCCCCCGGCTCGGTGAGCCAGCGGGCATTTCTTCTTGGGCGCCGTCATGCAATTTCACCTTGCCGGAGCCGACTTTAAGTCTTGTCACGGCTGGCCTTCCGGTAGCGGCTGACGATTGGTACGATCCCCCTCCCATCATCGACGCAATCTCTTGCTCCGATCTCCTTTCTCCGACTGATTTTCCTTTCTTTCCCAGTGCGTGGGCATTCGCCGTGCGGAGCCTTCGCGCGCGGACTTGTTCCATTCGCGAATCGCGGGCAAATGGCTCGACACGCGCTTGCCATCGTTGTGCTGGTTCCGCTGGCGGCGGGCTGTGGGTGGCTGCCGCTCTTGAGTCGTCGCTCGGCTGAAGAATCGGCCCGACTGACCGAACAGGCGAAGCAGGCGTGCGAGCGGGGTGAGCACATGCAGGCCCGCGAGCTGTTGTCGAGGGCGGCGGCCGTGGCGCCCGACGACCCCGAAATCCAGCGCGACATCGGGCGCGGCTTATTGCTCGCCGGCGAGACCGAGGAGGCCGTCAAGCATCTGCGCTACATGATGCGGCGAGGATTGGACGATCCCGACGCCTATCTCGACCTGGCCCGCATTCTTTTCGAAGAGCATCGCTACCGGGAATGCGAGGAAATGGTCGATTCGGCCCTGCGAATCGTTCCCACGCACGCCGAAGCGCAACTCCTCAAGGGGCGGCTGGCCGAGGTCAGAAATAAGGACGACGACGCGCTCGAGATTTATTATCGGCTGTTGGCGGGCGATCCGACCGCGACGGAAGCCGCACTGCGAATTTCCGACCTGCTGGTTCGCACGGGTCGGCCCAGCCAGGCCGCGCCGCTGTTGCGCAGAATCGCCGATTCCGAGAGAGTCACTCCGTCCGAGCAAGCTCGTGCGCACTGGGTGTTGGGCCAGATCTACGCCAAAGATCGCCGCTGGTCGGAAGCGGCGGAGCAGCTTTTAGCCGCGGCGCAGCTGCGACCCCAAATTTCTGCGGACGACTGTTACCAGATCGCGTACGCGGCGTGGGAAGCTGGCCTCCCCGACAAGGTGCAAGAGTTCTTGTCGAAGACATTGTCGATGGATCCGCGGCACAACGATGCGCTCGCGCTGGCCGCACTGTTCCGACAGGGTGAATCGTCGACGTCACAAACGGCCTACTCGCGCTCCCCCCTGCCGGCTCCCAAAGGCTGGGAAGAAGGCCAACGCGATGGCGTCATTCCGCAGTGAGCTGCGGGGCGGCCAAACCATCTTTCGGCGGCGACGCAAACGCCGCTAAAATGGCGGCGCGAGAAGCCCCGTGTCGAAACGCCAACATTGTCAGGAGGCACAAGTATGAGCCGACGTTACTTGTGGATGAGCGCCGGAATTGTTCTTGGAGCGATGGTTGCAGTGCTCGGGCTGTATCTCAGCCAATCGCGCGCAGACGAGTGGGCGCCCGTGAACGTGGGACCTGACAAGACCGTGACGATCTCCGAACGCGAACTCAAGAAGCTCGTCGACCGAATCTCCGCTCTGGAATCAAGCGTCCAATCGCTCGAGGAGAAGAGCGGCACGATCCTGCTCAACGGTTGGTCTGCTACAGCGGTGTTGCCGGAGGGCCGGGCGAACGACGGATTTGGTCCCGTCAAAACGATTCTGATTCACTCTTCAAACTCGGCGAAGTGAACCCGTAAATCGGCGTCCCCCGGCTCGCGCCAGACTTACTGCGTCGGCAAATCAGCCGCCACGCGGAAGCCCAAGAAGTAGTCGCGATAGGTCGGCACGTCCCAGTAGCGGAAGGCCGAGCGGCAGAGGCTGGCGGCGTCATACCAGCTGCCTCCGCGAAAGACGCGGACCGTCCCGGTGGGCGGGCCCGACGGATCTTTTTCGGGTGACTTCGCGTAGTAGTTCTCGCCGAACCAGTCGCGGCACCATTCCCAAACGTTCCCGTGCATGTCGAACAGCCCGAACGCATTGGGCTGAAATGAGCCGACCGGCGCGGTGAAGACGTGGCCATCGCGGCCGCTAATGCCAGACCAGCTCGAGAACTTTTCGCGGGCCGACGCGTCGGCCACGTTGGCCGCGGCCGCCAGACCCTCAGGATCGTCGCCGTAGGAATAGAGCGTGGTGGTGCCGGCGCGGCAGGCGTATTCCCACTCCGCCTCGCTCGGGAGCCGATAGGCGATCTTTTCCTTGCGGCTGAGCCACTGGCAGAAGGCGAGGGCGTCGTTCCAGGAGACGTTGACCACCGGCTGATCGTCGCTCTGGACAAAGCCGACGTTCTGCCAGTTGAAGTGCGGGTCTTGTTTGAACTCGTTCGTGGCCGCGTCGAAGCCCATCCCCCCTTTCCGGTCGCGCTGCGCATCGGTGACGTACTTTGTGCTGCGGACGAATTCGCCGAACTGCCCGCGGGTCACCTCGTGCGCGCCAAGCAAAAAGGGCCGACTGATCTGCACGTGATGCTGCGGCTGCTCGTCGCGCTCCCAATCCTTGCGAAACGACGGATCGCCGCGACGGATCTGATGAATTTGCAGCGGCGTCGACCCCATGAAAAACTCGCCAGCGGGAATCACCACCAGCTTCATGCCGATCGAGTTGGTCGGATCGATCGGCAGCTTGAGACCGTCCGCCCACCACTGCTGCGCGGTCTTGGCGGCCGTTTCGTCAAACGGAGCGGTGAGCAGCGCCGGACGGTCCTGATGGGCAATCGCCGAGGCGAGCTGGATCAGTCCGTTGCCGAAATTGGACGACGTTCGTTTGGCCGAGGCGAGAGGCTTCTCGCCCGCAAACTGATTGTTCGCGTCGGCGGCCCCGCGCGCGGCGACTTCCGTCGAGAGCCGCACCAGCTGCGGCACGTTGACCCAACCGGTGCGGCGATAAAGGGGTCTCGCCTCGTCGCGGGCCTCGTGTAGCCATTTGATGCCGGCCTCGCACGCGACAATTCGCGCCTGACTGGCTGCCGGAAGGCCGCTCGGACCGGACTGTAGCACCAACAACCGTCCGAGCACCGACCGCGCGAGAGCGGGCACGTCGTCCTCGGAGAGTTGAAATTCGTCGACCCATTCGAGGAATGCGGCCGCGAGCTGGCTGTTGACGGTGAGCGGCAAATCGGGGCGGGCGGCCCACACAACTTTTCCAGCCGCATTGACCAGGTTGCCGCGCGACGCTCGCAGTCTCGGCACGATTTCCGTGGGTTCCGTGCGCGATCCGGCACCTTGATCGGGCGTGAACCAGCCTCCTTCAGGCAGCTGCGGATCGACGTTTGCGACGGTCTTTGACTGCAGCCAGTCGGCGGCCGCCTGTTCAAGCGCGTTAAACACAAAGGCGCCGCCGCGGATCGCCTCTTCGCCGCCGGTGCGCCCGAGCGGTCGCGAGATTCGGCCCAGGCGCCGCTGCGTCCGACCGGCCTCTTCGTGAGCCTCGCGGCAGATTTCGGAAATCGCCTCTCGTCCGCCCGTGAACAGGAGAAACGGTCGAAAGGCATGGAGCGCGCAACGAACACCTGCGTGCAGTGCGTCGTTATCAAATCCAAACTCGTCCTGCCAGCGCCCCAGCGCGTCGCGCAGAAAGGCGTCGATCTGGGAATCGCCGGTGGTGAGCGCGGGGTTTCGGGCCCGCGTGTCGGATTGTTCCTGAGGATAGGCGGGCGGACTCGGCACACCACCTGACGTTGCGGATCCGTCCGAAGTCTGGCCGTCCTGCCCAATCGATGAGGCAGCCGGCGGGGCGGCTTGCCGCTGCGCATAGTCGACGATCAACAGGCCCCCCAGGGCGATGCTGCCGAGGCACCAGATCCACCAATGTTTCCAAGGCGGGGCTGGTTGCGGATTGGTCATCGGGCAGTCCTTTGCCGATAGATCTCCGGAGTGTTGTAGCGCTCCGCTGCTCTGCGCAGTGTTGTAGCGCTCAACTGCAGAAACGGCAACATCATTCGGCCCGAACGGGGTTTTTAAGCACCCCGAGGCGGTCGATTTCGACCTCGATCTGGTCGCCGTCCTTCAGGAATACCGGGGGCGTCCGCGCGACGCCGACACCCGGCGGCGTGCCGGTGAAAATGATATCGCCGGGGTCGATGGTCACCACTTTTGTGATGTGCTCGATCAGCTTGGCGGGGCTGAAAATCAGCTCTTTCGTCGTCGAGTCCTGCATCGTTTGGCCATTGAGACGCAGCCGAATCCCGAGGCTGCACGGGTCGGGGATCTCGTCCGCGGTGACCATCCACGGACCGGTGGGTCCGAATGTGTCGGGCGTCTTGCCGAGCAGCCATTGTTTGCCCGGCTTTTCGGTCTGCCAGTCGCGGGCCGAGACGTCGTTGCCGATCATGTAGCCGGCGATGTAGGAGGGGGCGTCGGACGCGGAGATCAGCTTTCCCCGACGTCCGATGACGACCACCAGTTCGGCCTCGTAATCAACTTTGTGCGACGCACGCGGCAGGATGATGGAAACTCCCGGTCCGACGATCGCGCTTGAAAACTTGCTGAAGACAATGGGCTCGCCGGGAATCTGCGCCTTGGTCTCGAGCGCGTGGTCGCGGTAATTGAGGCCGATGCAAAACACCTTGCCCGGATTGGGCAGTGGCGCTAGCAAATTGCCAGTGACAAATTGCTTCGCGGCCAGCCCCTTCGCGAACGCAGCTCGGGCTCGGTCGAGGCCGTCCTCGAGCGCGAGGATTGCGGAGAGAGTGCTCGGCAAGTGCGGATCGGACGCGCAGAGATCGACAAACCGATCGGTCCCCGAGTCGGCGTGAATCCCCACAACGCGGGGCTCGTGGAGCGTTTGCACAGTTGCGAGCCGCATGGAACGTCTCTCGTCGAAAGTTCAATTGCCGAAAGCAGTCACAAGAGGGCAAGACAGAGAACCTGTACGAGTTTAACGGGTAGTTGCATTTGGGCAACTCGCGGAAAGCGTGTGGACAGGGGTCACGCTGCGCAGTCTGAGGATCACAGCGCGAAACGCGCCCGACGTTGTTCCGGCGCTAAGAAATTCCAAAAATTTACTGTTGTGTTTGGTCTCGCGGCGAGTGAGCATGGAGTTCATGCTCGCGATTCAGACAGACACCTTGCCGCAGACTGGCTTGAGCTACTTTGCCTTCCGCATCGCGTTCCAGGAAACGCTGGAGCGCATTTGCCTGGCCCAACAGGTGGGCAATTACACTGCGGACTGCTTTGGCTTTTTGACGGAAGTTCCGTTTCTGCGTGCCGTGCCGCCGCACGTCCAGCTCGACCTCTTGGCCGAGACCTGGTGCAAGCACGCGTCGACCGAAAAGTTCGTGGCAAACCTGGTCGACGAAAGCGTGATTTACGCCGCTTGCGAAACGTCGGCCCGCATCGTCGAGCAAGAGCCGCACGTCATCATCCGCTATCTTGCGGGAGGCCCGCAGCAAGTTTCGCCCAAGGCGGATAGCTTGCTTGCCGGCGAATTGCGGGCTCTGCATCTCAACCTGGCCAGCGACGGCGATTTCTTGATGATCAGCCAATTCGAGGACATGCCCCCCACCGAGGCGGCCGAATCGAAACGGCAGTTCGGCCTGGACGACGACCGCTTCGAGGTGATGTTCGAGGTTTTGGGCCGCTGGGCCATGTCGCACTCCTTCCTGCACAACCTGTGCGGGCTGATGACCAAGGAAGAAATCGTCCGCACCGCGCTTGAACTCGGCGTGACCTGACGCGTGCGCGGGGCCCCTATGGGAGGGGCCACTATGGTAGGGGCCCCTATAAGAGGGGCCACTATGGTAGGGGCCCCTATAAGAGGGGCCACTATGCGAAAGGCTGCTATGGCCAGCCCGAAGACGCGGCGAACCGGGACCGCCAAAAAAAGTTCGGCACCAAAAAAGCGGTCCGTTAAAAAACCCGCAGCGCGAAAAAAGCCGAGCCCGAAGCCCGCGAAGAAGGGCCTGCTCGCCAAGAAGCCGACCGCACGCCGGAAGAAATCGACCGGATTTGGGCGTGTGCGTGTGCCTGTCGACGCACGTCTCGATTTGGTCTTCCAAAAGGATTACCAGGCGCGCGAGATCTTCGACTTTCTCAAGGTCCAATCGATCCGCGAACTGGAGCAATTCGCTCCGGACGAAATCCTCGAGCGGCTGACCGGCCCCATGCAGCAGACCGTGCTGCGGATTCGCAAAACCCTGGCGCTGGTCAATCGGCATCTGGCCCGGGACGAAAAATTCGCAAAGGAATTCTTGCGTGAGGTTTTGCCAGGTTCCGCAAAGCCCCGCGGTTCGCAGAAATAGGGATCGCCTTAAGAAACCGAAAAACTTCAGCCAGCTGCCGCCCAGCTTTGCGATCTTCCGGCATCTCTGTTCAAGGGTTCGGTCTGGCTCGAAACCTCGCTTTTTCATAAAAATGCGACCCCGCAAGTGCATTTCTGTGAGGGTCGAATGGTCTCGAGGCGATGGTTCGCCGGCGCGTTCGCGCTGGCTATCGCGCTCCTGAGCGCAGGACAACTGTTTGGGCAGAGCTTCGACGGTCCGTCGACTCCGCCCGCTCCACTCACGCATGAGGGATTCTCGGCGCCACCGAGTCCGCAGCCGCCCGGCGATCCCACGGCAAACCCGTACACTGACGGCCCGAGCAGTCCGCCGGGTCGTGGAGATTCCGGTCCGCCAGGCTATCCGCCGCCGCTGACCGGACCTCCGCAGGGTTACCCACCGCCTCCTGGTTATGCCCCGCCGGCTTACGGGCCGCCGCCGGGCTATGCTCCGCTGCCGACCTACGTTCCGCCGCCCATGGTGTTCTTCCCGGCGTTCAGCCCCGATCCGCCGCGGTTCTGGCTGCGTTCGGACTATCTCGTCTGGTGGACCAAGGGTGCTCCGCTCCCGCCGCTGGTGACGACCGGCAGCACGAGCGATTCGGCGCCGGGCGCCCTCGGCCAGCCGAACACCAGCATTTTGTACGGAGATGGCAGCGTCGGCCTGGGTGCGACGAGCGGTTGGCGGCTCGATGTTGGTGGCTACTTCGATTCGCACGAGACGTGGGGACTCCAGAGCGTATTCATCATCCTCGGCAGACAGGAGGCGGGGTTTGATGCGTTCTCGGACCAGAACGGCAATCCGCTCATCGCCCGTCCGGTGGTGAACGCCAACAACAATACAGAGACGGCTTACGCCGATTCGTTTCCCGGTTCTCTTTCCGGCGGTACGTCGGTGAGGAGCACGAGCGAGTTTCTCAGCTGGGAACTCAACGGCTTGCGGAAGGTCTTCCAAAACGACCATTGGCGGCTCGAGGCGCTCGCAGGTTTCCGCTATATGAACCTCACGGAATCGCTGGAGATCGACGATTCTGTCGCGCCGCTGACCTCGGGCGCTCTCACTTTCCTCGGGCAGCCGGTCGACACGTCGAGCGTCCTATTCGATTTCGACCGCTTCAAGACGACGAACAATTTCTTCGGCGGGCAGCTGGGAGGCCGGTTGACCTGGACCGCGGGCCCGTTCTCGATCGAGTCGGTGACCAGGCTGGGTCTGGGTGCGACGGTGGAGCGGACTGAGATCAGCGGCGCGACGCAGGTCGTGAACGGAGCGGGCGCCGTGAGCAGCGCCCCCGGGGGAATCCTCGCAACGACGGCCAACATCGGGAGCTATTCCCAAACCAAGTTCTCACTGGTCCCCGAGGAGGATTTGAATTTCAACCTGGCGATCACGCCGTATATCTCCGCCCGACTGGGATACTCGTTCCTGTACTGGACCAACGTGGTGCGGCCCGGCGATCAGGTCACGCGAGTCGTCAGCCCGACCCTGGTGCCGTCGGATGCGTCGTATGGGACCGGTGGCCCAAACGAGCCCGGCAACCACTTTCAGACCGCCGGCTATTGGGCACAGGGCCTGAACATCGGCCTCGACTTTCACTTTTGAGTGTCCAGGATTAGTCCAAAGTCCTGGGTCCAAATTCCAAAGTCAGGATGGCGGTGCTTCGGATCTTCGACCACGCCTCGATGAGTTTGCGGTGCCTGTCACGGCGGCTCTTATTGTCTGACAGGGTGCTTCCCATCCTTCGCCAACACGGTTGGTACGACGGACGGCAAGTTGAGATTGGAGCAATCACAGCGAACGATGATTGAGGACGCAGCTCTTTTGATTGCACTGATCTTCTGAATACGCGGGGGCTCGCTCAACCAGGCGGATGACTTCCGTTTTCACGATCCTTTGTGTCGCAACGAAAAGCTCATCGCCCTTTCCCCGGGGTCGGAATCGTATCAAGCTGTGCCGTCTTGCGATGCAGGCGGACGGTGACCTGTCCCGTCTTGCCGGACTCGAGACTGACGTTCGCGTGGGGTGCAGGGAACAAAGGGGCCGTTGAGGCGTATGTCTCGTGCGACGCAGAGAACATTGCTTCCGTGGCTCTTTCCCGCTCTCCGGCGCCCGGCACGGGCAAATTGTGGATGAGTGCGATGCCGCGCTCGTTCGTTTTGGCCGCGTATTCCTTGGAAAACCGCCGCCAGTCGACGTCAGGCTTGGCTTTCCTCCATCCGATTTGCGACCGAAGCATTTTCATCGCATCGAAGCCGCTCCCGACGATGTTCGAACCGCTCATGAAAAAAAGCTGGTTCGGCCAGAACGAGACCATCGCATCCGGGAGCGGACGGCCTGCATCGTCGATGACGGTCACCTCGCAATCGGCCGTGGGATTCATGGAGACGATCGGCCGAAGGATCGAACCTTCCAAGCGATCGAGGTTTGGATAGACAAAGGTCGAATTGGGGCCAGTATATTGGAGCTGCGAGAGGCCATGTTTGGCGGCGTAAGCTTGGACCTCATTCTGGGTCGGCGAGTTAGAGACCCAGCCATCGCAAAGCGCAATGAGCTGCAGGTCTTCATCGGGTGGCAGCGATTCGATCACAA
>DASZIA010000042.1:0-3818 GCA_035949535.1 Planctomycetaceae bacterium | reverse complement strand
GCCCTCGATCAGCTCGAAGAGCTCATGGCCCGCTTGGCGCCTCCGCGGAAGGACTATGACGTGGTCTACATGCAATACGCGACCGCGTCGTCGATGAAATTGATGCTCGACGATTTCTTCTCGGTCGAAAAGAAGGAGTCGAACGCGGACAAGCGTTTTAACCGCTGGTGGTTTGATGATTCCGACAGCAACAAGAAGGACGAGACGCCCCGCCTGTCACAGCGCAAGCCGCTGAAATTCATCGACGACGACGCGACCAACTCGATCCTCGTGCAGGGCGCGACGCCCGACGTGCTCAAGCGGATCAAGGACATCGTCAAGCTCTACGACCGGCCGGAGAAGCCGAACACGCGGATGTCGCGGATCACCAAGCCTTTTCTGATCCAGCATTCCAAACCATCGGTGATCGCCGAAACCGTCAAGGAAGTGTACAAGGACCTCTTGAGCGCCAACGACAAAGCTCTGGAAAGCTACAACCAGTCCAAGAACCAGAGCGGAGGCCGCGGACGTGGCTTTACCTACGTCTACGATTTCGGCGACCACGAGGATGGAAAGATGAGCCAAGGGCGCTTCAAGGGCGACCTGTCGCTCGCCGCCGACGACGCGTCGAACACGCTTTTGGTCTCGTGCCCTGCCTGGCTGATGGGGAACATGGAACAGCTCGTGCTGTATCTCGATAAGGCGGCTGTCCCCACGGCGACCAGCTTCCAGGTGCTGAAGATCGATCGGGGCATCGACGGCGAGTCCCTGAAGAAAAAGCTCGTGGAAATGTTGAAGCCGGCTGCGCCCAAGGGCGAAGTCAAGCAACCCGAGCAGCCGAACCAAGGGCAGCGCCGTGGCGGCCGTGGTGGACGCGGGGGCAACAATCAAGGCTCCAACGACAACAACGGCGGCGGCAACGAGTAGCCGCGCGGGATTTTCAGAATCGGGAGGGCGAGTTGGCCCTCCCGATTGCGCGCGCACTCGTAAGAACTCTTCACAAGCGTCGCAATCGGGCGCGCAACTTCAGGTGTGGCCGCGCTCGCCGCCCCGCAGAAAAGATTGACGCTAGGCGCCGCTCAATCTTGAAGCGCGTACGCGCGTTTCGGTGCATGCGCGCCGCACCGTCTCGAATGCGATTGCGTTTTTCGCATCGTCGCGTGCATACTTAAGCCGTGCCTCGATCAGTCCGAATTCTTTCGACGCGAATCGGTCCCGTTGGGGACTCGCGTAGTTTTTGACTCTGGGAGAAGGAGAGGGCGATGCGGCCGTTCGAGAGCTGTCCCGATTGTGCGGACGTAGAAATTCCTCCAGTCAATCGCCGCCAATTCGTCAAAACAATTGGCGCGACGGCCATCGCGGCGTCGAGCGTCACCTTGCCGGGAACCGCGTTCGCAAAGGAGACTGGCCCGGCAAACGGCAATCCGGTGCCCGAAAGCCTGGCCAAAAAACTCTACGCGTCGCTCTCGCCGGCGCAGCGCCAAAAGATCTGCTTCCCCTGGGACTTCATGGACAAACGGGGCCTCCTGCGGATGCACGTCGCCAACAACTGGCAGATCACCGAAGAGAAAGTCGCCAGTGACTTCTTCACCAAGGATCAGCAGGAGCTGATCGAGGCCCTCTACTTCGGCCTGTATACGCCGGACTGGAAAGACCGCATCAAGAAGCAGTTGGCTGACGACGCCGGCGGCTACGGCCAGGCGCAGTCGATCGCGCTCTTTGGCACGCACGAGAGCGGCAAGTTCGAGTTCGTGATGACGGGCCGGCACCTGACCATCCGCTGCGACGGCAACTCGTCGGAGCACGTCGCCTTCGGCGGACCGATCTTTTACGGGCACGCCGCTCAGGGCTTTAACGAAAAAGCCGATCATCCGGGCAACGTCTTCTGGAACCAGGGGCTCAAGGCCAACTCGCTCTATCAGATGCTCGATGGAAGGCATCGCAAGGAGGCGCTCGTCGAGCAGGCGCCGCAGGAACGTCGTGTGCAGTTCCGCGACCGCGGAAAATTCGAGGGGCTGCCAGCCAGCGAATTGACCCGCGACCAGAAGGCCCATCTCAAGGGCGTGCTCGAATCGCTGATCGAGCCTTACCGGACGTCGGATCGCAATCATGTCGTTCGCTGTCTCGATGCGCAGGGCGGGCTCGACGCGTGCCGCATCGCCTTCTATCAATCGGGCGACATCGGTAACGACCAGGTCTGGGACATCTGGCGGTTGGAGGGACCGTCGTTCGTCTGGCACTTCCGCGGCAGTCCGCACGTTCACGTCTGGGTCAATGTCGCTGATGATCCATCGGTGAAAATCACGACTGCCGGTTGACAGATACGGGCCGCGCCAGCGCAGGCGTTATTAAGATTGCCCGTGCTGTGGCGGGGCGTTATGCTGTGACGCTCTCGTGAAGCCCGCTATGAAAAAAAGGGGCCCCATTGCTTCTAAGGTCGCGCATCCGACCATCCGCTTTGCAATCGATTTCTCAGAGTCTCCATCTCTGTTCCGGGCCGGTTTACGCTTAAATAAACCACTCTTGGAGGGACTGACGCACTCAGCAAAACGACGCTGTCTCGCGTCCGAGCGGGACAGAATCAACGGGGCCAGGGCCATTTGTGGAATGATCACCAAGCTCGGGACAACCAGGACCGGGCGGGGCAGCCGCGAAACACTGGAGACAAGAATCGTGGTCGAACAGCCTGCATTGACGCAGCCCGAAACGGAGCAGCAGCTCCGTCATCAAACCAAGAGCCCCGGCATGATGCGGCTCTCGGTTAACCATCTGACAACGCTTGCCTGGGACCTCGACGATGAACTGATCGCCTATCATCGCGAGGGTCTTCGGGCGATAGGCCTCTGGCGTCCGAAGCTGAGCGGCTTTGGCGAAGAAAGGACCGCCGATCTGCTGCGCGAGCTGGGAATCTCGGTGTCGAGCCTGTCGTGGGCCGGAGGCTTCACCGGCACCAATCGCTGGAGCTTCGAAGATTCCCTCGCTGATGCTCGCACGGCAATTAAGCAGGCGGCGCTGGTCGGCGCCGAGTGTCTAGTGATCGTCAGTGGGCCCCGTAACGGGCATATCGATACCCACGCGCGACGTCTCATCACCGAGGCGCTCTCGGTGCTTGCACCGGAAGCGGCTGAGGCGGGTGTCGCGTTGGCCCTGCAACCGATGCGCCGTGACTTTTCGCGCGCGTGGACGTTTTTGCATGCGCTCGACGAGACGCTGGAAGTCATCGGCAATGCCGGTCGCGGTCTGAAAATCGCCTTCGACGTTTACCACCTGTGGAGCGAGAGGCGCCTGCTCGCGCGAATTTCCGAATTGGCGCCGCAGGTGGGCGTCGTTCAGTTGTGCGATTCACCGACCACAGCTCGAGGTGACCGTCGCATGCTCGGGGACGGCGAGCTCCCGCTTTCGACCATTGTGCGAGCGTTCGACGAGGCAGGTTACGCGGGCTATTATGAGCTGGCCGCGTGGTCGAGGTCCCTCTGGCGAAGAGATTACAGCGAGCTTTTGCGCGAATGCCGAGCCCGTTTCGACACGCTCTGTCGCCAGCCGGTGCCTGCAGCGCTGGCGGGGAACTAAGCACCGGCAGGCGAGTATCGTCGGGTGCGCGGGGACCCCTCACCCCCGGCCCCTCTCCCGCAAGGGGAGAGGGGGGAAAGAACCGACACACGGTCTTGGTGGGAAGGTCCCGACTCCAACAATTCTTATTCCCCTCTCCCCTCGCGGGAGAGGGGCTAGGGGTGAGGGGGTCCGCCGTTGGGACTCGTAGGTCGATCGCGAGCACCGCGATTGTCCTCATCTCTCTGCTCTCCGACTCCGCCCTGGCCCGCGAGCCGATTCCCGATCGA
>DASZIA010000041.1:0-6288 GCA_035949535.1 Planctomycetaceae bacterium | reverse complement strand
CAACAAAAGTGCCGCCCTTGCTGCACCGACGAAATGACGATTCTTGGTCGCGGCGATGCCGACTTTTCGACAATTGTCGAGTTTTCGGCAGCGCTATTAAGCATGTGCGTCGGTAACGGATTCCTGAGCATGAAATCATGGCGGACGCGGACGGAAGTGGTGCCGCGGCGGCGTTTCTGGGGAGTGGACGAGAAGCCGGGACGCGACAAACCGTTAGCCGAGATCACACTTGAAAAAGCTCAGGCGGCTCGGACGCAGAGATTGCGAGCGGAGTGGTGGAAGTGGCGGAGAAGACGAACGAGAGGACAGTCAAAGGCGCAGTGGGACCAGGTTGAGCACTAACGCGCGAGCTCATGGAGTTCCGCGCGGCACGCGGCGCTGAAGTCCCTCAGAGGATCGAAATGATCGACTTCAAACGTCGCGCGGATTTGATCCACTGACAGGTTCGGCTTGGAATACAAATCGACAATTTGACGGCAGCACTCTTCAGCCGCGGCCAGGACCGGTTGAGAGGAAAGAAGTCGGATGCAGCTCAGGTTGGCATAGAGTTGCACAAACTTGTCCGGTCGGTCCAAGGAATTGCTCAGGGCATCGATTATGGAATTCGACGCCTCCTTAATGAATCCCTCATACAGCAATTCTCGTCGGCGCAGCTCCTCAACCGCGCGTTCGCGAGTGAACTGGCTTCGCTGGGTCATCCAAGTTGTGAAAATCGAGGCGGAGGCACCCGCGAGAGACCCAAGCAGGGCGGCCGTGGCCGTGATCATTGATGAGTCCATCGCACCGACTTTTTTCAGTTGCCTCTCGTCACAGATCCACTCTCGATGACGCGCTTGACTGCGGTCTCGGCGGCGATCCTGGTCGAGGCAGTGCCGCATCGGAGCAGCGCTCCACCCCGCCTGATTTCCCATCGCCATAACTGGGGTATGATCGCATAAACTAAGAACTCGCACATCGCTGCACCCGTCTTTCTGATTCAAACGTTTTGCCAAGAGAGGCCCCTCATCCGTCGAGCGAACCGCACGGCTCGGTGCCGGGCGTACCATTGGCGTTTCGCCAGGCTCCCCCAGTGCCTGCGACTACGCTTGCCGTCTGGCATCGCTCAGCCCCCTTGAGTACACAGCAGCGGCATTGGGCCGCGCGGACTGGGGATCACCGAGCTTTGATTTCTCAGAAATCGGCGCCCCGGCCGACGAATCCGTTTCTGCCTTGGATTGTTTTCGACAGCGAACGTCCGTCATTCGCCAATACTGGGGCCAACGCAACGGACGTGCCACGCTGCGCAGGAACTGGGTCGCGTTTCCAGGATCCAGGCTTGTCGGCAGAGGTAGCTCTCGACGTGAAGGGACGGACCCGGTGTCGATCAAGAAAGTCGTGGTCGTTTCGGGTGGTGATTGCTCGCCAATTGTCGAAAAATCGGCAACAGGGCGCACATACCGCGGAGATTGAACTTGCTCGTGACGGCTCCAGATCCCCTGTTCGGCTCGTCAAGACGATCGAAACCGATGTTTGTCGATCTGCAAGCCTCGGATTTTCGACTCGAGCGTCGATCGGGGAATGCCCAGTTTCGCGGCGGCGCCGGATGCTCCGGAGACTCGACCTCGGCATTCGGACAAGGCAGACTCGATGAGTTGACGTTCCTGATCGATGAGCGAAGCCACGAGCGCACCGGATTGTGGAAACGGCGCGGGCTGTTCACGGGGCAGCCAGGTTTCGTCAACCGACAACACTTCCCCATCACATAGGATGACGGCCCGTTCGATCACATTTTGCAGCTCGCGGATGTTGCCGGGCCAGTGGTAGCTTTGCAGCAGGTCGAGCGTCCGTTTCTCGATGCTTTTGATCCTTTTGCCTGCCTTGAGCGCGTAGCGCTCGGCGAGATACTGGACCAAGAGCGGAATGTCATCGACGCGCTCGCGCAACGATGGCATGTGGATCGGAAAGACATTCAGCCGGTAGAACAGGTCCTCCCGGAATGACTTATCGCTGACCTCGTCTTGGAGATTCCGGTTTGTGGCGGCGAGGACGCGCACATCGACCGTGACGGGCTCGCATCCTCCGACTCCCTCGAATTCGCGCTCCTGGAGCACGCGCAACAGAGCGACTTGCGTCTCCAACGGCAATTCCCCGACTTCATCCAGGAAGAGGGTGCCGCCGTCGGCGAGCTCGAATCGGCCCGGGCGCCGTTGTGTTGCGCCGGTGAATGCCCCCTTTTCATGGCCAAACAGCTCTGAGCCGATCAGGGACTGCGGAATCGCGCCGCAGTTCACCCGGATGAAGGCCCGCCCGGAACGCGGTGAGCGCTTGTGGATCGCGCGCGCCACCAGCTCTTTGCCTGTTCCCGTCTCGCCCGTGATCAGCACAGTCGAATCTGTCGGCGCGACTTTCGCCACATGCGTAAGGACCCGCCGCAGCGGCTCCGAGGACCCCACGATCTCCTCGAACATCGACGCTTGATCGACCTCTTCCTTGAGTGCGATGTTCTCTTTGTAAAGCCGATCCTTGAGATCCTGGATCTCCCGAAGCGCCTTCTTGGCCTCAGTGACGTCCGCGACGGACCCCACGAACTCCACCTCGCCTGCCTGGTTGACGAGCGGCTTCCCCACGGTGTGCAGGTGCTTGACTCTCCCGTCCGGCATCATTAACCGATGCTCGAGATCCCAGCCCTTCCCCTCTTTGAGGATGCAATTGATCATGTCTTGAACGAATTTCCTGTCATCGGGATGAATTCGCTCCATCGCCGTTTCCAGGGTCGGTTTGATCTTCGTCCGGTCGTGTTCATAAATCCGAAAGGTTTCGTCCGACCAAGAGATTTGATTCCTCGCTACGTTCCAGCCAAAGCTCCCCGTGTGGCTGAGCCGCTGAGCTTCGGCTAAATAAGCCTCGCTTCGCCGCAGCTCGCAAGTCATCTGTTCCTGCTCGGTGATGTCCATCGAAGTGCCGACAAGCTGCGTCACCACTCCGTTTTCGCGAACGGCTCTGCCCACGCACCGGATATTTCGCAACTCGCCGCCGGGTCGGACGATCCGGTATTTGTGATCGCAGCCGCAACCTTCGGCAGCCATTTTCTGAAGGATCGCGGCCGTTTCTGCGCGATCTTCGGGATGGACATGAGCAAGATAGCCATCGAGTGTGAGCGGCTTGGTCGGATCAAATCCGAATATCCGGTAAGTCTCTTCCGAAAAGAAATCGAACACACCACTCGGGTTGTACGCCCAGCTTCCCGTGTGCGTCAGTGACTGTCCCTCCGCGAGATACCCCTCACTTCGTCGCAGGGCCTCTTCAGCGCGTTTGCGATCTTCGATATCGATGCCGGCTCCGTACCACCTGATGATGCGGCTCGTTTCGTCGCGCAAGGGAACATTGCGCATCCAAACCCAGCGAAACTGCCCGTCGGCCCGCCGGACCCGTGCCTCAGCCTCGAAACACTCGCCCGTGCTCAAGCAGGCTCGCCATTTGTCAGCGAAGGACGGCAGGTCATCCGGATGCGCCCAGTGCGCCCAGCCCCAGCCCTGGAGGTCCCGCATGCTGGCCCCCAAGAAATCAAGCCAGCCCTGGTTGCAAAAATCGAGGCTTCCGTCCGGTTGCGCGCTGTGCATTAGAGCGGGGGCTGTTTCGACCAAACGCCGCAAATGGTCCGCGGAGGAAATCGATTGCCTGGGTTCGCTCGTCGGAGCCGTTGCCATGACACGTTCCGCAGCGAAATGAGGTGAGGGTTCCCCTGCCCGATTTCACGTCGAGTTTAGACGGAAACCTTGCTGTTTTGTAGGCGTTCGCACATTCCGAAGGCTGTTGCGCCGTCCCTGGCGAGAAATCGACAATTGCCGAGAATTCGTCATTCGATTCCAGCACCTTCGATCATTGTCCCGAGCCGTGGTGAAGCGACGAGCCAAGCCACGAGTTGGATTGCTCATCGGATGCCAGTACACCGTTATCCGCGCGGCGATTCGTAATTTATCCTTGGCACAAGAATCGCGGATGGACGACGCTGTCGATCGACGCGAGGACGGTTTCAACGTTATCCGTTTTGGTTTCCTGTCGATCGCTTGGCCAGTTTTCTGAGGAGATCATCGTGAGCGCTCAGTTGAAGGTCGGCGACTATGTGATCCAGCGGCTCGCGAAGGAAGGAATCACGGACTGTTTTGGCGTGGCGGGCGACTATGTGTTTCGGATGTGCGACGCAGTCGTTCGCAGCAAGAGTGTCAAGTGGATCGGCTGCTCCAATGAGCTGGATGCCGCCTATGCCGCCGATGGCTATGCCCGCGTTCGCGGTTGCTCGATGTTGATGACGACCTACGCCGTCGGCGAGTTGTCCGCCCTGAACGGAATGATGGGGGCGAAGGCCGAGCGATCGTGCGTTTTCCATATCGTCGGTATGCAGACCATGCGGCAACAGCGCCTTCACAAGATCACGCACCACACACTGGGCGACGGCGTCTTCCAGAATTTCGCCAACATCTCCGCGCAAGCCGCGTGCGTGTCCGCCGTGATTACGCCGGACAATTGCATCGGCGAAATGGAACGGATCATCGCGACTGCGCGGGCGGAGAGTCGGCCCGCCTACATCTTGGTTGCCTCGGATTACGCCCTCGTTCCTGTAAGTCCGGTCGCTGCTCCCGTCTGGCCCAAGCCCGCCAGCGGCCCGGATCTCGCCGGCGCGATCGCCGCCCTCGCCGAGCGCATCGAGCGAGCAGAGTCGGTCGCCGTGCTTCCCGCCTACACCGTTGGACGTTTCCGGCTTCAACAGAAACTACAGGCGCTCATCGAGAAGCTGGGCTGTCCTTTCGCGACCATGGCGATGGATAAAGGGATTTTGAATGAGTCGCATCCGCAGTTCGCCGGGATGTACTCCGGGGCCGCGTCTTCACCCGAGGTCCTGCGAGCGGTGGAGGGGGCCGATCTCGTTATCGACGCCGGAGGAGTGTGCTTCCACGACATCAATACCAGCGCCTATTCACACAAGATCGCACCGGACAAATTCGTGACCATCGGCATCGACTACGTCCGCGTCGGCGATCGCGTCTTTAATCCGGTTCAGATGGGCGACGTGTTTGATGGCCTCACCGCTGCCGTCCACAAGAACTTCGGCTATCGGGCGCCACGAAAACCCGCGCTCGAAAAGAAGAACGGCGATGCAAGCGACCCAATTACCGCCGAGGCGCTCTACCCCCGGTATCAGCAATTCCTGCGATCCAACGATCGAATCATCATCGAAAACGGCACCTCCTCGGCCGGCATTGCACCGCTCAGCTTGCCGGATGGAGCAGAGGTTCACAGTCAGACCCTGTGGGGCTCGATCGGCTGGGCAACGGGTGCGACTCTGGGGATTGCACTCGCCGACCGCTCACGTCGCACGGTGCTCTTCACCGGCGACGGCTCGCACCAACTCACCGCGCTCGACGTTGGCACGATGGGCCGCAACAAGCTCAAGCCGGTGATTTTTGTGCTCAATAATCAGGGGTACGCGATCGAGCGGGCTCTCGAGTACGACCCGAATTGGGAATACAACGATCTGGCGCAGTGGAACTATCACGCGCTCCCGGCCGCTTTGGGGTGCGAAGACTGGTGCACTGCCAAGGTCGCGACGCTCGGAGAACTCGACCGCGCCTTGGAAAGGGCCAGCAAGGGCGACAAGGCCTGCTACATCGAAGTCGTCGGCGGACGAACCGACTATCCCGCCGGCCTGCAGTTGGCACACCAGCACCTTGACGCCATGTACGCAAATGGGTGAGGCGTGATTTGGCCGTTTCGAGCCACAGTGAGCTGCCGCCTCCGGTGCGCCCCTTCTCCGCTCGCTCGACGAGATCCGAGTTCACTCGCGTGTAGACGCCCGTGGAGACAACATCATGACCGGTGATGCGCTTCTGTGGCATCGCATGCAGTTTGCCTTTACGGTCACGTACCACTACCTGTTTCCGCAGCTGACGATGGGGCTGGCCTTGCTCATCGTCCTCTTCAAGATCGCCGCACTTCGCACCGGGAATGAGCGCTATAGCGAGGTGGCGCGCTTCTGGGCCCGCATCTTCGGTCTCAATTTCGCAATGGGCGTCGTGACCGGGATTCCCCTCGAATTTCAATTCGGCACGAATTGGGCCCAGTTCTCGAAATACGCGGGGGAAGTTATCGGGCAAACTCTGGCGATGGAGGGCATCTTTGCCTTCTTTCTGGAGTCGGCCTTTCTCGGGCTGTTTCTCTTCGGCGAGCGGCGATTGGGTCCGCGCGGACACTTGGCGGCCGCGATCGCCCTGTTCTTGGGCTCTTGGCTTTCGGGGTACTTCATCATTGTCA
>DASZIA010000040.1:0-86283 GCA_035949535.1 Planctomycetaceae bacterium | reverse complement strand
ACCCAAGAGGGTCATTCCACATTTCTCCGCGAGCTGGACCGCGAGGCTCGACGGCGCCCCGACGGCGGCAAGCACCGGCACGCCCGCCTCGGCCGCCTTCTGCACCAGCTCAAAACTTGCCCGACCGCTGACGAGCACAATACCGTCGGACAGAGGCAGGGCCCCAGCCAGGAATTGGGCTCCGATCAGCTTGTCGAGTGCGTTGTGTCTTCCCACATCTTCGCGGACCAGTAGTAGCCTTCCCGTTTCGTCGAACAGTCCAGAGGCATGAATTCCGCCGGTGGATGCAAAGGCCTCCTGAGCTGCCACGAGCGCTTTGGGCAAGGAGTGGACAATGTCGCTAGCCAAGCGCGGCTTTCCGCCGGCAAGTGGGTACTTACAGCGCACTCGGATCGCCGCAATCGATCGCTTGCCGCAGACGCCACAGCTGGATGCAATGAACGAATGGCGTTCGAGAAGCGCGAGATCGACCTTCACCCCCTGCCGCAGGATCACCTTGACCACGTTGCAGCGCTCGCGACGGATACCCGCGATTTCGTCAGGGTCCGAGACAATCCCCTCAGTGAAGAGGAATCCGACGGCCAGATCGCGGTCGTCCCCGGGCGTTCGCATGGTGACTGCGACGGACCGGCCCGATGATTCTTCATCGCCGTCGACGACGAGGCGGATCTCCAGGGGCTCCTCGACGGAAAGCGTGTCGGTGCGACCGGCGGAGGTCGACCCCACGACCCTTTCCATGACCACGCCGACGACTCCCTGGTCTGATTGGATCGGAGTCATGCGGCACCCCCTTGAGCAGTATCGCTCGTATTTGGCAGACGAGACGCAGTCACTTCGACGACCAAGTGTTTCATCAAAGGCTGGTCGCTTTGTGGGCTGTAGTCGTCGATCGGGCAAAGCACGTTGAGCTCGGGCATGTAGCCGGCTGCGCAGCCCTGCGGGATGTTGTAGCGCACAGCCCGGTACCCTTGCACCGAGCGCGTCGAGCCGTCCTTGGCGAAGCTAGTGACGTCGATCAACGCGAATTCGTCGAGGCCTCGCTCGCGCATGTCGGACTCATTCATCAGCAACAGCGTCCGTAGGTTCTTGACGCCTCGGTAGCGGTCGTCGTCGGAATAGATCGTGGTATTAAACTGGTCGTGCGACCTCATGGTCCCCAACATCAGCCTGCCGGGCGGCAAGACAACGTCGGGCAACGCAGCGGCGGAAAAGTTCGCGAGACTCGTTTCGGTGTTGAACGCCAGCTCCCGGGCGGACTGCTTGAGTCGGAACCCCAATGGCTGGCGGACCCGGCGGTTGAAGTCCTCGAACCCATCGATCGCTTCGGCCATCTTGTCGCGGATGCGGTCGTAATCACCGATGTACTCTTCCCAAGGCGTGCGAGACTCGGGCAGCGTCGCGAGAGCAATCCCGGCAATGACGGCCGGCTCGGAGCGCAGCTGTGGCGAGGCTGGCTCCTTCATGCCCTTCGACAGGTGGACCATGCTCATGGAATCCTCGACCGTGACCTGCTGCAGCCCGGCACGCTGGATGTCCCGCTCGGTGCGTCCCAGGCAGGGCAGAATCAGAGCCTGCCGCCCGTGGACCAGATGGCTGCGGTTGAGCTTCGTATTGACGTGCACGGTCAGCTCGCAATGGCGCAGAGCCTCGAATGTGAGGTTCCTGTCCGGCGTCGCCATCGCGAAGTTGCCCCCCATCCCCACAAACACTTTGACGTCGCCCCGGTGCATGGCCTTGATCGTTTGCACCGTATCGAGCCCGCGCGCGCGAGGGGACGTGATGCCGCAGGCGGCGTCCAGCCGCGCGAGCCACGACTCAGTTGGACGATGGTCGACACCGCACGTGCGATTGCCCTGCACATTGCTGTGCCCTCGGATCGGGCATGGACCGGCCCCCTCCCGTCCGATGTTTCCGCGCAAGAGGAGCACGTTGACGATTTCGCGGATTGTGTCCACTCCGTGGTTCTGCTGGGTGAGGCCCAAGCACCAACTGATGACGCAGGAACGGGCCTGGCGATAGATCTCCGCAGCCGCGCGGATCTGGTCCACGGACACGCCGGATTGGCGCTCCAGCTGGTCCCAAGTGACCGCTTCGCACGTGGTGCGGTACGCCGCCAAGCCCGCGGTGTGGTGGTCGAGAAAGGCCGAGTCAATCGCGTTCGGGTCCGTCTGCGCCGCCTCCAGCAGGTGTTTGGCGATTCCACGCATCAGTGCCATGTCTCCGCCGATCCGCGGTTGGACGTTCAGGCTGCTGGTCGGCGTCGCGCGAAACAACATCATGTCGAGGATCTCATGCGGTGTGATGGCCCGCGTGGCAGCTGCCTCGACGAGTGGATTGATGTGGACGATCTTCAATCCCCGCTTTTTGACGCCGTCCGCCAGAGCAGTGAGCATCCGCGGTGCGTTGGTCGCGGCGTTGACGCCGATCACGAAGATCGCGTCGGCCTTCTGCCAATCGACCAGGTCGACCGTCCCTTTTCCGGTTCCCAAGGCGGCCGTCAGCGCCCGCCCGCTGGCCTCGTGGCACATGTTGGAACAGTCGGGCAGATTATTCGTGCCAAACTCACGAGCAAAGAGCTGATACAGGAAGGTCGCCTCGTTGCTGAGTCGGCCCGAGGTATAGAAGGAGGCCTGGTGCGGACTCGCCAGACCCCGCAGGCGCTCACCGATCAGTGCAAATGCATCGTTCCAGGAAATTGGCTCATAACGATCCGTCGCCGCGTTGTACGACATCGGCTCGGTTAGCCGCCCCACGTCCTCCAGGGCGAAGTCACTCCAGGTCAGCAGCTCGGACACGGTATGGGCCGCAAAGAATTCGCGGGTGACGCGCTTCCTGGTCATCTCCCACGTGACGTGCTTGATGCCGTTTTCACAGATGTCCATGTGCAGGCCCTTGCGGTCGTCGGGCCAGGCACAGCCGGGGCAGTCGAAGCCGCCGTTCTCGTGGTTCATTCGGAAGACGGCCCGCGTGCCCTCAACCAGTTCCCCTTGCCGCAAGAGGACTAGTCCCACACTTTTCGCCGCCCCCCACGCGGCCGCCGGATGGTGGTAATCACTCTGGGAGAAAGGGCCTGGGGCATTCGGCCCACAGCCCGCCGCGGGCGCAACTGGATTATTCAGTTTCGGTGTTGCGGTCTCGTTGCGTGTTCCGGCGTCCTGGGCTGTTGACATGGGCGCTCCAATTTCGTGTTTTCTTGCGAGACCCGATGTGCGGGCAGCTTGGTTCTCTTCACGAGTATCCTTGAGCGCGATCTTACTCAACGGTCTGCGTAAGGAACTGGAAATCCTTTCGCGGCCGGATGCCGCGTTTCTGGCCCACGGCGAAGCTTCGACAGTCCGGCGTCCAGGAAGGAGCGAACGGCGACACGGAAGTCCGGCCGCTTGGAGATTGCTCCTCCTTCATCAAAGGGTGGTCAAACATCAATCGTGGTGGTCAAAGATCAATCGCAATCCTCGCTGCCGTCTCGATCACTCTGAAACCTGTCGCCCGGCGGGATTTCGGGAAGGCCCCAGTATTACTTGAAGCCGCAGGGTCGGCCGGCGCTGGGGTCACTTTGCAGTTGCACGATCAAGTTGATGGAGGGCTGGTTCCCGACCGTGCCCGAGCGGTGCCCCCTGCGGCCCCGGGCGTCTGGCTTGGTGTTCTGGTCTCCGCCGAATGAGATCTCACCCGGCCCCATCTCGACGCGCGTGCCGTCCATGGTCTCCACGAACCAATGGCCGGAAAGCGGTATGATCCATTGGGGTTTCGGATTCTCGTGCCACTCGCCCACCCAGCCGACGGGTTGAACCACCATCAACACAGTCGCCCCCTGGGCGGTTTGCTTGTCGATCCAGGAGGGCGACGCGCCCGGTGAGATGCTCTGCAGCTGAAACGCGCTCAACTCGCAGCGATTCTGGTGGCTGATTCCGTGCGCGTCGGTCCAGACGTGCCAGTAAGACAGCGTGGGCTTGTCGCGCGCGGCGGCGGGGACGCTCGACGTCGAAACCTTCTGCAATTCTCCGTCGGCGCCCGCGTAACATGCGGCTCCCGTAACAGTGACTGCGGAAACCACGAGTGCCGCTCTAGCGAGGAAAAGGCTTTTGCTTTGACGCCACATACGGACACCCTCCAAGAAAATCGGACCAGGAACTCAGTAACTCACTGATCATCCCAATCCTACCGCCCGAGTTATTCTCTCTCTGAACGTACCGCGGCTCACGCAGCAACCATGCCAAAGCAGGCGCCGCCGCGTTCAGACACGGCCGAAAGCGTGCGAAAAACAGCAGCGGGCGAGGGCAAGATTCCTCAAAAAGCGATGCGAAGAGAAGAGATTGGGAATCGCATGTGCCGAACGGGCAAAGAACGTGCCCAACGTAATCGCCACCCCCGTCTGGCGTGCCAGGGAATGTGAGTGGTGCCGCCAGTTCTAAGCCGGGAATTCCTCTTCGAGGTAGCCCAAGCCGGCGCGGTTTCAATCGCAGTGTTTTCCGGACGATTCACATGAGTCGCTCTTCGTGACATGCACGAAGTGATCCCGGACTTTGGGAATGTCTGCGTGGCACTGTATTCGCTATGTCGGCGGGCTGGACTCTTGTCGCGTAGGGGGCTGGATGCACGAAAGTCCGCGCACGCGTCTGATTGCCAGATGGTTCGCTCGGATGGTTCCTCTGCTGAAACAGCTTGAAACGATGACCTGTGAACTTATGCTGCTGGCAGGTGACCGCTCCAACTAATAAGACAGCAGGTCGAGGTGATCGGCGAAGGCAACAGGCCGTCCAAGCAGCCTGAAACCTGACGAGTGTCTGGACCCTCTCGCCGAAGGGTTTCTCGACGTGCGGGCATTCGACCGCAAATCTTATCGGTTGGGGACTAATGGGTCCAGCGGGCGTACCGTTACGTCGGGCCCGGGAGGTGCGCAATGTTTCGCGATGGCATCCTTGTTCTTTTTGGCGCGTCCGTGCTGGCATTGAGTGGCGGGTGTGGCGAGGCGCCAGCCCAGCTCGCGCCGCCCCAGCCGCCTGCGGTGCCGGTCAGCAAGCCGGTTCAACAAGAGGTCACCGACTACGTTGACTTCACCGGCCGGACCGACGCGGTCCAGGCGGTGAACGTCATCGCTCGGGTCACGGGCTATCTCGTCCAGATGCCCTTCAAGGAGGGCTCCGAGGTTAAGAAGGACCAGCTGTTATTCGAAATCGATCCGAGGCCTTATCAAGACCAACTGACTTTGGGTCAGGCACAACTCGCTACTTACAAGGCTCAGCAGCAGCTTGCCGACGCGGACTTCGTGCGAGCTACGCGACTCATTAAGGACAAGACCATCAGTGAGCAACAATTTGAGCAATACAAGTCGACGAAGGAACAGGCCGCCTCCCAGGTCCAGTCCGCCCAAGCAAACATCGCGATTTATCAGCTGAATCTGGAGTTTACGCGCGTCACCTCGCCCATCGACGGCCGGGTGAGCCGCTATTACCTGACGCTTGGCAACCTGGTCAACCAGGACCAGACACTGCTCACCACAGTCGTATCGCAGGACCCGATGTACGCGTACTTCGACACCGATGAACCGACCCTCTTGCGCGTTCGGCGTGCGGTCGCCGAGGGGAAGATCAAGCCGGCCGTGGCGAATAAGAACCCTGTCTCCATGGGACTGCAAGACGAAGAAGGCTTTCCGCACGCAGGAACAATCGACTTTATCAATAACCAGGTGAATCCGACGACTGGCAGTGTCAGCGTGCGCGGCGTCTTCCCGAATCCGATTCTCCCACAAGGCGTGCGGCTGCTGTCGCCTGGGATGTTTGTGCGGATTCGCCTACCGATCGGCGCACAGCACCCGGCGCTTTTGGTCATCGATCGGGCGATCAGCTCGGACCAAGGACTGAAATACGTCTACGTGATTGATGCTCAAAACAAAGTCCAGTATCGGCGCGTCACGACGGGCGCGCTCCAGGAGAACGGTCTGCGCGTGATCCAGAGCGGGCTCAAGCCTGAGGACTGGGTGGCGGTGGGCGCGCTGCAACAGGTTCGGCCCGGAATGAATGTCCGGCCCGACCAAACGGCCATGCCGACGCTCGGCGCGTCGCCGAGCGAGGGAGCGCAAGGCTCCTCGAGCGAGTAGTCGGGCACCAGCAGTGCCGTGGGTGGGCGCATGATCTCGCGCTTCTTCATCGATCGGCCGATCTTCGCAGCCGTGCTGTCGATCTTCATTACCCTGACGGGCGGAATCGCCCTGCTCTCGCTGCCGATTGCCCAGTACCCGCCGGTCACGCCTCCCGCGGTGGCCGTGACCATCAACTATCCGGGCGCCAGCGCCCAGGTGATGGCCGACACGGTGGCCGCTCCCATTGAGCAGCAAGTCAACGGTGTCGAGGGCATGCTCTACATGGCCTCGCAGATGGGTAACGACGGCTCGTACACGCTGACCGTCACCTTCGACATTGGGACCGATCTGAACATGGCCCTGGTTATGGTTCAGAACCGCGTGCAGCTTGCGGAGCCGCTGCTGCCGACGTCGGTTCAGGCTCAAGGAATCACCATTCGCAAGAAGACGCCCGACATCCTCAACATCATCAACTTTTACTCGCCGGACGGTCGCTACGACGACGTGTACCTGAGCAACTTCGCTCAAATCCATGTTTATGACGAACTGCTTCGCATCGACGGCGTCTCGCAGATCAACTTCGTCGGCGTCGGCAACTATAGCATCCGGGCCTGGCTCGACCCGCAGAAGCTGGCGTCGCTGAACATGACCGCCAGCGACATTGCCAACGCTCTGGGCGCTCAGAACCTGGACGCTCCTTTGGGGGTGCTGGCCCAGCAGCCGGCGCCCCGGACGCAAGCGTTCGAGTTGCCCATCAACGCGCTCGGTCGCCTGACCACCACCGAGCAGTTCGGCGATCTCATCGTCAAGGCTGGCCTCGCACAGCCGTCTTCCCGAAGCAACTCGCCGGTGACTCTCGTCCCGACAAGCTCCGGATTGACCGGCGTCAGCCGGACCTCCTCGCCCCGGACCACGTTGACCTCGACGACTTATGGCTTGGGAGCGACGCCGACGCTGGGCTCCGCGACTACGAGCGCTGGCGGCACAACACATACAAGCAGCACCACGCCTGGCAGCAGCACTTCGCCGACCGGTGCTACCACAGGAAACACAAGTGGTTCGACGTCCGGCGCGACGGCGACCGGAACGACCAGCGGCAGCACTGCGACGTCCGGCGCGACTGGGACCGCGACCGGCGGAACCACTACCATTGGCGGCGCTCAGACCACTGGGGGGGCCTCAAGCGCCGGGGCGACCGTCACCGCCGGTGGGGCAAGCACCAATCTGAGCGGAGGTTCGGCGAGCTCATTGTCAGGAGTGTCGAGTTCCAGCTCATCCAGCACCGGCTCGTCCAGCGCCGGCACAACCGCCAGCCCGGGCCAACCGTCGGTTGCGATCGTTCGCCTCCGCGACGTCGCTCGCGTCGAGCTGGGGGATCAGAACTATAGCCTCGGCTGCACCTTTGACGGTCGCCCGTCGGCGGGGCTGGCTGTCTTTCAACTGCCCGGCACGAACGCGCTCGACGTCGGCAATCGGATTCGCGCCAAGATGGAGGAGCTGAAGGAAAACTTCCCCGAGGGGGTGGAGTACCAGATCGCCTACGACACCACGCCGTTCATCCGCGAATCGGTACGCGACGTGGTGCGCACGCTCCTTGAGGCGGTCGTGCTGGTCGGCATTGTCGTGCTGGTTTTCCTGCAAAGCTGGCGGGCCACCCTGATCCCGATGATCGCCGTTCCTGTCGCCATCGTCGGCACATTCGCCGTGATGAAGGCCATCGGCTTCAGTCTGAACAACGTCTCTCTTTTCGGCCTGGTGTTGGCGATCGGCATCGTGGTGGACGACGCGATCGTTGTCGTCGAGAACGTCGAGCGCTGGCTCGAGCGGGGCGAGTCCTCCCGCGAGGCGGCGCGCAAGGCGATGGACGAAGTGACCGGACCGGTGATCGCCGTGGCTCTGGTGCTGTGCGCCGTGTTCGTCCCCTGCGCCTTCATCAGCGGCATCACTGGCCAGTTCTTCCGGCAGTTCGCCGTGACCATCGCTGTCTCGACCGTGATCTCGGCCTTCAACTCGCTGACACTCAGTCCCGCTTTGGCGGCGATCCTGTTGCGGCCGCACGCCGGTCCCCGAGACCCTGTCACCTGGCTGATGGACACCCTCCTGGGCTGGTTCTTCCGGGCGTTCAACTTCGTCTTCGGCGCGACCACGACCGGTTACGGCTGGGTGGTGGGCCGGTTGCTGCGCGGCAGTTTGTTTGTCCTGCTGCTTTACGGCGGCCTCGTAGTTCTGACCGGGTGGGTCTTTCACAAGGCGCCCACAGGTTTCGTGCCGGCGCAGGACCAAGGTCGGATCATCTGCAACATCCAGCTTCCCGACTCCGCTTCGCTGGAGCGGACCAAGGAAGCTATGTCCCACATCGAGGCGATCGCCCGCCAGACAAAGGGCGTGGCCCACACGATCACGATTTCGGGCATTTCCTTTGTATTGCAGGCCGACAGCCCAAACTTCGCTTCGATGTTCGTTGTCCTGGAGCCGTTCGAACAGCGGACCACCCCTGACTTAAGTTCGGATGCCATCGTGGCTCGCATGCGGGCCGCCTGGGCCCGTGAAATCAGGGACGCCCAGGTCGTCGCCTTCGGGGCACCGGCCATCCCGGGCCTGAGCGTCGCCGGCGGCTTTAAGCTCATGGTTGAAGACCGAGCTGGTCTTGGCTTGGACGCTTTGCAGCGTCAGACCGACCAGTTGGTCTATAAGCTTCAGGCCCGGCCCGGGCTGGTCGGAGTGTCGACCCAGTTCCGCTCGAGCACTCCCCAACTCTACGCCGACATCGACCGGACGAAGGCCTATTCGTTGGGCGTGTCGCAGCAGGATATCACCCAGGCGTTGGGCACGTACCTCGGCTCGCTCTATGTCACGAACTTCAATGAGTTCGGACGGTACTGGCAAGTAACCCTCCAGGCGGACGCCAAGTACCGCAACCGAGTCGATGACATCAAGCTGCTGCAGGTGCGTAACAAGTGGGGACAAATGGTCCTGCTGAGCACGCTGGTCAATCCGCGCGAAATCGGCGGCCCGGTCTACATCACGCGCTACAACCTCTACAGCGCCGCTCCCATCACCGGCAACTCGGCGCCGGACGTCAGCACCGGCGACGTCATCCAAGAGGTCAATCGCGTCGCCAGTGATATCTTGCCGATCACAATGGCGTCGGAATGGACCGAAATCATGTTCCTCCAGATCCGGGCCGGTAACACCGCGATCTACGTTTTTACCTTGGCCGTGGTGTGCGTCTTCCTCGCTCTGGCCGCCCTGTACGAGAGTTGGACGCTGCCGCTGGCGGTCATCCTGGTGGTCCCATTGTGCCTCCTGTGCTCGGTCACCGGGGTGCTCTTGACCCACAAGGACGTCGATATCTTTGTGCAAATCGGTCTGGTGGTGCTGGTCGGGCTGGCGTGCAAGAACGCCATCCTGATCGTGGAGTTCGCCCGGCAGCTGCATCAGGAGGGCAAGCCGCGTTTCGAGGCGACAGTGGAGGCGGCGCGCTTGCGACTGCGCCCGATCCTGATGACTTCCTTCGCCTTTATCCTGGGTGTCGTCCCGCTGGTCTTCGCAACTGGGGCCGGTGCGGAGATGCGGTGGTCGTTGGGGACGGCGGTTTTCAGCGGCATGCTGGGGGTGACGCTGTTCGGCATCTTCCTGACGCCAGTCTTCTTCAACGTCCTCCAGGGACTGAGTGAGACGAGGCTCTTCACGTCCGGTGCCGTGCGGCTCGTCGGCTCGCCTGCCGCGGGCGCGGTGTTGGGATTCACCAGCGGCTTTTTGTTGGCGCGGCTGACGCGCCGGCCTTTGGCATGGGAGGTGGCCATCGCCGTGACCGGCGCGATTTTTGTCGCGCTCGTCGTTGTGGCGTCGCAACGGTTGGTGAGCCGTCGGGCGCCGCGCCAAACTCCGACTGAGCCGCCGGGTGGAGGGGAACACGAGTGATTTCGCATTTTTTCATCGACCGTCCCATCTTCGCCTCGGTCTTGTCCATCGTCTTCGTGCTGGCGGGGGGCGTGGCGGTGTTCACGCTGCCGGTGGCCCAATACCCGGATATCACGCCGCCCACCGTGCTGGTGACGGCTCATTATCCCGGCGCCAATTCCCAGACGGTGCGCGACACGGTGGGCGTTCCCATCGAGGAACAGGTCAGCGGCGTCGAGGGCATGATCTACATGTCTTCCACGTCCACCAACGACGGCAGCTACACGCTCACGGTGACGTTCAAGCTGGGCATGGACTCGGACATGGCCCAAGTGCTGGTGCAAAACCGCGTCTCGCTCGCCCTGCCGGTCATCCCGACGCTCGTGCAGACCGAGGGGATCAATGTGCAAAAGATGTCGCCCAGCACACTGATGATCGTGAACTTGATTTCGCCGGATCAGCGCTACGACAGCCTCTTTCTCAGCAACTACGCGACCATTTATCTCAAGGACGAGCTAAACCGGCTGCCCGGCGTCGCGGGGATTAGCTACCTCGGGCAGCGCGATTATAGCCTGCGCGCCTGGCTCGATCCGGACAAGATGGCGGCACTCGGTATCGACGTCTCGGACATCATCACCGCGGTCAGCGAGCAGAATCTCCAGGTGGCCGCCGGGATGATCGGGCAGCCGCCCGCGCCGAAGGGCCAACAATTCGAGCTGACCGTCAACACGCTGGGCCGGCTGACGACGCCGGAGCAGTTCGGCGACATCGTCATCAAGGCGGCCCAGGGCAATCCGATGGTGCAGGCCTCGCCGACTGGCCTGATGGCTACGGCGGTCTCGGGCTCGACCGGCCAGAACGGCAACAGTGCTCAGACTGGTCAAGGCAGCTCGATCGGTGGGCCACAGACCACCGGCATCGTCCGCCTCCGCGACGTCGTGACCCGGGCGCCCGACGGACGCCCGCGCGTCGAGTTGGGGGCCCCGCAATACGAGCAGTCAAGCACGCTCGACGGCCAGCCGTCGGTGGCACTGTCCATCTATCAACTCCCAGGCACAAACGCGCTCGAGACCGCCACGGGCATCTACGCCAAGATGGACGAGCTGAAGACGCGTTTCCCGGACGGGCTCGACTACCGCATCGTTTACGACACCACGCCCTTCATTCGCGAGTCGGTGAACGATGTCTTTCTAACCCTGCGCGACGCCGTGATCCTCGTCGCCATCGTGGTGCTGGTGTTCCTGCAAAACTGGCGCGCCGCCCTGATCCCTCTGATTGCGGTGCCCGTGGCCATCGTCGGCAGTTTTGCCGTCATGGCCGCCCTGGGCTATTCACTGAACAACCTGTCGCTGTTCGGGCTGGTGCTGGCCATCGGCATCGTTGTCGATGACGCCATCGTTGTCGTCGAGAACGTCGAGCGCTGGCTCGAGCAGGGAATCGCACCGCGGGAGGCGGCGCGCAAGGCGATGGATGAAGTCACTGGGCCGGTCGTCGCGGTGGCTCTCGTGTTGTGCGCCGTGTTCGTGCCTTGTGCGTTCCTCGGAGGTGTAACCGGCCAGTTCTTCCGCCAGTTCGCGGTGACCATCGCCGTGTCGACGGTGATCTCGGCCTTCAATTCCTTGACGCTCAGCCCCGCCCTAGCAGCTCTCTTGCTCCGACCGCGCGGCAGCCGCCGCGACCCGCTGACCTGGTTGCTGGACACGTTGCTGGGATGGTTCTTCCGATTGTTCAACCGGGTCTTTAGCGCCAGCACGGCCCTATACGTGAGGCTGGTGAGCGGTCTGCTGCGTGTCAGCGTGATTGCGCTTGTCGTCTACGCCGGGCTACTGGTGCTCACCTATTTCCGGTTCGTGAGCGCCCCGACCGGCTTCATCCCGCAGCAGGACAAAGGCTACCTGCTGCTCAACGTCCAGTTGCCTGACTCGGCCTCCGTGGAACGCACGCAGAAGGTCATGGCGCACATTGAGCGCATCGCCCACGATACCCGGGGTGTCGAGCACACTGTGGGCATCTCTGGCCAGTCGCTGATCTTGAACGCGAACGCTCCCAACTTCGGCTCTCTGTACGTGATGCTCCAGCCGTTTGCCGAGCGACAAGGCCCCTCGCTCAGCGCCGACGCCATCGCGGCGGTGCTCCGGCAGCGCTGCCAGCAGGAAGTCCGCGGGGCCATCGTCTCGACTTTCGGCGCGCCGCCGATTGACGGCCTGGGGACTACCGACGGCTTCAAGCTTGTGATCGAGGACCGCGGCAATCTGGGCTTGGGAGACCTGCAGCGGGTCAGCGATCAGATCGTAACGCGGGGCAACCAGACGCGAGGCCTGACAGGCCTGTTCAACAGCTCCCGCGCGAGCACGCCGTGGCTCTACCTCGACATCGACCGCAGCAAGTGCACGGCCCTCGGCATTCCGGTCAGCAACGTCTTCAACGTCCTGCAGGTGTACCTCGGCTCCTACTACGTCAACAACTTCAACGAGTTCGGCCGGATCTGGCAGGTCAACGTGCAGGCCGATCCGCGCTACCGAGATCGCGTTTCCGACATCAAGAAGCTGCAGGTCCGCAACAATCAAGGCCAGATGGTCCGGCTGGGCACGGTGCTGAGCGTGCGCAACACCAGCGGTCCCGTTTCGCTGATGCGCTACAACATGTATTCCGCGGCCGCGATCACCGGCAACACGACGCCGGGCACAAGTTCGGGCCAGGGCGTCGCCCTGATGAAGGGCTTGGCAGGTGAGGAATTGCCACGGTCGATGGCGTCTGATTGGACCGAGTTGACATTCTTCCAACTGCAGGCCGGAAATACGGCCATCTACGTTTTCGCGTTGGCGGTGGTGTTTGTCTTTCTTGTGCTCGCGGCGCAATACGAGAGCTGGGGCCTGCCGCTGGCGGTGATCCTCGTGGTGCCGATGTGCTTGTTGTGCTCGATCGTCGGAGTCGGTCTGGCCCGGATGGAGGTGACGATCTTCACGCAGATCGGCTTCGTGGTGTTAGTAGGCCTCGCCAGCAAGAACGCCATCCTGATCGTCGAGTTTGCCAAGCAGCAGCAAGAGCAAGGCCGCCCAAGGCGCGACGCGACGCTTGAGGCCGTCCGTCTGCGTTTGCGTCCGATCCTCATGACGTCCTTTGCTTTCATCTTCGGCGTCCTGCCCCTCGTAATTGCAACGGGGGCCGGCGCCGAGATGCGTCAGTCCTTGGGGCTTGCCGTCTTTAGCGGCATGCTGGGGGTGACACTTTTCGGCATCTTCTTGACACCCGTGTTCTACTACGTGATCCAGTGGGCCAAGTCATCAAAGACGCCGTCTGCAACGCCCAAATGAAGGGCTCTCTTGAAATCTGGAGGCAGAGCCCATTTCGCAGCCGGGTTCAGAGCGCAACCGGTCTGTTGCTCGTCTCCGTGACGGAGATGTGGATTCGTTGATCGTGGGCGCGCCGGCATCTATCTGGAGCTCTGAATCGTCCGCGCGTTTCCGCCCAGATATGCAGGGCGTCGATCACCGGCTCGAGCGTCTGGCCCAGCGGCGTCAGCGAATACTCCACCTTGGGCGGCACCTGCCGGTACACCTTGCGGCGAATGATGCCGGCTTCCTCCAATTCGCGCAGCTGCTGCGTCAGTGTTCGATGAGAGACGCCAGCGAGCGAACGGTGCAACTCGCTGAACCGCCTGGTTCCCTCCAGGAGCTGCCGAAGCATCAACAGCTTCCAACGCCCTTCGAGCACTCGCAAGGCGGTTTCGGCGGGGCAATCGACTGCCTTCTTGCCCACGGTATCTTTTTGGTTACCTTCTTACAGAAAAGTGCATTCTTGCCAAAACGATTCCAGGCGCAACAATGAACACGACGTGAGGGAATTCGACGACCGACAAACAATCGGAGCTTCTGACGGAACGCGACATGATCACCATCCGACCGGGCTTCCCGGCGCGGGCGCACTCAGATCGACTGGCTGGATTTGCCGGCCGGACGTCGGAAGCGATTTGTCGCGTCCATTCTTTGAGGATCACATCGTGGTTCGAGTTGTGTCCGGAAACTCCCCGACTAGGACTCGAACCTAGAACCTAGCGGTTAACAGCCGCTCGCTCTACCATTGAGCTATCGGGGATTGTTAGGACCGTTCCCCTACCAGTTGACAGAGCGACACCGCGCAGTCTTCGGGGGGGCCGGATGCATGAATAGATCATCGCTGAAATCGTTGCAAGGGCACCGGAACAAGAAATTCGCCGCCTGCCGACGGACCATTCGTCGAGGCGAAACGGGTTGCGGTTCTCCCAGCATTGAGCAAACCGTCAGATCAGCCCGACGACTGGCTCGCGGCGCTCGAGCACGTATTGCGGCCGGCCTCGATAGTCGCGGAGAGTTGTCGCCGGGTCGATGCCAAGGACGTGATAGAGCGATGCCAAGACGTTCTGGATCTGGATCGGGCTCCCGATGACTTTTTCGCCGCGTGCGTCGGTTTCGCCGATGATCTGCCCCGTCTTCAATCCACCGCCGGCGATCCACAGGAAGCCGGCCTCAGGCCAATGGCCGCGACCATCGGGCGTTTGATCGCCGATGCGCGGCGTTCGGCCGAACTCGCCGCCGACCAAGACCGCGACGTCGGACAGCAATCCGCGTTCGTCGAGGTCTGTGATCAGTCCGTAAAGCGCCCGGTCCAGCGGAGGGAGCATCCCGCGCAGATCGGTAAAATTGTTGCGATGCGTGTCCCATCCGGAGAAGCATTGCGTCACGACCGAAACGCCCGCTTCCACCAAGCGCCGTGCCAAGAGCAGGGATCGACCAAAGCGAGTGCCGGTCGGAGAGGCGCCCTCTCCGTACCGGGTCCGAATGGATTGAGTCTCCTTGTCGATCTCAAACGCCGCGCGCACTTTGCCAGAGGCCACAATCTCCAAGGCTCGACTCTGAAACGCATCGATCCCTTTCATCGTGCCGTCTTCTTGCAAGCCACAGCGAAACGCGTCGAACCCCAGAAGCAGATCGTTCCGCTTCTCCAGCCGCGCGACGCTGATTTGTTTTCGCCGTCCCATGTTCTCGAACGCTTCGGGGCTGCTGCCACCTCCCACGCGGAACGGTTCGTGCTCGAGGCCGACGTAATAGGCTCGTTCCCAGTCGGGCGGGTTATCGACGCTGACATAGGTCGGAATGCCTCGCCTGCTGGGTCGCACTCGACTCACGACCGATCCCAAAGCCGGACGCTGAGCCTCTCCCGGCACCGAGGCCCGCGGTGATTCCTGCCAGGCGTAGCCGCTGTAGAACGCGTTGCCTGTGTGCAGGTTCGCGAGCTGGCAGCCGCGAAGGATCGTGAACTTGTCCGCGATCTTTGCCTGCATCGGCATCAGTTCACAGATTTCGATGCCAGGGACATTGGTGCGGATCGGGCTGAACTCTCCGCGGTACTCACGCGGCGCCTCGGGCTTCATGTCGTACATGTCGAGATGCGAGGGCCCCCCGCTGAGATGCACCATGATGACCGATTTCTGCCGCGCGTTTCGGGGGGCCGGCGATTCCGCCCGGCAGCGGAGCAGATCACCCAACGTCATTCCTCCAAGCGACAAGGCGCCCGCCTGCAGAAAGCTGCGTCGAGTTATGCCATCGCATTGGCCCGCGACCCCGTGCTGAAAAACCCGCAACATGGGCATCGCCTCCCGGAACAACATATGTACGCATACTGATGCGTACGAATCGCTTTGTAGCATCTAGCTTTGCGGCGGTCTACCCAACACGGCACTCGTACAAATCGCGGCGCTCGGGCCTAGGCTGTGGTGCCGCGCGACGCGATCGATGAAACGAACTTAGCGCGCAAAATTGTGTCGGTCTCACGTCGCGGCCGCAAAGAGTCGTTGCTCGAGAGAAACCGAATGCAAAGGCAAGAAACGCGTCGATCCAGCGATTCGGTCCCAAGTATCCTGAGCCACGATCGGGACCGCGACGAGCGACGCCGAATTACGATCCATCGGTCTGGGCCTCGATCGCCAGACTTGCCCCTCGAAAGGACATTTTCAGATGGCCAACGTCAATGCGTTGCAACGAGCGCTCGACCATGCGACCAGATACCTCGAGGAACTCGAACGGCGCCCGGTCAATTCGACGGCCGGACTCGACGACCTCCGAGCGCGACTCGGCGGTCCATTGCCCGAAAGGGGCACCGATCCCACGGAAGTGATCGACGAGTTGGTCGCGAACACGGCCGGCGGCCACCTGGGCTCGGCGGGTGGCCGCTTCTTTGCCTGGGTGATCGGCGGGGCCCTCGAGTCGGCTCTGGCAGCCGACTGGCTCACGTCAACTTGGAACCAGAACGCAACCATCTTTGCAACGAGTCCGGTCGCGGCGGTCGTCGACGAGATTGTCGGCAATTGGATGAAGGAGCTGCTCGGGCTCCCTGCCGACGCGTCGTTCGCACTTACGACGGGCACCCAGCTTGCACACTTCACGTGCCTGTCGGCGGCACGTTATGCCGTGCTTCGCAACGTCGATTGGAACGTCAATGAGCGGGGCCTGTTCGACGCACCGACCATTCGGGTCATTGTGAGCGAAGAGCGTCACGCCTCGGTTGATCGCGCGGTCCGCTTTCTGGGGATCGGCAAAGAGAACATCGTCCCGATCGCGACCAACGCAGCGAGCCAGATCGACGTCGCCAGCTTCAAGGCGGCGATCGCATCGGAAGACGGCCCGACAATCGTCGTCCTCAACGCGGCCGACCTCAACGTTGGAACGTTTGAAAACTTTAACGAGCTGATTCCGCTGGCAATTCGTCACGGCGCTTGGGTGCATGTCGACGGAGCATTCGGGCTCTTCGCCCGCGCGAGCCGCTCGAAGCGACCGATGACGGCCGGGCTCGAGATGGCCCAGAGCTGGGCGACCGACGGCCACAAGTGGCTCAACGTGCCCTCCGATTGCGGTTTTGCATTCGTCCGCGACCGCGATGCTCATCGCGCGAGCATGACCACGAGCGCGAGTTACTTCACCCACGAACTCCGCGCCCGCGATCCGGTCGACTGGGGCCCCGAGTGGTCGCGACGCGCTCGCGGATTCACGGTCTACGCCGCGATCAAAGAACTTGGCCGCACCGGGCTCGAGGAGCTGATCGACCGCTGTTGCTCCTACGCCACGGCCATTGTGACGGGAATCGGCAAGCTGCCGGGTGCAGAGGTCCTCTGGACGCCCACGCTCAATCAAGGATTGCTGCGATTTCTCGACCCGCGGCCGCAGGCCACCCAGGTCGACCACGACGCGCGCACGGATCAAGTGATCGCAGGCGTCAACGCAACGGGCGAAGCCTTTTTCAGCGGCACCACTTGGAAGGGCAAGAGGGCGATGCGCGTCAGCGTCGTCAACTGGCGCACGTCGCAATCCGACGTCAAGCGAGCTCTTGCCGCCGTCGCCTCTGTGCTGGCGAACGGCTGACGAAGAGCGCATGATCGAGAGTCCTCTCACCTCTGCGGCTGGGCTCTCGACCTCGACTCTCTGGCTGAAGGAACTCCATTCATGACACGCACTCACGGTCGGCTGGTTGCGTTTTCCCTGCTCGTCGTTTGTGCGACCTCTCGTCCCTGCGTGGGGCAAATCACTCCCGCCGACGTCGTCTTTGCGCGGCTCTCGTCGAGTACGGCGCGGATGGCGTATGTCGATCGTGGCGGGGACATGACCACCGTCAAACCCCTGCTGGACCAGGCCGGCGGAAACGCGCTGAGCAATCCTCTCCAAGCGTATCGTGCATTTACCCACGCAATGACGCTGATGAATGGCTTCAAGTGGACTCCCGAGGCCGAGCTGGCGACTGGCCTCGATTTCGCCATCAACGCGAAGGTTGTGGCAGCGGGCGATCCGGTGCAATGTCGGGCAACTTTCTTGTTCGACGCTCCGGCGGCAGACGCGGGGCCCTATCGCCTCGAACTCGATCTCCTGAAACCCGACAAGCTGACTGCCGAGGGACAGACGCCGCAGGGTCCCAAATCAGTCGGGAATGAAAAGACTACGGTCGAGCCCGGCATCACGCTGGGAGACGTGCGCGGCCGCAAGGAGGGCGAGACCGTCGGCCTGATTTTTGACCCGTCCAAGCGGGTCGGGCCCGGCCTGCACCTGTTGCGAGCGGCGCTGAAAAACGGCAAGAACGAAACTCTGCAGGAGTACTACCGCACGTTTTTTGTTGTGGAGAATCTCAATCGACGCCTTGCCACAGCCCAGAAGACGATCGATCTCCTGCCCGGCCAGACAAGCCGGGCCGCGACGAGCGCGCGGCATCTGCTGGATACGATCCGTCTGGGTCAACTGAGCTATTTGGGGGGGCCGTTCCAGAACCTGACCGGCTACTTGCACACAGTTTACCGGGCCCGCGGGTTTGCCCTTTCGGAGATCATGGACTTCGACGCCGCACTCGAGAGCGCGACCAAACTGGCTACTGCTCTCGAAGAGGGTCGGGACCCGCTCGCCGGCGCCACAGGAGATCTGCGACTCGCATATCGCTCGGGCTTCGACGGCAAGCTCGTTCCGTATCGCGTCTACGTTCCCGCGAAATACGACAAGTCGAAGTCCTATCCGATGATCACGCTTTTGCACGGGGCCGGAGGGGATGAGAACAATTTCTTCGATCGCTACGAAGGGCGCTGGCCCAAGCTGGCGGAAGAGCGCGGCTACATCATCGTGGCGGTGAACGGTCGCGGGCCGCTCAGCGGCTATCAGAAAGCCAACGGCGCGGAGCGAGACGTCTTGGATGTCACTGAGCTAGTGCAGAAGAACTACAACATCGATCCCAACCGGGTCTACCTGGCTGGCCACTCGATGGGCTCGGCTGGCACGTGGCTGATCGGTCTCTCGCACCGCGATCAATTCGCGGCACTCGCTCCCATCGCCGGATCACGCCTGTCGTCGCCGTTGGAAACGGCTCTCAAGTCAGGCCCCAAGGTCCCGCTGATCATCGTCGCCGGAGTGAAAGATGCGCTGGTCCCCGTAGCCGGCTGTCGGGCCGTGGCGCAAAAAACGAAGGAGTTGGGCTACGACGTCAAATACCTCGAATACCCGCAGGGCGACCACATCTCCGTGGCCATCACGTCGGTCAAAGACATCTTTGACTTTTTCGACGCTCACCGAAGGTCGCCACACTGAGCGGGCGCGGCGAGGCCTCGCCGGTTCAATAACCGTGATTAGGACTTCTGCACGGCCTTGCCGTCTAACTCGCGGAGGAAGGCTCTCAGCGCCTGCGGCGCGACGGGCTTGGTGAGGTGCGCGTCGCAGCCGGCGTCGAGTGAGCGTTGGCAATCGCGCTCTTGGCCGTAGCCGGTCATGGCGATGATGATCATCCGCCGGTGCTTCTCTCGCGTGCGGAGCGATTTGGCCACCTCGTAGCCGTTTAACTCCGGCAAGCCGATGTCGAGCAGAATGACGTCCGGACGATAGGCCTGTGCCGCATCGAGGGCTGCCCGTCCGTCGTGCACGACCCACACGCGATGGCCGTCCAGGCGCAAGAGCGTCGAGAGCATCTCGGCGGCGTCGACGTTGTCGTCGACGACCAGGATACGAAACTGCGGGCCGTTCGGCTGCTCCGAGTTCGTGCGAATGATCTCTGGCGCCGGCGCGAGCTCTTTATGCAGCGGCAGGCGGACGATGAATTCCGCCCCCGTCCCCAGCCCGTCGCTGCGGGCCTCGACTTTGCCGCCGTGGATGTCGACCAGTCTCCGCACCAAGGTCAGGCCGATGCCCAATCCGCCGCGCGAACGTTCGAGCGACGACTCGGCCTGTCGGAAGAGATCGAACAAATGCGGTAGGATCTGCGGGTCGATGCCGATCCCCGTGTCGCGCACTTTGATCACGACCTCGTCACCGCGGGCCTTGGCGCGGAGCTTGATGACCCCGCCCCGCTCCGTGTACTTGGCCGCGTTGTCGAGCAGGTTGGAGATGATTTGCTCCAGGCGCACAGGATCGGCAAACAAAGCCACCGGGCCCTTCGGCACGCTGACCTCTAATTTGTGTCCGTGTGCGTCGATCAGGGGGCGGGCCGTTTCAATCGAGCGCGCGATTACGTCCCGAAGCAACAACCGCTCCGGCCGCAATTGAATCTTGCCGCGCATCAACCGCGAGAGATCGAGCAGGTCGTCGACGAGCCGCACCATGTGATCGACCTGGCGGTCGATGACGGTGAGGGCTTTTTCGGCGACTTGCCCATCGACGCCGGGAGTGCGCGCGATTTCGAGCGCGTTGCGGACGGGGGCCAGGGGATTGCGCAGTTCGTGGGCCAGCGTCGCGAGAAATTCGTCCTTGCGGCGGTCGGCCTCCTTCACCTCCTCGTAAAGGCGCGCGTTTTCGATCGCGATCGAGGCCCGCTGGGCAAAGTCTTGGGCCGCCTCGAGATCCCCTGCACAGTACTTCCGCGACGTCCCCGACAGCACAAACGTGATCGCTCCAAAGGTCACGCGATGCGTTGCGAGCGGCACGCAGATCATCGATTGGGAATCGAGGCCGCACAAAAGATCCCGGTCCTCGGGAGTCAGCGGCTCGGCATACTCAAATGGATTGACCGCGTCGGCGACCATCCGCGGCTTTCCGTGCCGCAAGACATTGCCCACGAGTGTTCCCGAGCCGAACGTGTTCGGCAGCCGTTTCTTGAGCCGGCGCAAAATCGTCTTCTGTTCGGCATCGGAATGATGCACGGCCCAATTCAGCACGCTTCCCCGACCCCCCTCGGTCCCCGAACCGCACAGGTCGATGACGCACCAATCAGCAAAGTGCGGGACCGGCAACTTGGCCACGCGCGATAAGAGGCTCGAAGAATCGACCACGCTCGCCAGCAGATTCGTTGCGTTGACCAGAAACTTGGTCCGCGCATCGGCCCGCTTGCGCTCAGTAATGTCGCGAATGATGCCCGTGAAAAGCCGCTTGCCCTGCAGGACATATTCGCTGACGGCCAGGTCGATCGGAAAAACAGTGCCGTCCTTGCGCTGGGCCATCATTTCGCGATTGATGCCGATCACCTTGGCGATCCCTGTCTGGGCGTAGCTCGCGAGGTGGGTGTCATGCTCGCTGCGATGCGGCTCCGGCATGAGCCGCGCGATGTTTTCCCCGATCATTTCCCCAGCCGAGTAGCCAAAGATTCCCTCGGCCGAGCGGTTCCACGAGGCGATCGTTCCCTGCTCGTCGATCGTGACGATGCCGTCGACCACGTAATCGACGACGGAGCGCAGCCTCTCGTTGGCTTCCTGCAGCCGTTCGTGAGCGTCCTGCTGTTCGAATTCGAGTTTCTTGCGCTCGGAAATATCCCGGATGATGCCGGTGAAAAATTGGCGACCGGCGCGCGAAAACGAGCTGACAGCCAGGTCGATGGGGAAAATCGAGCCATCCTTGCGGCGGCCGACGACCTCGCGACCCGTGCCGGCAATCTCGGCCACGCGGATTTTGGTTTCATCGGGCCCGTCGGCTTGGTCCCCGCTTTCGCGGGGGGCCGAGACTAAGAGGCTCACGCTCCGACCGATCAGTTCGGCCGCCGAGTAGTTGAAAAGTTTTTCAGCGGCCGGATTGAGAGTTTCGATCAGTCCGCTGTCGTCGATTGTGATGATCCCGTCGACGACGTAATCGACGACCGAATCGAGCCGATCGCGGACTTCCTTAAGGCGAATGGAAGACTGAGACGTAGCCGCTCGCAAGAACGAGCTGTCGGTGGGGCTGCTGAACATGGCCAAAGCTCCGTCTCCTCAGAGCCATGCCTTGCTATCGGCGGACAACTGAGAAGGGGAACGCCGATGGCCCGCAAAGGATGGGTTGTTCCCGTCGATTGTCAAGGAATTGACCGGTCAATTCAAGGGGACGGATCCGGAAGCCACCTTGTTCCCGTTACCTTACGGTTCGCGATGAGATTCATCACTATTCGACAGCAGCCTTTAGGTGTGCGTCGAACCACTCGAGAGCCAGTTGTTGCGCCTGTTTGCGGGCTTCGAGGTAGATGCCGTAGTGCTTGATCTTGGGGACAATGACGAGCTTTTTCAGGCCGGTGGCGCGCTCGTAGGCCTTGAGGCCGTGGTCCTTGTTGTCGAAGAGCTCCTCTTTCTCGGCGAGCACAAACAGCATCGCGCATTGCTTGGCTCGGGCCACGTCTTCGACCGGCGCATATTGCATCAGCTTCTCGCGGATCGGCGCGCCGCGCAGGTTGCCGATCACGCGGGCACCCGGCGGCGGATAGCCGAGGTCGCCGTGGGTGCGGGCCGCTGCTTCGTTGAAGGTCGTCTCTCGCGCGTCGCCTGCCAATGCGACGGCGCGCGAGTCGAGCGCCGGTACCTGGCTGACGAGCGCCTTGATCCGCGGGTCGCGGGCCGCCACATACACGACGTGGCCGCCGGAGTAGCTGCTGCCCCACAAGCCGATTCGTTGACGATCGCAGTTTGGCTCTCCGTAGACCCAGCTCACCGCATTCAAAATGTCGGCCGTCTGGTCGATCGGATCGACGACCTCGCGAACTTCGAGCACCTCGGCCGTGAACTTCGGTCCCACGCTTCGCGACGGCTGGGGTTTGGTCAAAATCACGCGCGAGTCGCTGGCTCCCCAGCCGCGGTAATCGAACGTCACCACGAGATAGCCGGCTCGGGCGAAGATGACGGCGTCGGACCGCAGATTGGCGGCCGTCCCGCCCCAACCGTGCGACATGACGATCGTGGGCAGCCTCTTCCCGTTCGAGGATTTGGGCGAAAAAACCTCGGCAGCCAGCCGCGTGCCTTCGCTGATGATCGTGGCCTTGCGAAAGGCGATGTCGTCGGGCGAATGAAATTCGGACGGCCGTTGTTGCGCGCGCACTTCAGCAAGTGTCGCGGCAAGGAACAACGCAGCCAGGCAGATCGAGCGCAGTGTGCGTGGCGTCATTGGATTCTCCGACTCGGGAAAGCGCGTCCAGAAGGCCTCAGGAGAACGTGAAACCGCGATGTGTGGCGGACCTGCTCAGCAGTCTCGCGTTGGGACAGCGCCATTTCAAGCACGAGTTTGTGTGCGGGGACTAGAAAACTCTAAGCACCCGTCGGCTTACGCTGACGGCTCGCCTGGGTGCCCCTGGTCCGCTGGCGATTCTGCAAAAGAAAGCGGGGCCAATCGCGTTGGCCATGGCCCCGTCTGTTTTATGTTGTGGGAGGAAGGACTCGTTTCTGCGAACTGCTAGCAGAGTGTTTTCGATCAGCTCCCGCTGACCATCGTCAGGGCCAGGGCGGCGGAGAGTTTCCATGTTTTGCGAATCGCGGTTCGGCGAGACATTTTTGGTTCCTCGGTTGCTGGGCGTTGAGCAGGTCAAGGAGATGTTCGTTCGTCGCCGTCCCCAATACCGCCGGTCACGAACGCTGTGACAGACAAGTCGCACATTTTCCCCCTTGCGACTCCCGATCTTCTGATAAGCCTCTTCCGGACAAGGACTTAAGGCCATCAAACCCCGGGCCGAGGGAGGCATCGCAGCGATGGTGGCGAAGTTGACGCTCGACATTCGGGGCAAATTCTGTCGCCCGTTGGCAACTCCCGTCCATCCCAGCAGCCGCCGCGAATCGCGCGTTATAAATTGGGTTTGCGCCCCGCCCTGGGAATAGAATCGCTGATTGGCGTGTCTGCAGGTGGAAGGGGCGCGGAGTTCTGCGCCGCCACGTGCCCGGAAGCAACTGGCCGCCAGTCGGCGATTCCTTGCGGCGGTCAGAGGCATTTTTCCGCCTTTAGAGTAGTCGGGCGCGCAGATGGGCGTACTTTGCGGGCTGATCGGGCTCGTCGTCGTTCTGGTTGGCGTCGCGATTGTCGGGCACGGGTTGTGGCTGGCGGGTGTCGCGATTTTCGGTGCGTACAGCGAACCGCCTTCGCTCGATCGTTGCCCCGCTTGCGCCAACAAACTCAATCCGGGCGAGACCCGGTGTCTCAAGTGCGGCTTTGCGATCAGCGCGGCACACCGCGCAACGCTCAACGACGAGTTGGCCGCCACGCGGCGGCAGCTCGGGCGACTGAGGAAAGCAAATAAAATCTCCGCCGAGACCTGGGAGCAGGTTGCCGAAGGCATCCGCGACGATGTGCGCGAGCGCGAGATCGGATTCGTCCCGCCGACAGAGGAGCTGGAAATCCTTGAGGTGGCGGAGGACGCGAAGCCAGCGCAGTCCCCAACCGCCGCCGTCACTTCTTCTCCCGTTCCCGCGCCCGCGGAGAGGTTCGTCGCCGCGGCGCCGGTTAAGCCAAGCGCAGTCCCTGAAGAGCGTCCGCCGTTCACCGCCGTTGAGCCCCTCCCTCAGCCGCGCGAAGAGCGCCGCCCTTGGGGCGGAATCCTGCACGCTTTCATGGAGGAAAAAAATATCCGTTGGGGCGAGCTGGTCAGCGGTCTGTTGATCGTCGGCAGCTCGGTCGGGCTGGTGATCAGTCTGTGGGCGACGCTGCAAAAAGCCATCCCCTACTTTCCTGTCGCTGTCTTTCTGACGGCGACGGCCGCTATGCACGGGGCCGGTCTGTATACGCTACGGCGTTGGCGATTGAAGTCGACGAGCCGCGGATTGCTGTTGATATCGACCCTGCTCGTGCCGCTCAACGTTCTGGCCGCGATGGTGCTCAATGACAAGAATCTGGCGTATGGAACGATCGACTATGCAGCGTTCGCCATCGGCTTGTCGGTCCTCTCTGCGATCGCCGTCTCTGCGGCGCGCGTTTTGAACCGACGTAATCCGTGGCCGACAGTCACTGTGGTGGTGGGGACCGCGATTGGAATGTCGACGATCGGCCGCCTCGCCCGGCCCGGAGCCGACTTGGGGCGAACGCTTAGCCTGTTTGCGCTGCCTTTCTTCTCGTTCTTGATCGCCGCGATCGCACACCTCGTGAGCCTGTCGGAAGGCCGACGGCTGACGGTCCGTCGCGTGGCACAGTCGTTTCGCTTTTTCGGAATCGCCGCGTTCGGCCTGGCGCTCGCCGGCGGACTTTTGGCCTACAAGTGCGGCGGCATTCGCGAAACTCTCACGCTCTTGTCGCCGATGCTCGCGGCCGTCGCGGCGACGCTCACCGGCGCCGGTTTGATTGTTCATCAGCGACTCGCCAACAAGGACCAAGCCAGTTTCCGCTTGGCGGGGACAGCGATCGCGCTTGGCGGCGGGGTCTTGGCTGCAGCCGCGCTGGCCCTCGCCTGGCCGCGACCCGACTTGCTGGTGGCCGTCGGCTTGCTCAACGCCGTCGCCTTCACCGCGCTGGCCTGGTTCGCAGCATTTCCGGCGCTCAATGTGATCGCGACAGTCTCGTTCTCGCTGGCGTTTCTCGTCGGATACGAATGGGCGATCGGTGCGATTTCGGTCCTTGGTGCGACGACTGAACTGCTGATGGCTCTTCTGCTGACGGCCCGGTCGGCCCTCATCCTCTGCCTGCTGTCGCTCGCGGCTGACGGCGTCGGATGTTTGCTCGCGAGACTCAAATCGCGCCCTAGTGCGACATCCTATTTCACGAGCGCGCTCGTCCACGAAGCCGTCAGTGTCGCGATCGCCGTGTGGGCCGTCTGGAAAGACGTGCCTGACCAAGACGTAGCGACAGCCGTTTTCATACTCTTGGCCACCCGGTGGCTCGTGTCCGCATGGTGGATCAAGCGTCCCTACGCGAGCTGGATTGCGGCGACGCTGTTATTCGGCGCGGGGGCGCACGGACTAGCGATGAATGACAGCGTGGCCCAGCTGTTGGCGGCGCGTGGTTTTTATCCGACCGACCCGTGGAAGATGAGTCTCCTTGCCCACGCAACGATCTGCCTGGGCTGCGCGATCGTCGCGCGCCGATCCGGACGCGGCCCCCTGGCTTCGCCGGGAGAGCACGAACGGTCGTGGGTCACGCCCTTCGTCGGGGCGGCCATCGCGACGTCGGCGCTCGTCGTGCCGACGATCCTCGACCTGCGGAGTGAACATTACCTGACACACGGCGTTTACGCGCTCTGGGCATCGACGCTCTGGTTCGCAATCGCCTGCCTCGAAGGGACCGAATGGCTGGTGATCGCGTCGCAGATCCTGGCAACGATCGGCGTCGCATTGGGCGTTACCGGCTTTTGCAGCCGACAACTTTGGTGGACGGGTCGATTCAGCGATCCGTTGTTTCTCAATTGGCAATTCGGCGCCTTGGCGGTCTGGAGTTGCCTCTGGATTGCCGCACGCCGCTTGGGCCAACGAGTCACCGCTGTCGGGCGGATCCTGACATGCGACCCGACGAGCGTCGATCGCATTCTCCTCGGGGGTGTGGCGGCGGGACTCGTCGTGACCTGTTTGGCAGCGGCGTGGCCCGGGATCGTGGCGGAGCTGGCCTCCATCACCAGTTGGGCCAACGGCCGGCCGTACCTCGCGGCGGCGCTCATTCCATTTGGCATCGGTGCCGTGCTCGCCGCCGCTCACGCGATGTTTGGACAGCGATGGCAAAAGACGGCGACCTTTGTGGTTGTCCTGTGCGTACTCGGCACGATGATCCTGTCGACGCCCATGCATGCGCAAGACTGGATCTGGCCGGGACTGCCGTCGCCATATTCCCAAGGATGGAGTGGCGGCGCGTGGATTGCTCTGACTCTTGCACTTCTGGCGGTGATGGTCGCGCATTGGGAGCGGCCGAATCGCGCGACACTCGCCGGCATTGCCTTGTTGTTGAGTGCCGTTCCGTACCTCGTCGCTTGCCGTTGGGATGCCGACGTGCGGACGGCGACTGCCCTACGCTGGACTTCTGCGCTCGCCGGCTTTGCCGTCGCAGCAGCGTGCGGCGCTCGCCGCGTGCTGCTTCCCACCGCTCCCCGACCGGATGGTGACCAGCCGGAATCTGTGCCGCGCCAGCTCGACTTTCTCCGCAACACGCTGATCGCGGCGACGAGTCTGCCGGTGTTGATCCTGGCCTGCCAATCGCTGGTCGACGTTCTCGGAGCCGGTCGCATCGCTTATACGCGGTCCCACGTTCTCACCAACCCTTATCTCTCCTACACCGCGCCCTTGGGAATTTTGGCGGCGGCGTTCGTCGTCTACGCGGTCAGCGATCGGCGTCCGATTTGGGGCCTGGCGGCGACGTTTTTGGTCCAGTTCGCGTTCGGCTTCGCGGCCGCCCTCTCGCTGATGCTCTCCAGCCAGCTGCATACAGCAGCGGAGGTGACCCGCTTCCTGCAAGAAATGGGCCTGCTAGCCGTGATTGCCGCAGCGATCTGGTGCGGAATCGAGGCGTTCGCCCGGTGGCGCGCTGCAGGATCGGAAGGGCCCTTGTCGGCGTTGCAGACACCGATCGTCACGCAGCTAGGATTCGTGGAAGTGATCGTGGGGATGCTAACGGTCGCGGCGACGATCGGACTCTGGCTCCGCCCGCAGCCGCTACACGACGTGGTGCAAGAATGCGGCGGACCGCTTGGCTGGCTGTTGATCATTTCTGCCGCAATTGTTCGGGTCTGGCACCAACGCAGGAACTGGCCGCTCTCGGCGGTCCGAGTCGGCCTGTTGCTCTTTTCCACGGCGGCCGTGTTTGGAGCCGGCTCGCTCGGTCCCTGGAACTCGGCAGACAATTGGCTCTCTTTCCACGGCGCAATGACCGGTTGGTGCGCCGTGCTCGCGCTGGCTGCGACGGCAACCCTCCTGACGCGCTCCCCCGAGAGCCGAGGAGAGGCGATCGGAATTGCGGACCGTGCCCTGTTCTTGCTCCCGGTGATTCTGCTGTTTGCCTTCAAGGCCGAGTTGCTCGATCCGCAGCGTCCGTGGTGGGGAGCCGGCGTGATGATCTGGCTCTCCCTTTGCGTGACGACGATGGCCGTTGGCGCAGAAAGCCGGCTGCGATCGTATCTTTCCTTCTTGCTCGCCGTTCTCGGAGCGGCGTTTATCGGTGCGCAACCCTGGTTGTGGGTCGAGCGACCGTTCAGTGGGCCTCCGCTCGTCGATTTCGCGTCGATTGTGGTTTTGGGGATCGGTTTGCACGGGCTTGCCTGGCTGGTGATCGAAGTAATGCACGAACGTCGCCTTGAACGGCCGTTCGACGAGCCGTCCAGCCTGCATCCGGTGCATCACTACGCGGTTACGATCGGCACCTTCTTGCTGGGCCTGGCCACGCTGCTGGTGCTCGTCAATCAGAACCGTTTGCCCGATCTCTCGAGCGCGACGCCTCTCGCCTGGGCGGGTCTCATGACCATCGCGGCGCTCGCCGCCGGCTCGCTCTGGGAACGTCGTGCCAAGCATCCATTTCCGATTTTGTACGCCCTCGGCTTGATCGCGATCGCCAAGCTCCTCGACTGGCGGCAGTTCGACGTACGCAACTTGATCTTCGCCGCCGCGGCCTCGCTTGCCGGGTACGTGGTGCTCTCGGGCGGCTTGTGGTCGGCGCGCCGGCCAATCAAGGACCTTGGGCTACGGCTCGGGATGAGTCCGTTCGCGACGGATCGCGAGCGGGTCCTCTCTTGGCTGGGACCGGCGAGCCTGGTGATCGGGGCGCTCGTGATCGGCGTCGAATGCTGGGTCGTGCTCACGTTTGGCGAGACCTCACAGCGGATCGGCGGAGCGCTCGCGACACTCGCTGTCGGCGGCGGTCTCGCACTTTTGACCACGACACGAGCGCGAGAAATCCTCCAAGGCGCAGCCCTTGGCGTCGTGGCGATTGCCGCGGTGCAGTTCGGCTGGAGCCTGATGGATCCGCTCGGCACATTGCCGCACGAAGAGCTGCGGCGGGCGATTCGCATGATGGCAATGCTCGGGGCGACGACGTTCGTTTATGCCCTGCCGCTCGCGCGATTGGTCGCCTCTGATAGCTCGTGGTTCGCGTCGATCCGCCGAGCGGCGATTGGCGTTGCAGTGACGACCATTTCAGTTCTCTCGCTCGTGCTTGTGTTCGAGATCTCGGCCTTCAACGCGACTGCCGGGACGCCGGTGACGGTGGGCGAAAGCCTGCTCGTGGCGACGACTCTCGCATTGCTCGCGGCGGGACTCATTTCCTTGGCGGTGCTGCCGGGTCGCGATCCGTTTTTCCAAGTGGAGCGACAGCGTTTCCTGTATGTCTACGCCGCCGAAGCGGTCTGCGCGCTGTTGTTTGCCCACCTCTATCTGACGAACCCCGAATTCTTCCGGCACCGGCTACAACCTTATTGGCCGTTGGTGGTGATGGCCATCGCCTACGTCGGGGTAGCCGTCTCGGAACTGTTCCGGCGACTCAGAATCAACGTGTTGTCCGAGCCGCTCGAATACAGTGCGGCCTTTCTGCCCGGGCTGCCGGTCGTCGGATTTTGGTTTATGGGCTCTGACTTGAACTATTCGACGGTGCTGGTGGTGATCGGCCTGTTATATCTCTTCTTGAGCCTGCGGCGCGGATCGTTCGTCTACCCGGCGGCCGCGGCCGTCGTGGGGAACGCGACTTTATGCAGCCTGCTTTACGATCACGGCGTTTCGCTCCTCTTTCATCCGCAGATGTTCGTGATTCCCCCGTGCCTGACCGTCTTGGCTGCCGCCCAAATCAATCGCGACCGCCTCGAGGCCCGCTCACTGGCTTCGTTGCGGTACTTCGCCATGACGGCGATCTACGTCAGCTCGACCGGCGAAATGTTTCAGCACGGTATCGGCACGACGCTCTGGCTGCCGATGGTGCTAGCCGGCCTGTCGGTCTTTGGCGTGCTGGCGGGAATCGTGCTGCGTGTACGAGCCTTTCTCTACCTCGGCACCTCGTTCCTGATCCTCTCGATCGTGAGCATGGTGTGGCACGCCGCCCGCAGCATCGGCCACGTCTGGCCCTGGTGGGTGTTCCTGTTCGCACTCGGAGTGGGACTGCTCACCTTGTTCGGGGTGTTCGAGAAAAAACGCCCCGAAGTTTTGGCGTTGGTCGGCAGCCTCCGCGAGTGGGAACGCTAGCAAGGGCAATGCCCCTGCACCGGGTGTCCTCAAAATTTAGACAAGCGCGGGGCAACTGGCCGTCTTCTGGTCAGAGGAATCGTTAATCGAGCACTTCTGAACGGCCTCGTCCGCGGCTCGATCTGCTTCGGGGATCGACGGCGCTTCGACGTGTCGACGCGGACCGACCCTTTCGAACGAAACGCGGCACCGGTCTGCGCCGGGCGGGCGACGAAATGATGTGCTTCTACCCAACGGCCTCAATTCTTGAAGGTTTGCGGAGGCTGACATGGTTTCTCGCGTTCGTCTACGCTCCTCTGGCGATCCTGTGTGCAGTCGCGACCTATCACGCGGGCCTCGTCGAGTCGTATCTCTGGCTGCGCCTCAATGGCGGCGGGATGGCGTACAAGGTTCAGCGGGAGATTGCCGACAATTTGATTTGGCTCAATCAAGACGTTGAGGTCTACAAAGACAAGCATGGCAAGTTTCCCGATCGCCTCGTTGCTGGCGATTTGCCATTGTTTCGCGAACGGGGCAATTCACCGCAATTCGATGCGCAGGGACGGCCGCTTGATCCTTGGGGGCGACCGTACATTTACGCCGTCGAGAACGAGAAATTCGACATTCGGACCCTCGGACGCGACGGCATCGTTGGAGGGCGCGGGCTCGATGCGGACTTGTCCGTCGAGCGCCGCTATGCCCCCGAGCCCAGCTTGAAGGAGTTCCTCGATCACCGAGCTGAGATGGCCGATCGCTCCGAGACAACCCTCATGACTTGGGTCTGCGCGGCCCTTTCGGTTGCCGTTTTTGCGCTGGCACTCTGGTCCCGCTTGAGCCTTCCGGACCGCCAGCCGATGACGCGGTGGTTGCTCAAGGTCGTCGCGACGTCACTCCTTGTGGGCATCTTGGGAGGCCCCGTGCTGTTCGTTTTGATGATGGTGGTGGTTCTCGTGACGGCGTTCTTCTCAATCTTCCTGGCAATGGCTTGGCTGATGATCACCTATTGGTTTGGATTCGAGGTGCCGCCGATGTCCTTTCATTGAATGCAACTAGCGAACAACGCTTTCCGCGTGGACCGGCGGTTGTTGGCGTGCCCGCATGCCGCCGCCGAAGAGTTTCATCGCTTCCGCGAGGATTTTGGTTCGGGCATCGGGCGAGAGTTTGGCGGTCTGCCATTCTTCGAAGAATTGCCGCAGCATCGATCCGCCCATCCGCCGCTGGGCTCCCTTTCCGTCCGCCACGGTCTGAAAGAGGGCGAAGCACATTTCATTTGTGGTGTCGTTCCCAAACAGCACGCGCTGCGGAGGGCGGTGCGGATTGAACGGATTGGCGGCCGAGTTGTCGTAATAGGCCTCGATCGTGACCTTAGTTCCTTTGGGCAGCTTCACCGGTTCGCGGTAGACGTAGGCGTCCTGCCAGAAAAAGTTCCAATCCTTGATCCAGATCAACGGCTTGACGCTTCTGTCGGGCAGCGTCGCGGTGATCTTCATTTCCTTGCCGATCATGTGCATATGCGGAAAGACCGAATTGAGCGTGCAATCGACGGGCAACGTCACCGACGAGCCGGTGCGGTATCGCGAATCCCCCGGCGGGATTTCGATCACCAGCGTGCCGAGCAGCAGAGGCGCGCGGGAGATGACCCGCTTGGTGGGTTTCTTGGCGAGATAGAGGGCGATCTTCGACTGGTCGGTCTCCACTTTGCCCGTGGGATGCAAATGCAGTTGCACGACCAGGTCGGCACTTTTGTCGAGGGCAATGCCGACGTCTTCCGGATAGAACCGGGGCGTCATCCCGGGCGTCCAGACGCCGAGAATTCCCGTGATCGACGCATCGATCGAGCCCGACGTTCGCCATCCCGGCTCAGGAGTCTCGGCATCGCGAGCCCGAGCGCCGCCGCGCGTATCGATCGCGACGATCGCGTGGTGCACGACAGCCGGGTTGCCCGGCCGAAACTCGAAGCCGACGACCGTTTGGTCCTTGGCCAGATTCAGCGGCATCACGAAATGCTGAAAGATGTCGGGACCGTCGGCTGGAACGGAGTAGCGCACGGGAACCGACACAACGAGATCGGGCGTGCCCAGCCGCCAGCCGCTGGGGAATTTTGGTTGCGGTGGTAGATCGGCCGGGTTGCCTTCGGGGGCACCTGAATCGGCCCACGCCTTGACCAGCGCGATCTCGCGTTCGGTAAGCCGCCGCTCGTCGAGAAACTGCCCATAATGCACGTCGGCCCGCCAGGGCGGCATCAACCGCCGCCCGGTGACGCGCGCTAATCCTTTCGCCCGCTTGGCAGCGTCTTGATACGTGAGTAACGAGAACGGAGCGACTTCGCCCGGCCGGTGGCACTCGGCACAATGCGCGAAGAGAATCGGTGCGACGTCGCGGGCGTAGCTGACTTTGGCGGCGGCGACCGCATCCTTTGGCGACTCGAACGGACAGCCCACGGCCTCGGTCCGCGGCACGGCGATCGGTTTGCCATCCGCCACGGCAGTGACCGCGTCCAACAAGTCGTGGTGTGCCGGCTCAGCACGACGCTTGTCGATGTCGGCGTACACATCATCGATCCGCCCGCGATATGACACTGTGCCGCGAGAATCGACGACAAACGCCTCGGGCAAATGACCGGGCCCGAACAACACGGCCAGTTCGCGCGACGAATCAAACAAGATCGGGAACGCGACGTGAAACTCGTCAACAAATTTCACCGCGTCCGCACGGGTCCCGGCCGAATCTGAGACGACTCCATAGAACTCAAACTTCTTCTCCACCGCGGCCTTCGCCAGTCGGTTGAGTTCGGGAATGTACTGCCGCGAGATCGGGCACTCGCTGGAAAGAAAAACGAACGCGGTTCCGCGCACGTCGTTGGCCGCGAGCACGTGCCGCCCCCCGCGCACGTCGAGCATCTTCAACTCGCTCAGATCGATCTTCGCCGGCTCACCCGCGATCGCCGCACTGCCGATGAGAACGAAGGAGCAAATGCCCGCGAACAGATCCCGCGTTCGGTTTCGCATGCTCGAATGGTCCCGTTGATTTGGACTCTGTTGGTTGCCCGGATCGTGGCGCGCTCGGCACAGGCCGGATGCGCGTTTGTCACTGCTCAACCGAATCTACTGCCTAGAAGGGGCCCAGGTTTCATTTGTCTAGTTCCGCTTTGGCTCGCTGCGGGACACCTCACCAAGATTTCCAATCAGGGATTCCTCGCGACGCGAAATCCCATGCTGCCGTCCGTATCGCCGGGCTCAAATCCCATTCTCATCTCGCATCGCCTGCTCAAGAGGGAGCCCAGCCACGACCCGCCGCGCTGCACTCGTTTGTCCCCGCTCTGAGGACCTGTGGGGTCGACCGTCGGAGACTTTGCGTAATAGGCCTCGGAGTACCAGTCCTGGCACCACTCGCGAACATTGCACTGCATGTCAAATAAGCCGAACGAATTGGGTTGACTACTGCCGACGCCGCTCGTGCGCACCCCGTGTCCTTCAGGGGCTGGAGGCAACCGCCTCATACCGAGCGACTCAATATGTCCGCCTCGGCATGCGTACTCCCATTCGGCTTCTGTCGGGAGGCGATACCCGCGGCCGCCGATGATGTCGACTCGAGCGCTTACGATCGAATGGTCCTCGTTGAGAACGGGGTTCGTCAGGCGGTAGTAGGGCGGCAAGTGCTCTTTCTCGCTAAGCTTGATGCAGAACGCCACAGCGTCAAACCACGAGACTCTCTCCACCGGAAAACGACGCGTGTCGAGGCCGCGGACCTGGTCTTCCCCAGGGGCACCGCGCGCAAACCAGCTTGGATTGCGTCCCATCACTCGCGCGAACTCTTCCTGAAGTACCTCGTACGCGCCTAAGTAGAATGGCTCAGCGAGCCGGATTTTGTGCTGGGGCTGCTCGACCTTCCACCATTCTCGAGGAACCGGAAGCTTCTTGAGAACGTCGTCGATGTCAGCGTCCGTCGAGCCCATGAGAAACTCGCCCGGTGGGATCAGTCTCATCTTTAGACCGATCGCGCCGGTGATCTCCACGCTGCTCCTGAGCGCGCGGGCCCATTTTGCCTGCGATTCAGCCGCAGGCGGGAAAGCTTGGGGCGGCTCGTGGGCCTGGGAAACGCGATGCGAAGCGATCAGTAAGACAAGTAACAGGACCCCGCCAAGTACGATCGTCGATCCTGCGCTCGGCGAGACACGACAGTTCATAAATGAACGCGAAAATTGGTTGGTACCGTTGCACTACAACGGACGGTTCAACAGCTCGCGCAACGACGCGCTGTAATCGACGTAGAGAGTGCGGCAAGGCGGCCCTGCTGCATAATGATAGACCGACTGACGTGCGTCCAGCGGCAAACCGACGATCGTCGAGCCGACCGTTTCCCAGCCCTCGCCGTGCAGACAGATGCCCGGATTATCTCCGTCGGCGTGCGTCCGACAAATCGTTTTGGCCGGCTCAACCCAATCCGTCCACTTCCTCGCGCCGTGTTGCACCATCTCATCGACCAGCGACTGCGTGCGCTGAACCCGCGCATCGTCCGGAGCGTCGAAGTGTCCATTGCCGATCGTGTGGATTCCCGGCTTGAGTCGGTGTATGCGCGATTCGTCGGCAACTTCGATGATAAACGCACGCCGCGCGGTCAAGAGAATCAAATTGAAGCCGGCGTAGGCGTGGCTCGACAGTTCGCTGCCCAGGCGGTCGAGCGCGCTTTTGACCGACACGCACTCCAGTAGGTCCCTGCAGAGCAGACCCCGCGAACGCGGATTGATCGGCACCGATGCCGTCTTGCGGTTGGTCACGGCAACGAGCAATCCGCGCTCGTTGACGCCGAGCCATGTCCCCCCTGCCCTTTGGTCGGCCCCGCCGAACCACCTCGCGCCTTTGGGGGTCGTTGATTCAAAGACCCGCGGAGAGAGCGTCGGCCGTTCGGTCGACTCGTCGCGATTTGTCAGGACGAAGATCGGACAGTCTGGGAAGGCACGATAAGCAACTGAGAAGACGCACATGAAGTTGACGTATGAAGGTGCCGCGCACGCAGTAAGCGGTGTATTCTATTGCGGGCTAGCCGCATCGCGTTTTTACCGACACCGATGCAGCTAGCCTGCATCAGCCGCCTGCGGCGGATCGCTTACTGCGTGCGCGGCTCTTTGGAATGTTAGCCGCGCAGCAAACGCGCGGCACGGTCGCGATCCGTCGTGCTGTCGAACGCCAGGATCACCGAGCATTTGACGCCCGCCCCCGAGGCCGTGACACCGCGCAGATTGATGCCGGCCTCGGCCATTTGCGTCACGATCGCCTCAACGGTCCCCGGCTTGTCGGGTGCTTCGACCCGCAGGCCGGGCAAGTCGGCTTTCACAAAGCCGGCGGCCGTTGCGGCTTTGGCCTGTTTGGCACCCTTGAGCCCCCCGAAAAAGACGTGTCCGGTGCCGGGCTTGTCTGGCATTCGCCGGCCGATCACGAAAGCGAAATTGGCGCCGGCATCCACGACTGGTTTGAGACCGGTCGCCAACCCCCCGACCGCGTCGCGGATTTCACCCGACCAAAACTCGATCTTTTCCACGCTGTATTTCATGATGTGCCTCCGAGTTGCGGGGTATTTTCAGAACTCTCAGCATGCGGCGGGATCGTTTGGCGGTCAATCCTGGATTTGAAACGCCGGGCGCCGAACCCGCTCTTTGCATGCGGCCGGTACTCTGGCAAGCTAATATCCCCGACACGCGGACGAAGATCACGTTCAGGGTGGGCCCGCGAGTCGGTGAGTCGGCGTTGGTGCGACGGGAAAATCATATGTCCGACCAGCTCTTCAGCCTTGCCGGAATCGCGACGCTCGGATGGGTGCTGTTGATCCTCCTGCCCCGCTGGTGGGTCACGCGGCGGATGGCCGAGCTGGAAGTCTTTCCGATTTATTTGGCGATCCTCTATCTGGTCGGCGTCGTCCCTCTCGTTGTCGCGTCAGGACCCGGAATCATTCGCGACTTCGGGAATGCGGACGGCGTCGCGAATCTCCTGGCACGCCGCGACGTGGCACTCATTGCCTGGATTCACATCCTGGTCTTCGACCAGGTGGTCGGAGTGTTGATCTATCGAGACAACATGAGCCATCGCTATCTGCCGATCTTCGGGCAGTCGCTTGTCTTGGTTCTGACCTTTCTGTTCGGGCCGGTCGGCTACCTGGCTTACTCGGCGGCGAGGGGGGTGGCGCGCGGGCGACGATCGAACGCCGCGCGGCAGATGTGGAGGAAGAAGGAAGCAACCGACGTTGCCAAGACTCACCCGACGCTACGCACTCCTGTCACGCCCACCTCGGCGCTCCGCATGCTCGCTGCCGCCTGGACGAGGGAGCGAGGCTTGTTCGCAGTTGGCGTGCTGGGACTGGCGCTCGGCGCCACTGGGCTGGCCACGGCCGTCTTTCATGGTCGAATGATTCCTCCGGAAGGAGACCTGTCGAAAGCGGCCAGTTTCGACGGCGCACTCGGCGTCTTCCTGCTGACGCTCGCGGTCTTTGTCGGCCTCGCACCGTTCACCGAGCGCGGGCGACGCGTCTGGACCAGCACGGTGGTAGCCTTGTCGCTCATCTCGTATGCGATGGAAAATATTCAGATCGCCCGAGGGATCGATCCCCGCTTCTCGCATGTCGGCTCAATTGCCGACCAATTGGGGGGTGCTTTCTTCTTACTGATCGCGACCGGCCTGCTCGTGACCTTTGCGATCTTGTTTGCGAAGATCCTTCTTAGCGGCGCGAGCCGGAACAGCGCGCCGCTCATGCTCGCGATCCGTTACGGCTGCGGGGCAACGGCGTTCGGGTTTGCGACGGGCTATCTGATGTCCGCCGTTGTCGGCTCTCGATTCGGGGTCGCGGGCAACATCCTGCCGCTGCATGCGATGGGATTCCACTCCCTGCAGGCGCTCCCTTTGGTCGCACTCTTCTTCCTTTGGTCGGACGTCGAACCGGCAATGTCTCGACGTTGGATTCATCTGGCAGGCCTGGCGTGGATCGCAGCCTGCGTGGCTGTTGCGTGGCAAATGTTTGCCGGCCGGTCGCCCCTGGAACCGTCTCCGGCAACCTTCGCGGCTGTTGGCTTGTTGCTGGTGTGGATCGTGGCGCTCGCGAGAGGCGTTTGGGCGTGGCGCTCGGCGACGCGCGGGCAAGCTGCTGCGGTTCCTCCGCCACAGGCCGTGTTGGCCCAAAGCAGGTGAACGCGTCTGACCGACCTACCACGAGAACGTCACGCTCAAAGTTTGGCCCGCCCTAACGACGATCGGTTGCGCGAAAACCAGCTCGGTGCGGCGTCTGGCGTGACCCAGCTTCGCGCTCGGCGATTGGCCTTCCAGCTCAACGCGCACGCGTGGCGATTGAGTCCCCGCCGAAAGCTCGGTGAAGAACTCCAGGAGACGCACCTCGCCGTGCTTCACCACGATGCGGTTCGTTTGCGACCGACCGTCGCGAACTTGCTCGAGTGTCCCCCACCCTTCCGCCCCGGTGAAGAACGCCCGGAAGTTCTCGGCGTGCCAACGCGGGGCGAAGCCGAGACGTCCCGCCGGCCCGTCGTACACGAAACCCGAGAGAGCGATCAGACAGCCCCAACAGGCGAGCGCTCGCGCGTAGTGGTCGCCGCACTCGACTTCGTTCCACGGATTGTGCCGCTTGCCGTCATAGCGATCGTCCACGCCTCGCAAGATGCTCAAGCCCTCGCGAATCATGCCGCGAGAAAGCATGGCTGAGGCGACCTGGTACTCGATGCCCGTCCAGACCTCGTCGCGATACAAGACGGGTTCGGCCATCCGACCACCCTTGGGCCAAGTGCACGTGAAGAGCCCGGCGTCTCCCGGCCGTGCGAACCAGCGCTGCGGAGGATGAGCCGCGCTCTGAGCCGCCACGTTGGGCGCCCAGTTGTAGCGGTAGATCGATTTCAGAGCGGTGGCAGTTCGGTCCGCCGGATACAGATCGCCCAGAGCCACCTGGTCGGCCCACGCCTGCCCGAACAGTTGATCGGCCAGGCAGCCGTCGCCGTATTGAAACTTCGGCGAATCGCCGGGCGGGATCCGCTGGACGAAGTATTCGCCGTTCCAAAGGTTTTTGACGGTCCAGCGGCTGCCGCTGCACGCGATCTCGCGGCAGCGCTGCGCAAATTCCCGGTCACCCATCAGGTCGGCCATCTTCGCGGCCGCCAACAGGGCTGCCAGGTAGAGCGCCCCGACAAACGTGTTCGGCCCCACAAAATCGAGGTCATAGGTGTTCCATTGTCGGTCCTCGATGATGCCGTCGTCGTTCTTGTCGCGGCCCAGCTCGTATTCCATCACCTGCTTGATCTTCGGCCAGTTTTCCTCGAGGAACTTTCCGTCGTTGGACATCAGGTGTTCGCGGTAGCATTTGAGCACGGTGCCGCATTGGCCGTCGGCCGCATAAGGCTGCGTCGGATTTTCGCCGCGAAAGCCGACTCGCCCGGTTTTGGGATCGAAGCCGACACCCAGGTCCTGCATGACGCGAGCGCTGCGTTCGAGCGCCGGAAATAGCCGGGCCATGCCCTGCGCGTAGTTCCAGACGTGCGTGCACGTGCCGTCGCAGCAGCCGACTCCTTCCCACGCCCAGAAGCGGCCGTTGCGCCGCCATTGCACGGTGTTGGTGGCCAGCGTGCTGATCGGCATCATCAGGCGAGCGAGCAGCCAGTGGGGCAGCGTGCTGTCGAAATACGTGTCGCGAAAGAGTCGCGTCAGCTGCGTCAGGCGCTCGAGATTTTCCTGCAGGTGCGTGGCGACGCTCGACGCGTCTCGGAACCAATTGCCGTACATCCGCCGGTGCTCGCCGCCGGCAAAGTGCCAGCAGAGCAAAAACGTGACTTCGCGATCGGCACCCGGTTCGAGAACGAATTCGCTCACCAATCCGGCGTCGGGAGCGGCCGCACCGAGCGGAAACTCGGACGTTTGCGCTGCCGATTCAAGCGGCGTGACTTCTCCCGATTTGCGAAACGCATGAAACTCGGCCGCCGTGCCGCGCGCATTCTCATCTCCCAATAGGCTCAGAACCAGTGAACCGAAATCGGGCTGCTGATCGAGCCGTGGCAAGTGCATGCCTTTGGGCGGGGCGTCGGCAAATAAAATGTCGTCGACATTGATGTGGCCCCAGCCGCCCTTGGCCCGGTCCACGATCCGGATTTCTGCCGGACGTCCCAGCAGGTCGCTGACGTCCCAAAAATCCCATTCGAGCTTTTCGTTGTCCTTGCCGGTCGCCGTGCGGACGACCTTGCCGCCTGAGAGCAAATTGATGCACGCCTGGCCGGGCCGGTTTCCGCCACCGATTCGGAACTGAATGTAAGGACGGCGGATGGTGAACTCAGGCGACGTCAGCGTGCCCTCCGCATCGTCGCCGTGAAGGTAGGTATTGACGAGCCCCTGCCCGCCATATCCGCTGACCTTTTGCTGGTTGGGCAGAGTTCCGTGCGCGGGCCGATCGCCAAACGCAGTGCCCGTCGCGCGCCATTTGCCGTACGAGTTCCCCTCGAAATTCGCGAAGACCTCGGGTTCGCGGATTTCGCTGGCAGCCGGCCGCGACGCTTCCACGATCGTCATCACCAGGCTCGTCAGCCCGGGCGAATGCGTGATGCGATTGTGACGAGTCGCGAAATAGCGCCCCACGTGCCGCTGACCGACGGGATTTTGAATCCAGCCTCCTAGCGCCGCACGCACGCGTTTCTGCGAGACGTTTTTCACGCGATAACGCAGAATCGTCCCAGGCGCGGCTGACTGCCGCGCGTCGAGCGGTACAAACGGACTGAAGGCCTCGAGCACGACCTCGACGGGATTCGCGTCCCCCTCGGCGGTGCGATAATGGACGGTGCCGATCGGATACTCACCGACGAATTCAATCCGCGGAAAGCCATGGCGATCGAGCGTCCGATAGACTGTGCGGCCGCCGTCGGCAGTGATCGCCAGCCCAAACCCCTGCACAACCGGCGAAGGTGGCGTGTAGGTGCGGTAACAGGTATCGCCGTACCCGGTGAAGCGATCGACGTTAAAAATCCCCCACTCGGCCAGCGTGCCGTCGCCCCGGAGATAAAGCTGGCCGGCACAAATCCCGCCGACCGGCATGCCGATGCACGTCAGCTCGTCGCCCGCGTAGACCTTTTTTGATCCCTTCGCGAACAGGCCGTTCACCCAATTCGGATCGAGCCCTTTGTCGGGTGGAATATGGTGGGTCCCCGACTTGATTTGGGAGGCGTGCGAGTCGCAGCCGTTGTCCAAAATGGTGAGAGCAACCGAGCCCGCGCTGGCGGCCAGAAAGCCACGCCGTGACAGGTTTCCCGCCGACTCGCCTGCCGCCTCAGCCGATGTCTGTTCGTCTTCGGACATTCAAAGATTCTCGCTAGCGTACATATTGATCGCATGGCATCGGCGGTGAGGCGGAGGCGAGCGCATCTCGCAGTGTTTGGAATTCGCGCGACGTTGGTCTCACGCAGAACTCTGCTTCGCAAGAACGATCGTGCTCACGAACGAATGCATCGGGGTCGGCTGCCTTGCCAGTCGCAGCTTCAAGCGGCTCACCAATTGATCGCCGAAAACGCGGCACCGCTCGGCGTCGCCGGCGCCCGCGAGTGCGGAGGCCAGCGAGGGGACGAAGATCGAGCGAAAGAAGAGCGCGTGCCTGGCCGCCAGGGCCTCCTTGACGCCGTCGCGCTCGTAATCGGCCCAGGCGGCATCCTCGAGCACGGCGAACTGGCAGCCTTCGACGGCCAGTTGTTGAAATTGCCCGTTCCTGGCAAAGGGAGCAAGAAGGTCGGATTCCCGCCGCGGATACGAGCCCAGGACCATCCGCGCGCGTTCCTCAGCCAGGATCAGGCCTTGATCGACCATTTCAGCCAGCACTTGGTTGACGTGGCCGACAAGGGCCTCGAACCCTGACGTTCCCCGTTCATCGAGCGCCGGCAGCACGACCACCAGACGACCCCCCGACCGCAATTCGAGTGCTCGCAAAGAAAGGAACGCTTCCCAGTCCTTGGCGGCCTGCAAGACGAACTCAGGGGGCGGGCCGCCCGGGCTCGCCGCGGCAAGGAAATGCCCGGGAATCCGCCCCGGGATTCGGCTCAGCCACACGGCGGCGTAGGAGCTCCAGCCCAGATGGACATAATCGGCCGGCAGCACCTGGCCGTAAAACGACCGCCCGATCGCGCCGGGAAAGACGTTCGGCTCGTCGAGGACATATCGGTCAGGGTCGGCATCGAGCACCTCAAACAGAGAATTGAAGTCATTCGACGGTTGGTCGACGTGATAGGCGAGGATCGGCCGCTCGGGACCCAGGCGGGACCGCAGCGCTTTGATCGCGACGCTCAGGGGAGCGAGCGAGTTTTTCCCCTGCGACGATCCATAGTCGGCAATTACGACCGGCCGATCAGCAGGGTCGAGCCGAACGCCGCGAACGGCCTTCTCCAGGAGCGGCATCGCGAGAGCGGCACCGCCCGCCGGAAGTTTTGCGTACTTGTTGTAACTGCCCTTCCCTTCCATCACGCCATGGGGAAGTCTCGATTCGTCCGACATGCTCTGTCCCCTGCTGTGCGGGCGCTGTCTTCCATTCAGCGCGACAGGCTTCGCGCTGCGTCGTCTATTTGCCCGATCCGTCCGAGTCGTGCGTGCGACATCGCTGTGGGGCTCACTTGCGGTGGTCTCGATTCTGAGACTGACTCAGAACGGGCCAGCTTACACTGGCCGCTCGCCTCTTGACAGCAGCCGGCGGCGATCGCAGCGTAACGCGAATGGACTCACCCGCGCCTGAACTGTCGCGCCGCTGGTATGGCGAGGTGACGCGATACGACTGGTTGATTTTGTTGATCGCGTCGGCGGGTTGGGTTTTCGACCAGTTCGAAAGCCAGCTCTTTATTATCACGCGCGATCCGCTGCTGGCCGAGTTGTTGGGATCGCAGACGGATCAAGCGGCGGCGCACTTCTGGGGCGATGTGCTGCTCAGCGTGTTTCTCGTCGGCGGAACGGTTGGCGGAATACTGTTTGGCAGCCTGGCCGATCGCTTTGGTCGCAAATCGATGATGTCGGCCACGATTCTCGTCTATTCGATCTTTTCCGGGCTGACCTACTTTGCGACGACGCTGTGGCACGTGGCGGTTCTGCGATTCTTTGTCGCGATGGGGGTGGGAGGCGAGTGGGCCGTGGCAGCCGCGCTGATTGCCGAGGTCTTTCCCGCCGCCGCGCGGGCGCGAGCCTCCGGCATCTTTCATGCGACGAGCATTTTGGGGACTTGGATGGCTGCGGTGGCGGGCCTGGCTGTCGGCGCGCAATGGCGTGGCGCGTATCTGATCGGCATTCTTCCGGCCCTGCTCGTGCTGTGGGTCCGGTCGGTCGTCCGCGAACCCGAGCGTTGGCGACTGGCGGGGGCCCGCGGCGAACGGATGGGAAGGCTCGGCGACCTGTTCGGCAATCGAAAGTGGGCGCTGCGAGCGGTCCCCGGACTGTGCCTGGCCGCGGTCGGGCTGGCGACGTTTTGGGGCATCACCGTGGCTGGTCAGGATCTCATGCGAGAGCTGCTCTTGCGGCGCGGCGTCGATCTGGAGTCGGCCCGTCAGAGTGCCAAGTTTGCCTACGGTATCGTCGAGACGGCTGGGGGCGGCTTGGGACTGTTGAGCTTCGGCCCGCTCGCCGAACGTTTGGGGCGTCGCGGCGCCTTTGCGCTCTTTCAGGCCGTGGCAATCGTCGTCGTACCGTTCACCTGCTACGTGCCGCAGACGGAGTGGCAAATGTTGTGCACTCTGCCCATCTTCGGTTTTTTCACGTTGGGGATTCACGCCGGCTTTGCCATCTACTTTCCCGAATTGTTCCCGAGCCGGCTGCGAGCGACGGGAGCGGCAGTCTGTTTCAACGGTGGTCGCATGGCGGCGGCACCCATGCTCTGGCTCTCGGGCGAATTGAAATCGCGGCTTGGAGTCCATCTCGCAGTGACCGGGCTGAGTCTGTTGTTCTTGGTGGGAATCGGCCTGCTGTTCTTCTTGCCGGAGACGAAGGGGCGGCCGCTGCCGGAGTGACTGCTTCGCGCGAGTTCATTCAAACGCGAAGCACCCGCCGCTTACGCAGGCGGCTCGCCGGGCTCACTGACCCGGCGAGCGTCGGGCGTGAGCCCGATGGTTCTTCCCCCGTCGCTGCATCTGCCGCACAATTGCTTTTTTGATTTGCTCCCGCGGCTGCGTTGTGTTAGGGCATATGAGGTTGAACTGTTCGCGCTCCTCTCGAAGTCACGCCGATCGCCGCGGATCGGCTTTCCGACGTCTTTTGGCAGGAAATCATCAACAGGGAGAAGTTATGCGCTTGACCCTTCCCACATTGGGATTGTTGCTCGTCGCTGCGGTCGTTTCGCCCGCTCGTGCGGTTCAGCCGACCGACGGATATTTCACGGCTCACGATGGCGTCAAGATTCACTACCTCGAGGCCGGCAAGCGGACGTCGCCCGGGGCTCCCGTCGTTTTGATTCACGGCTACACCGGCACCGCAATGGGTAACTGGTTCACCAACGGCATCGCCGACGCGCTGGTCGGCCGGCACTGGGTCGTCGCCATCGATTGCCGCGGACACGGAAAGAGCGACAAGCCGCACGATCCGGCGAAGTACGGCCCGCAGATGTCGGGCGACGTGATTGAGCTGATGGATCACCTCAAGATCGAGAAGGCCCATATCGGCGGATACTCGATGGGCGGCATGATCACGGGCCAGCTCCTCGCGACGCATCCCGAGCGATTCATCACCGCGACATTCGGCGGCTCGGGCGTGCCCGAAGTCGAAAAGGAATGGAAAGACAAAGTTCCGGCCGACAAGAAGGAGAAGGATCCCAAAGAAGACGAAGCAACAGAAAAGCTCCACGCACTCCCCAACCAAGATCGCGAGGCGCTGGCCGCTGTTCGCCAGTCTTTGTTTAAGCCGACAGCGACAGAACGGACGAAAATCGATCTGACGAAGATCAAATTCCCTGTGCTGGCGATCAACGGCGAATTCGATCATCCCAACATCAAGACCCACCGCATGCAGCGCGAGCTGGTCAACTTCAAGAGCGTGGTCCTGCCCGGGAAATCGCACCTAACCGCGATCATGCCTGGCTACATTCCGAAAGAGTACATTGAAACTCTGGCGGCGTTTATTGACACGAACGATCGGCAGCCGTGATTGGCGACACAGTCGGGAGGGCGAGGCTTCGGCCGAGCCGACTTCTTATCGCGAATAAAGACCGGCTCAGCGGGAGCTTCGCCCTCCCGGTGCTGGTCGCGGCCGTTCTCTTGGCCGCGACGGCACCGACTTTTGCCGCTGCGCCGCCCAAGCGCCTCAACGTGCTCTGGATCTGCGCCGACGACCACGCGCCCTACGTTCTGGGAGCCTACGGCAATCGACGAGCCCAGACTCCGAACCTCGACCGACTGGCGGCGGGCGGCATGCGGTTCGACCGCGCGTTCTGCAACTCGCCGGTTTGCACGGCGTCGCGACAGTCGTTCATCACGGGCCGCTACCCGCGAACGCTCGGCGTTACTCAGCTCAGCACGCCTCTGCCGGCCGGCGACACGACGCTCGCGGATGTGCTCAACCAAGCGGGTTACGAGACGGCGTCGTTTGGAAAGATGCACTTCAACAGCGGGCTCAAGCACGGCTTCGAAAAGCGTCTCGATCTCGCCGATTTTTCTGAGGCCCTTGCCGCCCGCGGTCGGACCAAGATTGCGGCCGACGTACGCGTCCAGCCGCCGTGGCGTCCCTTCAGGGATCCGGCACGCGTCTGGTTGAACGCAGCCACACTGCCCGTCGACGCGGTCGACGCCGACACGTCGGCGACCTACTTCGCCCAGCAAGCGGACCGATTTTTGAACGAGCCGCGAGACAAGCCGTTCTTTCTGTTCGTGAGTTTCTACGAGCCGCACTCGCCGTTTAATTTTCCGATCGAGGACCGCGGCCGGGTTGACCCAAATCAATTCGATGCTCCGACTGTTGAGCAGCAAGATGACTGGCAGATCCCGGCCGTGTTTCGCAGTCTCACGCCGCCGGAAAAAAAGGGAATCGCCGCCGCGTACTACACGTCGGTCGCTTTTCTTGACCGCAATGTCGGCCGCGTGCTGGCGGCCTTGGAAAAGTCGGGGCAGGCCGACCGCACGTTGGTGATCTATACCGGCGACCATGGATACCTTCTCGGTCAGCATGGGAGGTTCGAAAAGCATTGCAGCTACGAGGAGGCCATTCGGGCGCCGCTCTTGATCCGCTGCCCGGGCACGATTGGCCCCAGATCGGCAACGCGTGCGCTCGTCGAGTTCATCGACATTTTCCCGACCGTGCTCGATTTGTGCGGCGTGCCGATCCCCGCCAACGTGCAGGGCCGCTCGCTTCGCGGAGTGCTCACGGGCCAGACTGCGACGCACCGCCCGCAAGTCTTCATTGAGTATGCACCCAACGACGAAGCGGCCGTCCGCGACGATCGCTGGAAGCTGATCTTCGAGCGCGGCCAACGCCGCCGCACCGACGGCTATGACACCGGCCGTCCCGTGCCCGGCCGCAAGATCCGACTCTATGACTTGGAAACGGATCCCGCGGAATTGCACGACGTCGCGAGGCGTTCGGAAAACGCCGAGCGGGTGCGACGGATGCTTGTACTCTTGGCCGAGCACCTGCGCTCGACGGCCCGCCAGCCGACTCCGATTGCCGGCTCGAGTGATGTGCTCGCAGAGCTGGATCTTTTAGTCCAACCCCACGACGTCACGTCGACCGTCGCGCGTTAAACGACTCTCGTTTCAATCGAGCCCGTTGCCTTGGCGGGCTCGGATGTGGTGACGAAGAATTTGCGCAAGGCCCGTAAGCGGCGTTTTGTCTCAAATCGAAACATCGCTTGCATCACCGGATGCAGTAGCCACCGCAGCCAGGATGGCCGCGCTGCAAAACGGTACGTGTACTCGACACTCGACGATCCGTCGCCGAGATCGCGGTGCAGAATCGTCGCTGCGAACGAGTCAAAAAACGGGGAACGGTCGACCAACTTGACGGCGGCCACGTCAGGGGGTCGAAACGAAACGTAGACGGTTTTCATTTCGATCGCTCCGAGGAGCAATCGCCCCTTGCAGACAGAAGCCGCGTGCAATCCTGCCTCTGTAAAGCCGTCGGCCAGAGAGGCCGCCTGCAAAAGCGTGTCCCACTCCAGCCTCCGACCGTAATCGTGCAATAGCCGGAACACGTCCGCCCGTATAGCCGGTATGATTTCGATGACGGTTCCGCGAGGCATGGCTGGCCCTCTCTCGGGGCTCTAACCGTTGACTTAGACCAGGATTAACACGGAAACGACATGATCTCCTTGCCGATCGGATTCCGCAGATTCAACAAGAGTCCCGCCGCCGGCTCGCTCGTTGTCGCGGCCTGACCTGTCGTCGGTGGCTTTTCCAACCGGGACTACTTTCGTGGATCGCTCTATTCACTGAAGTTGTCCCGTCCCACCACTCACCAATCACTAAGTGCCGTTGAATCCAAGAGTTAGATTGGGACTAATTCGCAATTGTGAAGATTGTCCCAGCGCCCGAATTGGATCCAATTGGAGTCTCGCTGGCGGGTCCCGGCTAAGCGAAGCGTTCGGAGCCGACTCCGCGATCCCTGGTCCAGTGGCGTCCGCGAAAGTGTCCCGTCCCACGTCCCGACTCAATTCTGTAGAAAAACTGTCCAGGCGGTGTTGGGCGCGCCGGTTACGCGATTCGGGTGCCACTATGCAACGCCCACGACGCAACCCGCCGCAATCGCAACGCGCACCTAACTCCATTGTCCGATATTTTGACATTCGTGCCAGATCGTGTTTCCATGCGCGCAGAAACAAAGTCCAAGATTTTTCGGCCTCTTCGCGAACCCCGACAACGTGTCGAGTCAGGCGTCCGCCTGCAGATTAAAACTGACCACTTCTCGCGAATTCATCACCAGACCGCTCTGTGATAGGATCGGGCTATGCCCGACGGGCCGGACTGCTGAGGCTTGGCGTCGCGGCTAAGCGGAGAAAGCTGAAATGAAGGGTCAGAAGGCAGGGGCTTGGCTAGCGGTCGGAATCGGCGTTGGCGTGGCCGTGGGTGCAGCGACACACGCAATGGCCGAATGGATTTGTATCGGCGCAGTGGTCGGTGCCGCGATTGGTATTTCTATCGGCAGACTTCGAAAACGCACGACATAGCATTTCGCCTCTGGCCGTAGCGATGATTACCGTCACGGGCGTGGTTCTGGGTGGCGTTTGCGCGCAGCGTTCCATCGACGGCAAGGCCTGCGTTTTGTTGTGACGGGATCGAAGTGTTCCCGGCCAGCCGCCCCACGTTACCAGTACGGCCACCTATGTCACCAGTACGGCCGATAGTGAGCGCTTCCAAACCCGAGCAGCGGGTAGAAGACAAAGCCGAGGAAAGTCAGCCCCAGTCCGTAGGCGGCGCGCTTGCCGAAGTTGTGGGCGATGTCGATCGACAGGATCAGAAAGACAAACAGATTGACGAACGGAACGCACAGCAAGACCAGCCACCAGCGGGGACGGCCGGCGAGTTTGAGCAGCAGGACGACATTGTAAATGGGAATGACGGCCGCCCAAGCGGGCTTTCCGGCTTTGGTGAATGTCGCGCCGATGCCGGCCAATGCAAAGATCGCCATGACGACGGCGGTAACCAGCCCGACCAAACCCAATTCGCGCTGCGATTTTCGACTGAGGTAAGGATCGAGCGGCAAACTCTTTTCCAAAGCGGCATCGGTCGCTGACGCCTCGGGGTTTCCGGCCTGGCCCACAATACTGGCTTCAGACGGGGGAGCCGTCGGCGAGAGTCTCGGCAGGTTATTCGAGATCCAGAGTCCTTGGACGATGGCGAGGAGACACATTCCAGCAATTCCGAGCGCATAGAAGCACCACTCGGGCCATCCCTCCCCTGGGTCCGACCTTCGGCGCTTGCGCCCCTGCACCGGTAGCCCGGCTTCCTGACGAGGTGGAAGCGCGCCGGCGTCCATTTCGAGATCGGAGGTCTCGGCCCAGTGCTCTTCCGAAGCGGGCGGCGCACGGTCGGCGGGCGTAATTGTGTTGCCCCAGGCTGGAGAAATCGCTCCCGAAAGTTGCGCGGTCCGCCGCTCGGTCACCGAGCGGGATGGGGACGCTGGACTGACGGGACGCGGAGTCGCGTCGTCATTCGCCGGCGGAGAGGCGGAAGCCTGCTCTGGCTCCTCCGACAGGCGGAATTGGTGCTGGCACTTCGGGCAAACCAAGCCCCGCCGGACAAATTTTTCGGCCAGTTTGAGCTTCGCGCCGCAGGCCGGGCAACTGACTTCGATTGCCATCCGCGCCCTTCAGATCGACAAAGCTCCAGAAGCCCCTCCGGCGTTCACAGTATGGGTGATCGCGGCCGTCACCGGCAATAGAAAAAGCCACGCTCGGGGAAACGACTCGATCGAGCTGAGGCAGACACACTCGCGCGAATGCACCGCGATGCCGCCTCAATCGCGGAATACGCTGAAATAGCCGGCTCGGATTCTCCGGCTGGTCCTCAATAGCATTCGCTCGCGAAGGCGGTCCGGGGCGGCCGGTAGCGTGCGCTCCCAAAGCCCAGCACCGGGTAGAAAATCGGCCCCAGAAAGGCCAGTCCCACTCCGAACGCGGTGCTCTTGCCGAAGTTCTGTGCGATGTTGATTCCCACCAGCAGCACGACGAGGAGATTGACGAACGGAACGAGGATGAGGAGAGCCCACCACAGAGACAGGCCGGCGATGTTGAACAGAATCACGACATTATAAACAGGAATGAGGACGCCCAACCCAGGCTTGCCGGCCTTGGCGAAGGTGGCCCCGACGCCGGCCGCGAGGTACACGAGCATGGCCAGGTACCAAAGCAGCATCACGATTGCAAAGACGGCTTGCGAGTCGCGGGTCAAGTAGCCATCAAGGAGCCTTGGCGAGTCGCCCGATTTCCCATTCGGTGCTGCTGGCGCGGGATTGGCTGCACCGAGATTCACAACGTCACGGTTCACGGCGCCACGGTTCACCGCCCCAGGGTTCACGGCGCCCGGATTGAGCGGGTCCGGATTGGCCGCCTGAACGGGAGCGGGCGAAGGGCGGGGATTAATCGGATCCACGCGCAGTGCCCCGCCCTCCGGGCGCATTGCCAGTTGTGCGTCGTTCTTCTGTTTTTCGATGGCGGCCAGTCGCTCACGGTTCGCCTTCATTCTTTCCCGCGACCGCTCCATTTCCCGTTTCATGATTTCCGCCGCGCGGTTCGGGCGGCCGAGAAATGGGGAAACCGGACGGATCGGAAATCGGCCACCGGGCGCGAACCGGGGTGGGACGGCTTGCGGCTCTTGGGGCGCGGCGATCTGGGCGGGCGGCAGAAAATCGGGCACAGGAGATTTGACGCCGCCCTCCACATTTCCAAGCGGAGCGGCATCCTTCGGCGGGCGCGCAAGTTGGGGAATTCGAGCGTCTTGAATTTGCTCGCCTTGATCGGCCGGCGGATTACCAGCTTGGACGGGCGCGGCAGCGCCGGCTTGATTCGCGCCCCCTCCCTGGACGACTGCTTGGGGGGAAGCTTCTTTCGCGGCGAGAAGGTTCCAGATCTGCAGCCCATGGACGAGGGCGATCACGGGACCAAACGCAACAAATCCGAGCACGTAAAAGGGCCAGTCTGCTCCGCCGCCCTGTTTTTTCGCGACGCGGCGCTTGCGGCTTGCAGCGGGCTTTCGCGGTTCCAATCGACGTGGGAGCGCGGCTGGCTCACGTCCGAGGTCGTCTTCATTCCAAAATTCGCTCGGCAGCGGCGCCCGCTGAATCTGTGGGGCATTCCCGACGCGTGAACCAGGGGAAGAATTGACTGGCAGCGCCGGAGGCTGTTGAGGAATCGAGCGAGGCTTGAGCTGTTGCCTCTCCTGCCGCGCCGCCGGTGGCCGCGACGCGGTCCTCGTCGCGTCGCTCTTCGATGCTGGGGCGGTCGCGGCTGCCTCGGCGCTCGGCGGCAGGCGAAATTCGTGGCGGCACTTGGGACAGACCAATCCGCGCCGGGCGAATTTCTCGGCTAATCGCAGCTTCGAGCCGCAGCTCGGGCAGTTGACGTCGATCGACATGCGGCCTCTTTGGTCGAGCAACAGCAAATGAGTTCAGACAACTGTTGTCGGCAATCGTATCGCAATCGGCAACGCCGGAGCTACGTCTTTCTTTTATCTTTGGTGCAATCGCCGAAGGCCGAAAGGCCGGAGGTCACCCGCCCCCGGCCTTCGTGGGATCTCGGTTATCGAGTCTCAGCGATTACTGCTGGGGTTCCAAATAACTAGGAGATCAGTCGCTTGATTCTGTGCGGATCGTAACTCGGGGCGGTGGCCGCTGGCTTGGATGGCAGTGCCGCGCTTTGCGCAGCGCGCCCCTCGAATGCGGCTGCATAAGCCGACTGCTCAGGCGAAAGACCAGCCCCTCTGAAGTGAAGGCGTTGGGACTCGAACCCAAGACCTACGGATTAAAAGTCCGTTGCTCTACCAACTGAGCTACGCCTTCAGAGGAATTCCAAGTATCTCGTTCACCTCACCTTGCGACAACCGACGCGTCCGTGCCGTGGTGCGATTTGGTAGGCCCAGTCTCCAGGAGTGTTACCTTTCGGCCTTCCAGTGGGCTGCCACACCGCGGTACGGCCGTGTTGGCGTTCTTGCCGACGTAGAACCGCAAGGTTGTATCGATCGAGGAATGCCCCATCAACTGTTGGAGAATCGAAGGGATGACCTTCCCGAATGCCCGGCGGGCATCGTGAGTGCTGGCGTACTTGTTTCGGCCGGTCCCGGCGTTCGCAGAAAACGCTTGAGATTGGGGGACCGGCCGCGGGAGGAAGAAGTGCAACGGCGCGCGGGCTATTCAGGCGGGCTGTACCATCAAGACGTCTGCTCCCATTGCGAAACGGTGGGCTTTGTGCACTCGGCCCAGTCTTGCGCTGAGAACGGCGTTTCTGGAGGTTAAGCGGGGCGGGCTCGAAGAATTCCTGGAGCAGCGACGCGCTGATTCCAGCCGCCCGTATGGACCCCGCGAGGAATGCGACTGTCGAAAACGTCGTCAGGATCGGAATCGAAGGGGGGTTGCTGACGACCATCCGGGGAAATGTCACTGTTGATGAGGGCGGTGACTAACAATCCCCTCTATTTCGAGAACCTGCATGTCGGCGGGAACGTGGCCGTAGAACGAGGATCGGATGACTATTGCGATCTAGAGGTCACAGCGAGTGGAACAACGAATGTGGACCTCTGCTCTGAGGGGGAAAAGCGCCACGGAGGGAAGGAACCAGTGAAAGCCCGACTGGGCACGACGTTCCGCCGCGGCCCCGGTGGCCCCGTTGCGAAAGACTCGCACCGTTCACCGGTGCGACGATAAGGGATTCACTGGCGACTTGCTCGGCACTACTGGCACCGCGCGAGTGAGTGCGGCCGGCGTAGACTTCGATAGAGTCTATGCGACGCCACACTTGAAATTCGTCTCCTTGTCATCTCGCAGGGATGTTGAGAGTGCCGACCTCAATTTTCGTCATTGCCGGCTTGGCTGCCATCGGGCTGATGCTCGTGGGCGGGCTCGGGATCAAGTCTGGCCACGCTGACGCGGGATGCGGAGGATGCATTTGGCTCGCCGTCGGCGCGGCCATTCTAATTGTCGATGTGCTGGCCCTGGTGATCTACCAGTCGCATGGATGGTAATGGGACTCCACCGTCGGGCACCCAGTGTCATTCCGTGAAGTCCCCGCAGAAGAGTCAATTAGGGCGAATACGTAGAATTGATAAAATGGGCTGCTTGAGTTTAACCTTGTCGCTGACCACAATGGTTGCCTGCACCCATGGCAGGTCTCTCGTTTTTCTTTCGATGATTTCGGCCCGACCCTGCGTCAGCGGCCACGGTTGCCCCTTCAGGAAGAATCGGGCGAGGAGGTTAATGCGGAGTGGGCGGCGCTCTGAAATCAAGCAGCAGTGAGTTTGAGGGCCATGAGTCGCGGGCATCGCTGCATCGCATCGTCCGCAACAGTGTTTTCAACTCGGTTGTCAATGCGATCAGTGCCATTTCTTACATGGTGTTGTTCATCGCCCTTGCGCGGGGGCTCCAGCCCACCGCGATGGGCGAATATTACACCTTGTTCGCGTTGATCCTCGTCGTGCAGATGGTCTTCGAGATGGGGATTCCCACCGTCATGACCGGACGCATCGCGCGGACGCCGTCGCGACAGAAAGAGATCCTGGCCGAGGCGACGGTGCTGGCAACGATCAGCATCGCCGCCCAGATCGCCTTGTTCGCGTGCATGGGTCTGGCCGCGAGCCGCTTCTCGTCCCATCCCGGAGCCCTGCCGCGATTTCTCTTGGGAGGCTGCGCGGCGGCTGCAATTCAGATTCAGCGTTACTGCGCCGGCGTTTTTCGGGCGTTTGAGCTGTTCAAGTACGAAAACGTCATGCGCCTTGGCCAAGGATCGAGCCTGGCGATTGCTGTCCTTGTCTTAATCAAATCAGGTGCCGCCGAGCTGAACCTGATGATCGCGGTCCTGACCGCGAGCCACGTTCTTGCCGCCTTGTACATGATCGTCAACCTGTGGGGACGCTTCCGGAGCCCGGGATGGCACTGGGATCGCGCGCGGATGAAAGACTGGCTCGCGGAGTCGATCCCTCTGGGAATCAGTGAGTCGATCCGAGGCCAGGGCTGGCAGCTCGACACGGTGCTGCTGGGCCTGATGCAGCCGGCGGTTGTCGTTGGGATTTATAACGCGGCCTACCGGCCGCTCACCATGTTCTATTGGCTGCCGCTGGCCGCAACCGCGGCGACCTATCCGACCTTTGTCCGCCTGGCGACGAGTCCGCTGCAGTTCAACCAAGCCGTCGCCAACTGCATTCGCATGCTCTGGATCGGCGCTCTTCCCGTGGCGGTCGTCATCAGCCTCGGCGCGGAACAATTGATCACCCTCTTGGCCGGGCGTGAATATCTCGAAGCCGCGATCCCCATGCGAATCCTGGTTTGGAAAATCTTGTTTGCTTCGCTGGCAATCCTGTATCGGTTCGTCTTTGCTGCGATCGGCCAACTCCCTTCCCTTGCACGGATCGTGCTGGTGGCCGCCGTCTTGGACGCGGCGGCGGAGCTCATCCTCATCCCGCGGTGGGGCTATCTGGGAGCATGTTCTGGAACGCTGCTGGGCGAATTCGTCTTTACCGCGATGACGCTCGTCGTCTGCGGGCAATTGAAGATTCGGTGCATGGACTGGAACTTGCTGGCTCGCGCCGCCCTTGCGGCCAGCGTTATGGCGGCACTCCTTTGGCCTGTACATCGGGCACCTCTGCCTATTTTTCTTTCAGCCGCCGCGGTCGCGACCGGCGTGTACGTCCTCTGCTGTCTGCTGACAGGAGCACTCGGCTGGGCGGAGGCCCGACATTTATTTGACGCTCTCGGCGGTCGGAAGGGCTCAACGTCCTCGGCACATGAAACCGTTGGCGTCCCTTTAACAGCTCCCCCTTTCGAGGACTTGTCCGAGGAAAGCGCTCATCGTTAGGTCTTGGTGACAACTCGAATCGCTGTTCGACGGAGTTTGGGAATGCAATCGCTGCGCGAAAAGTTCCTGCTCGCCGCGGGCCCCGGCCAGTTTGCGGGGGTTACGGCCGGCGATTGGCTTTCGATCTTGCGAGACAACGGTTTTCGCGTCGACCCCCGCTATCTTCCCCGGGTGGCACTCATCAGCTTGAACAGCCTGAACAACTCGGTCATTCGCCGCTATGAAGAGTTGGCCTACGGAACCAAGGTCCGAAGCGTCCGGGTCCTGCCGCCCATCTTTATCCTGGGGCATTGGCGTTCCGGAACGACCCATCTGCACAACCTGTTTACGATCGATCCTCGAGTTGCCTATCCGAACCTATTCCAGGTGGTGTTCCCGCTGACTTTTCTTTCGACCGAGCCGATTGCTGGGCGATTCTTGAGTCCGCTGATTCCCGAGAAGCGCTTGGGGGACAATGTCCGCCAGCACCTCGCGATGGCCGCTGAGGACGAGTTTGCGTTGTGCGCGGCGACCTCGCTCTCACCCTACATGAGTTCCTCGTTTCCCCGCCGTCAGGAGTTTTACGATCGATACCTGACACTGCGTGACGTGCCTGACGAAGAGGTCGCGCGCTGGAAGTCTGCCCTGCTGCTCTTCCTGCAAAAACTCACTTGGAAGCATCAACGGCCGATCGTCCTAAAGTCGCCGACCCACACCTGTCGGATACGGCTTCTTCTGGAGCTGTTCCCCGATGCGCGCTTTATCCACATCCACCGAAACCCCTACGCGGTCTTCGTTTCGAACCGGGGCAGACACGATACGGCAGTCGGCTACTCCCGCCTGCAGCGTTCGAGCACGACCGACGACGAGATGTTTATTCAGAGGTATCGGGAGATGTACGACGTCTTTTTTGCCGAGCGTGAATTGATTCCGCCGTCCCAATACCACGAGTTAGCGTTCGAGGATCTCGAGAAGGACCCCGTGGGGCAGCTGCGCGAGATCTATGCACGATTGGGGCTGCCCGAGTTCGCGGCGATTGAGAATTCGCTTGCCGGGTCAACCAGAGCGCAAGCGGAATACAAAAAAAATCAATACGTCGACATTGCACCATCGTTGCGATCGCGAATCGGAAGTGCATGGCGTCGAAGCTTTGAAGAATGGGGCTACGCACTTACCTGAGGTGTTCCGCATCGGGTCAGTCCGGGCGTGCGCTTAGCAAGGGCGTCCACGCATTCTTTATCAAAATTGCGCATACTTCTTATTCATCCCATATTACCACATTTCTGGCCTGCTTTTTGCTAAGGTCGGGAAATTCTAAACGCGCGTTAAAGTTTCAAGCTTTATGCTTTGACAATTCAAAATTCCCATTGTATCTAAGCATCTTATTTTGCCGCGAAATTCCGTTGAATCCACTGAAGAGACAGCCCCCACGAGCCCCTCGAAAGTGGCAAGCAGCGCGATGAGTGTCGGTCTCCGCCGCGGCGATGGTGTAGGACACCGGATGGCGACCTTCGCAAGGTTCGTTGGCGTGTACGAGCGCTACGACCTTGAGCCATCAGTTCCTACGTGAGGTGAATCGACGCTTGCGCCCATCTGTCCTGCTGTCACTCGCTGGCATTGATGTGTTCCACTCTCGGACACGACCGCCGTAACTGCGCTCGCAGTGAACCAGCGTTCCAACTGACCACGAGTGTGGTCGCGATGCGTTGTTCGAACGGCGGTATGCGACGACGCTTGGGACAGTCCTTGTTGGCTGAGAAACGATCAGAATAGGCGCAACGCAACCTTGCGATGGAGGGCCACGTCATGACTTTGGTTAGATCCCGCAGCGGCGAGCCGACGATGAACATCAAACCGTTAGTCTGGCCTCGATTTGGGCACTTGGCGCACGTGCATTTCGGTGTCCCCCGCGAAGAGATTGACGCCTGCCTGAAGGCGCAAGGCGAGGCGGGTTGCCGGATCGGCGAGGCCTTGCGGGCTCGAGGATTCTTGGATCGTGAACAGACGAAGTTCATCCTCCAAACTCAGGCTCGGTGGACCGTGGCGGCGGCGCAGGCCGTTGGCAGCCCCTGCGAGTTCCCCCTCGCTAGTTCCCTGTCACTCTGCATGCCGGCCTATAACGAGGCGGACAACATCGAGGACGTGCTGGATGCGGCCTGTGCCATCCTCCCCGAGCTTGTGGAAGACTTCGAGATCGTCGTGGTCAACGACGGATCGAAGGACAGCACAGCCGAGGTACTGGCCAACTACGCACAGAACGAGCCACGTCTGCGGGTGGTGACCCACCCGGAAAATCGAGGCTATGGGGCCGCCTTGACGAGCGCTCTGCGGGCTTCCCGTTGTGAACTGGCGTGCATCCTCGATTCAGACGGCCAGTTCAGCCTGCTCAATATGCCCGAACTGCTCATGAGGAGCGTCGACTCCGACGTGGTGATCGGCTACCGGAAGAAGCGCGCCGATCCCCGCATTCGGCTGTTTAATGCCTGGGCTTGGAACCGGTTGATGCGGCTCTTGCTCGGGGTTTCGGTGCGGGACCTTGACTGCGCATTCAAACTGTTCCGCCGCGAAACGGTTCAGGACCTTTCGCTCACCAGTCGGGGCGCGTGTATCAGCGCGGAAATCCTGGTGCAATGCGTTCGGAACCGCTTAAAGATCGCACAGGTGGGCGTTGACCATTTTCCGCGCAGCCATGGAGCGCCGACGGGAGCCGCGCTCAAGGTGATCTTCCGCGCGTTCGGCGAGCTTCCTCGCCTCATGAAATACCGGTGGTCGAGGAATGGCCGTCCACTCGAGACGACCCCTGCGACGGTGAACGCGAGTCGTGTAAACGGCAACGGAAATGGAAACGGGAACGGGAATGGGAAGGTGCACGTCGCCCGCGACGGTCACAATCATGACGTCTTCCGAATCGACCATCACCCGACGAGCGTCATCAGCCAGGCCGACAAGCTTGAACGACCGGAACTCACCATGACGGTCTGCGTGCTTGCGGCGTGTCCGTTCCCGGCCAATCACGGAACTCCGGGATCCATCCGCGAGATCGCTGAAGCCGTTGCAGAGCGGGGTCATGAGGTGCACGTCGTCACGTACCATTTCGGCGACGCGACCCCCGTGAAAGACGTGCAACTGCACCGCATCGCCTCGGGCGCCCAGGAGACGACGATTGTGGTGGGACCGACGAAACGGCGTCCCCTCTACGACTTGAAGATGATTTTCAAGACGCTCGAAGTGATCCGCGACTATCGTCCGGCTGTGATGCACGCCCATGGTTACGAGGCCATGCTCGCTGCCTGGGTCTGCCGAGTGCTGACCGGCGTGCCCGTCGTCTACAGCGCGCACAACACGATGGCCGACGAATTGCCGACGTACAACTTCATCCGCCCGCGATGGTTGGCCGTCATGTTGGCGGAAGTGCTCGACCGCTTCGTGCCTCGGCTCGCCGACCGCATCGTGCCACACAGCGGCAATCTGCAGGAATTTCTGCGCGAGCGGAATCTGCTGGAGCGGACGGAGCCTGTCATCAAATTCGGCATCAATCTCGATGAAATCCCTCAGGGGGATCGCGCCCGGGTGCGTCAGCGGTACGAGCTGGGGGATGACCCGGTCGTGCTCTATGCGGGAGTGATGAATCCGTTCCAGCGGCTCGACCTGCTCTTGGACGCGATGGCCGTGCTCGTCAAGAAATTGCCGACCGCCAAGCTATTCGTGGTGCGGACTCTGCCCGGTGAGGAATTTGTGGCCGACTTCTGCCGCCAGGCCGAGAAGCTTGGCCTGCGGGGTCACATTGTGATCACGCAGCCGCAGCCCCTTCGGGCCGTTCAGGAACTGCTCTGCGCTTGTGACCTGGCGGTCGCGCCGCGCACGCGGGAGCCCGGGTTCCCAATCAAGGTCCTCAATGCCATGGCGGCGAGCAAGGCGTGCGTGATGTATGCCAGCTCGTCGCGCGATCTGCGGCACAAGCAGGACGCCTACCTTGTGGCGCCCGATACGGCGGAAGCGCTGGCGGAGGGAATGCTGGAAGTCCTCACAGATCGCGAGCTGCGCGAACGGCTGGCCCGCAACGGCCGCGCCTACGTCGAGGCGAACCACGACCGACGCCTCATTGCCGCGCGGTTGTCAGAGGTCTACCTGCGGATGGTGTTGGGCGGCGAGGCGCCGAAGAGCGTCGGCCCGGCTCGCGTGCCGTCGTTTGCGCCGGCACCACATCATCGAGAGCGATTCGACGCATTTGAACCTTCGGCCCTCTCGTCCGTAGACGGCAATCGGGAAGTGACTGCGGAGGAATCGGTCACGGCGCCAAACGAAACCTGAACGGAGAACTCGAGCAACCGCAACGGCGTGCTAGCGACTGGTCGTTTTGGGCCAGCGGCCAAATCCAGGAATCAACTAGAGCGGGGGCCTGCGGTGCTTAAGCTGAGACACGCGCGGTTTGAACGAAGGACCCGGAAGACGACCCGGCGACGGAAAGCGGCTCGTCTGACAAGCCAAGTTGCTGCCGAATGCCTCGAGTCGCGTCTGATGCTGTCGGCATCGGTCGTGACCTATCACAACGATAATGCCAGCGACGGGCAGAACACGCAGGAGACCGTGCTCACTCCGAGCAACGTCAATTCGACGTCGTTCGGCAAGCGTTTCACGGCCAGCGTCGATGGGAACGTGTACGCCCAGCCGCTGTTTGTGCAGGGCTTGACCATCGCGGGCGGCGTCCACAACGTGCTCTTTGTCGCCACCGAGCACGACTCGGTGTATGCCCTGGACGCCACGAACGGCAACGTGTTGTGGCAGGACAGCTTTCTGACAGCTCCCGTCAGCGGATTGCCTGGGGCGACGTCGATCACGACGGTACCCAATGGCGACCTCGGTGGTACGGACATCCATCCCGAGATCGGCATCACGTCCACGCCGGTGATCGACCCCTCGACGAATACGCTCTACGTGACGGCGACGACGAAGGAGATGGTTAGCGGAGTCGCACATTACGTCCAGCAGCTCTTCGCTCTGAATGACACCTCCGGGGCCGAAAACTATCGGATCCTCAACGGCCAAAACACGAACTTGCCAGAGACGCTCGGCGACACGACGTTCATCAGCGGGGTTTACGCCAACAACTCGCCGATCTGGGTCAATGGAACCGGTGAGGGGAACGACGGTCAGGGGCACGTCTTTTTCAATGCGCTCCGAGAATTGCAGCGCGTCGCGCTGACGCTCGCCAACAACCAGCTCTACATCGGTTGGGCTTCCTTCAACGATCAAGAACCGTACCACGGTTGGATCGCTGCTCTGAATCCCTCAACGCTGGCTCTCACGGGAGTCCTCAACACGACCCCCAATGGAATCGAAGGGGGGCTCTGGATGTCCGGCGGGAAGCTGTCCGTCGACGCGAGCGGGGCGCTCTACGGCATGACGGGCAACGGCACCTTCGACGGGAACAACACCGGCGGGACGATCACTGGCATCAACTCGGCAGGGTTCCCGGTTAGTGGCGACTACGGCAATTCCTTCATCAAGGTCACCGCCGATACCGTTCACAACAGTCCCACCAATCAGAACATCAATGGGTGGGGATTGCAGATTGCCGACTACTTCTCGCCGTTTAACTCGAACGCACTAAACATTGGCGATCACGATCTCGGTTCCGGCGCCCCGCTTCTGCTGCCCGACGCGGCCGGGAATGCGGCACATCCGCATTTGCTGGTCGGCGCGGGCAAAAAGGGAACGATCTATCTGCTTGACCGCGACAATATGGGCAAGTTCAGCGCCAGCGCGTCAGCCGAAAACAGCACCATCGTCGAGGAAATTTCAATGACCGCACTCGCGGGAGCGGTCTTTTCCACGCCCGCCTATTTCAATCAGCAGCTCTTCTTCGCTCCCCAGGACGTCGCTGCGAAATCGTTCTCGATCCTCAACGGGACAGCCCGTGTCGGTAAAACGCCTGCATCGACCTCGCAGGACGCGTTTGGACTGCACGGCGCGACCCCCAGCGTCTCGGCAAACGGTTCGACGAACGGCATTATTTGGGTCACCGACCTGGCGTCCAATGACCTGCGGGCTTACAGCGCGACCGGCTTAAACACCGAGCTTTACACCAGCACACAGGCCGCGGGCGGCAGCCGGGATGCTCTGGGAACGGCGGAAAAATTCTCGGTCCCAACCGTCGCCAACGGTCTCGTCTACGTGGGGACGACGCATTCGATCGTGGTGTACGGACTGCTCAATCCGCCTGCCAGCGCTGCCGCGTCGGTGTCCGCTGCCTCGAATCCGCTTCCCGCTCTGTCGCAGGCCGCCCCCAAAATCGCGTCGCCCTCAGTTGCGTCCGACTCGTCGAGCGACGTGCCCTCGATCGTCGCCGGCAGCGATGAGCAGAATTCGATACCTCGCCTCGATTGGTTATTCGCCGCGCCAATCATGAAGGGGTCTGCCCCTCCCGCGTTCGCGCAACTCGAATCGAGTCAGCCGGTCCAGAAACGATCGCCACAAACGCCCGAGGGGGACGCTCTGCCCGTTTCCGCTATCGACAACGTGTTTAGCAACTTTTGAGGATTTGGCATGTTTCAGCAATATCTCAAGCGGGGCGAGAGTGTCTCGTCGCACGCCAGGCGGCGACGTCACGTGGCTCCCATGCAAGCTGCGTCTGTCGAGCGGCTCGAACCGCGCGTGATGCTTACAGCAGTGCCTGTGCTGTCATACCACAACGACGCGGCTAGCGACGGGCAGAACACGCAGGAGACCGTGCTCACTCCCAGCAATGTCAAATCAACCTCGTTCGGCAAGCTGTTTACGGCAAGCGTCGACGGGCAAGTCTACGCCCAACCCCTGTATTTTCCGGGATTGACGATTGCTGGGGGCGTTCACAATGTGCTCTTCGTCGCCACCGAGCACGATTCGATCTATGCCCTCGATGCCGGGACTGGGCAGCTCTTGTGGCAGGACAACATGCTGACCGCCGCTGTGAGCGGGTTGCCTGGAGCGACGTCGATCACGACGGTCCCCAGCGCCGACGCCTACCTGAACGCTGCGCAAGACATCACCCCGGAGATCGGCATCACGTCCACCCCCGTGATCGACCCAGCGTCGAATACGCTGTATGTGACCGCAACGACGAAGGAGATGGTCAGCGGAGTCGCTCATGACGTGCAGCAGTTGTTTGCTCTGAATGTCGCCACCGGTGGCGAGAAATATCGGATCGTCAACGGAGTCAACACGAACGCACCGGTGACTCTCGGCGACACGACGTTCGTGAACGGGGTTTACGCGAACATCTCACCGCTCTCGGTGAATGGAACCGGCGACGGAACTGACGGTCATGGCCACGTCGTTTTCAATGCGACCCGCGAGTTGCAACGCGCCGCGCTCACGCTCGTCAACGGCCAGTTATACATCGGATGGGGATCCTACGGTGACGTGTCCCCCTATCACGGTTGGATAGCCGCCTTCAATCCGGCGACGTTGGCTCTGACGGGCGTCTTCAACGCCACCCCGAACGGCTCGGACGGCGGCGTCTGGATGGCGGGAGGCGAATTCTCCTCGGACGCCCAGGGCAACTTGTACCTCGAGACGGGAAACGGCACCTTTGACGGCAACAACAGCACGGGATCCGTTACGGGGCTCAACGCAGCCGGGTTCCCCGTCAACGGCGACTTCGGCGACTCGTTCCTCAAGATGGCCGTCGACACGGTTCACAACAGCCCCACCAACCAGAATCAGAACGGCTGGGGATTGAAGGTGACCGATTATTTCACGCCGTTCAACCAGTCGTTCCTCGATGCGCATAATCGCGATCTCGGTTCGGGCGGGCCGCTCGTGCTGCCCGACGCGGCCGGTGACGCCGCGCATCCGCACCTTCTCGTCGGAGCCGGCAAGCAAGGGGCAATTTATCTTCTCGACCGCGACAACATGGGCAAATTCAGCGCCAGTCTGACGGCGGAAACCTCACAGATCGTTGAGGAAACGGCAACCTCCGCCCTGCCCGGTGGTTCGTTCGGCACTCCGGCCTATTTCAATCAGTCGCTCTTTTACGTGCCCGCACGCAGCACCGGGATCAAGGCCAGAGACTTCTCGCTGCCCAACGGCAGCGCACAGATCAACCCGACTCCGGCATCGTTATCGCCGGACAAGTATCTGTTCCCCGGCTCGACCCCCAGCATCTCGGCGAACGGGACGACCAACGGAATCGTTTGGGATATCGACCATGGCACGAGCCAGCTGCGCGCGTACAACGCGACGGGCTACAACAATGAGTTGTACACGAGCGCGCAGGCTGCAAATAACCGGGATGCCCTCGGGACCTCCGTAAAATTTACAGTGCCGACAGTCACGAATGGCTTCGTCTTCGTGGGGACGTCGAATTCGATCGTGGCCTACGGACTCTTGAATCCACCGGCCAGTGTTCCAGCCGCGTCTAAGTCCTCGGTGTCGAATCCACTTCCCGTGCTGTCGCAAACCGCTCCAAGCAACGCGTCGACCTCGGTCGCGTCGAGCGTGCCCGCCGACACTCGCAGTGCGACCCCGGCCAACGACGGGAGCTCGACGCAAGGCCTCGATGGCTTGTTCGCCACGATGCTTATGAAGGGGTCTTCCGCTCCGGTGTTCGTGCCACGGGACTCGACTCAGTCGCCACAGAACGGAGAGCCGAAAGCTGCGGAATCAGGCGGTCTGCCTGTTTCCGCGATCGACAAAGTTTTCAGCAACTTTTGAGGATCGGCATGTTTCAGCGGCAGCGGAGGCGGACTGAGCGTGTGGCGTCCAACGCCATGCGGCGACGCCGGGCGGCTCACGCGTGGTTCCCGTCCGTCGAGCGGCTCGAACGGCGTCAAATGCTGTCGGCGTCTGTGCTCTCGTACCATAACGACGGGGCCAGCGACGGGCAGAACACGCAGGAGACGGTGCTGACCCCGAGCAACGTCAATTCCACTTCGTTTGGAAAGGTCTTCACGACGAGCGTCGATGGGAACGTGCTCGCCCAGCCGTTGTTTATGCCGGCGTTACATATCGCCGGGGGCGTGCACGACGTCGTTTTCGTGGTCACAGAGCACGATTCAATCTACGCCCTCGATGCCGGGACCGGTCAAGTCTTGTGGCAGGACAACATGCTGACCGCTCTGGTGAGCGGATTGCCTGGGGCGACGTCGATCGCGACGATCCCGAGTGCAGACGAATTTACAGATAAAGTCATCAACCCGGAGGTCGGTATCACATCGACTCCCGTGATCGATTCCTCCACAAACACGATCTATCTCGTGGCGGCGACGAAAGAAACGGTGGGCGGCGTCGCACATTATGTACAGCAGTTATTCGCTCTCAATGTCGCCACCGGGGCCGAAAATTACCGGATTGTCAATGGACAAAACACGAACTCACCGGTGACCCTGGGGGACACGACCTTCGTCAATAGCGTTTACGCGAACAACTCGCCGCTGTGGGTGAATGGGACCGGTGACGGGAACGACGGCCAGGGGCACGTGTTCTTCAACGTGTTGCGCCAGTTACAACGCTCGGCGCTCACGCTCGCCAACGGCCAGATTTACATCGCGTGGTCGTCTTACAGCGACATCTCGCCCTACCACGGCTGGGTCGCGGCTTTCAACTCGGGGACGCTGGCTCTGACAGGAGTCCTCAACACCACCCCCAACGGCGGATTGGGGAGCATTTGGATGTCGGGAGGCAAATTGGCTGCTGACGGGAGCGGCAACCTTTACTTCCAGACGGGTAACGGCACGTTTGATGGCAGCAACAGCACCGGGACGATTACCGGTATCAACGCCGCCGGATTTCCTGTGAACGGCGACTACGGGGATTCGCTCGTCAAGATCGCGGCCGACACCGTTCACAACAGCCCCAGTAATCAAAACATCAACGGCTGGGGCTTGCAGGTAGTCGATTACTTCACACCTTTCAACCAGGCCACCCTCGCGTCGCGTGACCAAGATCTGGGCTCCGGCGGGACAATCCTGCTGCCGGACGCAGCCGGAAACTCGGCACATCCGCACTTGCTGGTAGGAGGCGGTAAGCAAAACAGAATCTATCTGCTCGACCGCGACAATCTCGGGAAATTCAGCGTCAGCCAGACGGCCGAAGCCTCGCAAGTTGTCGAGGAGACCTCACCGAGCAAACTGGGCGGATCCATCTACGATACGCCGGCGTACTTCAATCAGCAGATTTATTACGTCCCCACAGTCACGACCGCGAAATCCTTCTTGATCAAGAACGGGACAGCGCATTTCAATCCCAATCCGTTTTCGACATCGACTGACACTTTCGGTCCTCACGACTCGACCCCCAGCGTCTCATCCAACGGCACAGCGAATGGGATAGTTTGGGTCGTCGATTTCACCACCAATCAGTTGCGCGCGTACAATGCGACCGGTTACAACACCGAGCTGTACACGAGCGCGCAAGCTGCGGGAAACCGGGATGCCCTGGGAACGGTCAATCATTTCCCAGTGCCAACAGTCGTCAACGGCCACGTGTATGTTGGCACGTCGAATTCGATCGTCGGATACGGACTGCTGAATCCGCCTGTCAGCGTTCCACCGGCGTCCGCGTCCTCCGCATCGAATCTGTTTCCCAACCTGTCGCAGACCGCGCCAGCCAACGCATCGGACTCCGTTATGCCCGGTTCGCCGGCCGACTTGCGATCGGCTGTGCCGGGGAGCGACGACGCGAATTCGGCGCGCCGCTTCGCTTTGTTGCCCGCGCCGATTGTTGAGGGATCTTCGCATCCGACGTTTGTGCGACTCGACTCGACTAAGTCGGTCCAGAACGGCCCGCCACGAATTGCCGAGTCGAACGCTCTGCCTGTTTCCGCGATCGACGACTTGTTCCGCAACTTTGGAGGATTGTTATGACTCAGCGGTATGACAAGCGGGTCGACGGTGTTGCGTCGAACGCCATGCGGCGACGCCGCGTGGCTCTCTCGCGCGTCGTGGAAGCGGCCGAGTTGCTTGAGACGCGTCTGCTGCTTTCGGCGTCTGTGTTGACCTATCACAACGACAACGCCAGCGACGGCCAGAACATGCAGGAGACGGTGCTCACGCCGAGCAACGTCAATTCCACTTCGTTTGGAAAGGTCTTCACGACGAGCGTCGACGGGCAGGCGTACGCACAGCCGTTGTTTGTGCAGGGGTTGAATATTGCCGGGGGCGTACACAATGTGCTCTTCGTGGCCACCGAGCACGACTCGGTGTACGCCCTGGATGCGGGGACCGGGCAGGTTTTGTGGCAAGACAACATGCTGACGGCGGCAGTGAGCGGATTGCAGGGGGCGACGTCGATCACGACGATCCCGAGTGCGGACGTTTTTATCGGCACCCGCGGCGTCATCAGCCCGGAGATCGGTATCACGTCGACTCCCGTGATCGATTCCTCCACAAACACGATCTATCTCGTGGCGTCGACAAAAGAGATCGTGGGCGGCGTCGCTCACTACGTGCAGCAGTTATTCGCTCTCAATCTCGCCACCGGGGCCGAAAATTACCGGATGGTCAACGGACAAAACACGAACTCACCGGCGACCCTGGGCGACACGACGTTCGTCAACGGCGTTTACTCGAACAACTCGCCCGCCTGGGTAAACGGGACTGGCGCCCTCAACGACGGCAACGGGCACGTGTTCTACAACGTGATGTTCGGGTTACAGCGCGAAGCGTTGACACTCGCCAACGGCCAGGTTTACTTCGCTTCGGGCAGCCAGGGTGACATCAACCCCTGGCATGGCTTTATTGTCGGTTTCAATGCCAGCACGCTGGCCCTCTCCGCCGTGTTTTGCGCCACGCCTAATGGCGCAGGTGGGGATAACTGGGAGTCCGGTGGGAAACTGGCCGCCGATTCGCAGGGGAACCTCTACACCGCGCTGGGCAATGGCACGTTCGACGGCAATAACAGCACCGGGACAATCACGGGACTCAACTCGGCCGGGTTCCCCGCGATGGGCGACTATGCCAACACGCTTATCAAGCTCTCAGTCGATACCGTGCACAACAGCTCCAGTAATCAAAACATCAACGGCTGGGGCTTGCAGGTGACTGATTATTTCGAACCCTACAACGAGGCCGCGCTCACCACAAATGACAGAAACTTGAGCGGTGGCGCGCCATTGCTGCTTCCCGCCTCAGCCGGAGACACCGCCCATCCGAATTTGCTGGTCATTGCCGGGAAGCAAAATGTGACCTATCTGCTGGACATGAAAAATCTCGGCAAGTTCAGCGCCAACAAGGCGGACGAAATTGCAAATATCGTCGAGGAGATTCCGTCAAAAGAGCTGGGTCGGCCGATCTTTGGTACGCCAGCGTACTTCAATCAGCAGCTCTATTACGTGAGCCAAGAGGGATTCGGGAAATCGTTCTCAGTCCCGAATGGGCAAGCGCATATCGTTCCCACGCCGGCTTCGGTCTCTCCGGACAGTTATGGCCACCACAGTGCGACTCCAAGCATCTCGGCAAACGGTACCGCCGACGGGATTGTTTGGACCACCAACTGGGCCACCAATGAGCTGCGGGCCTATGCCGCGACCGGCTTCAATACCGAGCTCTACACGAGTTCGCAGGCTGCGAATAATCGCGACGCCCTGGGAACGGCCGTGCCATTCTCAGTGCCGACCGTCGCGAATGGCTTCGTCTATCTGGGTACGTCGAATTCGATTGTGGCGTACGGACTCTTGAATCCACCGGCCAGTGTTCCAGCCGCGTCTAAGTCCTCGGTGTCGAATCCGCTTCCCGTGCTGTCGCAAGCCACTCCAAGCAACGCGTCGACCTCGGTTGCGTCCAGCGTGCCAGCCGACACTCGCTCGGCGATCCCGGGAAGCAATGACGGGAGTTCGACGCAAGGCCTCGATGGGTTGTTCGCCACGAACCTTATGAAGGGTTCTTCCGCCCCGGTGTTCGTGCCACGGGACTCGACTCAGTCGCCACAGAACGGAGAGCCGAAAGCTGCGGAATCAGGCGGTCTGCCTCTTTCCGCGATCGACGAATTTTTCGGCAACTTTTGAGGATCGGTATGTTTCAGCGGCAGCGCAAGCGGACTGAGCGTGTGGCGCCCTACGCCACGCGGAGACGCCGGGCGGCTCACGCGTGGGCCGCGTCCGTCGAGCGGCTCGAACGGCGTCAAATGCTGTCGGCGTCTGTGCTCTCGTACCACAACGACGCGGCCAGCGACGGGCAGAACACGCAGGAGACGGTGCTCACTCCGAGCAATGTCAATTCAACCTCGTTCGGCAAGCTTTTTACGGCGAGCGTCGATGGGAACGTGTTCGCGCAACCGCTGTTCATGCCCGGATTGACGATTGCGGGGGGCGTTCACAATGTGCTCTTCGTGGCCACAGAGCACGACTCCGTTTATGCCTTGGATGGCGGGACTGGTGCCGTGCTGTGGCACGTCAGCCTCCTGAAGACAGGATTGACAGGGGCGACCTCGATCACGACGGTCCCCAGCGCCGACGTTTTCCTCAATCAACCGCACGACATCACGCCGGAGGTCGGCACCACATCAACCCCTGTGATCGACCAATCGACGAATACGCTGTACGTGACAGCGACGACCAAGGAGATCGTCGGCGGCGTTGCTCATTACGTGCAGCAGTTACACGCACTCGACGTCTTCACCGGGAAGGAAAAGTTTAGCGGACCGGTGCTCCTGGGCGACACGACGTTCGTCAACGGGGTTTACACGAACAATTCGCCGATCTGGGTGAATGGAACGGGTGACGGAACAGACGGTCAGGGGCACGTTTACTTCAACGCGCTCCGTGACCTGCAGCGGGTGGCGCTCACGCTCGCCAACGGCCAGTTATATATCGGCTGGGGATCCTACGGCGACATCTCCCCCTACCACGGCTGGATTGCCGCTTTCAATCCGGCAACCCTGGCTCTGACCGGAGTCTTCAACGCGACCCCCAACGGGAGCGACGGGGCCTTCTGGATGTCGGGAGGAAAATTCTCGACCGACGGGAGCGGCGACATCTATGGCATGACGGGCAACGGGACATTTGACGGAAGCAACAGCACCGGAATCGTCACGGGACTCAATACGGCCGGGTTCCCCGTAAATGGAGACTACGGCGATTCGTTCCTCAAGATCGCGGTCGACACGGTTCACAACAGCCCCAGCAACCAGAACGTCAACGGTTGGGGATTGAAGGTCGTCGATTACTTCACGCCGTTCAACCAGGCATTCCTCAATTCGCACGATCGTGATCTCGGTTCCGGCGCGCCGCTCGTGCTGCCCGACGCGGCCGGCGACGCGGCGCATCCGCACCTTTTGGTGGGAGGCGGCAAGCAAGGGGTGATGTATCTTCTCGATCGTGACAATCTGGGCAAATTCAGCGCCAGCAAGACCGCTGAAATCTCACGGATTGTGGAGGAAACGACATCCTCAACGCTGGCCGGGGGAGCATTCAGCACACCGGCCTATTTCAATCAGTCGATCTTTTATGTGCCCGCACGCAACTCCGGAGTCAGAGCCAGAGACTTCTCGCTGCCCAACGGGAGCGCACACATCAACCCGACCGCGGCATCGTTGTCGCCAGACGAGTATATGTTTCCCGGCTCGACCCCCAGCGTGTCGGCCAACGGGACGACGAACGGAATCATTTGGGACATCGACCTGAGCACGAACCAGCTGCGCGCGTACAACGCGACCGGGTACGACCATGAACTCTATACGAGCGCTCAGGCCCCGAATAACCGGGACGCCCTCGGCAGCGCCATAAGATTTACTGTGCCGACCGTTGTCGATGGCGATGTGTATGTCGGCACGACGAATTCGATCGTCGCGTACGGCTTGTTGAACGCGTCGTCTCAGGCAGCCGCACAAGTCGAGTCGGCTCAAATCAAGTCGGAATCCCAAGCCGCGTCGAGCGGACCCGGCTCGCCGAACATTGTGAGCAGTCCGCCAATGCCGGATACGCTCGCGCCGATCCGCGAGGCGCAAAACCAGTCGTTGGTCAACGGCTCGGGTCTGCCAAGCGGATTAGACAATTTCTCCGCGCATCCCCAGGTCGGGACGCCGATCCAATCGGGCGACTCGTCCGATGTGCACGCGCCGGGTTCTTCGATTGATTGGCCCTCGGTTGGCCAAAATATTGATCCGGATCCGGCGCGCCGCCTCGATTGGCTGTTTCCCGTTTGAGGGTTCGAGGTTGACTCTGGGCAACTGATGTGTCACACCAGAAGAGAGTGAAATGAATCAAGAACCATCCACAAACCTGGCGGCGACGGTCAAGACAGCGGCGCTCGTTGGCGGAGCGATCGGCGGAGCCGCGGGATTGATCCTCGCCATCGTCGCGGCAATCTTTCGCGGGCCAATCCCTTCGGCCGTGGTCATTGGAGCCATGGGCGCCGTGCTCCTGACGGTCGCTGGCATCTTTGGTGGTGCCTTCGCCGGTGCGGTCCTCGGGTCAGTCTACCGCGCCGCCCAAGTCGTTCTCGCTGCGTGGCCCGGATCTGTGCGAGCGTCTGCTCCGCAAGCGATTCCGATCCAGCAACAGACCAGCCGCGCGGCCCATTCCGGCTGAAACGAGTGGAGTCTCGCTCGCGATTTGAGTGGAGCCTCCTGAAATCGGGAGGCGTGCCCTTCCCTGCCTGGAAATGGTCGGACTTTCTGGGCAGCTCTTGTGATAAGCTCGATTCTGCGCCGACTGATCCGACCTGCTCCTCCGCTCTCTGACAAACGACAACGACGACACTGAAAGGTCCCCGTACGCGATGCACCCTGTTTTGCTGATTGGTTGGGATGGAGCAAGTTTCGATTTGATTCGGCCGTGGGTCGCCCAGGGAAAACTGCCCACGTTGAGAAAGCTGATGGAGGAGGGAGTTCATAGCTCTTTGCTTTCGACGATCCCGCCGTGGAGCTTTCAGGCCTGGACCAGCTTTATGACGGGGAAAAACCCCGGCAAGCACGGCGTTTACGATTTTTTTCGGACGCCTGTGGGGACCTACGATCTCGAATTCGTCAATGCGAATCAGCGCCGAGGAGGCCCGACTGTTTGGCAGCTCCTTAGCGAGGCCGGCCGTCGAGTCGTCTCCATCTCGATTCCTGGCACGTTTCCACCCGAGCCGGTCAACGGCGTGATGATTAGCGGGTTCGACTTTCCCGGTGAAGGCCCTGGCTCTCACGTCGACGCCAAGGGGATGTATCCTCCGGAACTTTGCGAAGAGTTGCAAAGCGCGGTGGGGCGCTACCCAATCGACCCCCCGATTCTCAAGGAGATGGAACAGGGGCATTATGACGTCGCGTTGAAGCGGATCATCGATACGGTCCGCGAGCAGGCGGCCGCCGCCAAGTACCTGATCCGGCAACGTCCCTGGGACTGTTTCATGATGGTCTTCGGGGAGTCGGACGGCGCCGCGCACTATTTCTGGCAGTTCTGTGACCCGCGTTCGCCGTTCTTCGTGCCAGAGTCCAACGGCCTTCAGGACAGTCTCCTGCAAGTCTACGAAGAGCTCGACCGACAGCTGGCTGAGCTGCTGTCGCTGACTCCCCCGTCGACAAACGTGATTGTCCTCTCGGACCACGGCTGCGGCGGAGTTAGCGACTGGGTCCTGTTTCCCAACGTTTGGCTGAAGGAGAAGGGCGTCCTTGACTTTCGCGGTGCCGCGAGCCGCCGGCTCTCTCGCCTGCGGGAGGCGGCCAAACACTGGGGCGTGAAATCGCTGCCGACATTCGCGCAACGACTTCTGTACCGAAACGCGGTTCGTGCCCTGGGCCGATTCGAATCGCGAGTTCGATACGGGATTCTCGACTGGTCGCGCACCGAGGCCTATTTCGACGAAAATCCCTATCACCCGGTCCTGCGTGTGAACGTTCGCGGGCGAGAGCCGCGGGGCATTGTCGAGCCGGGCGCCAGCTATGAGCGTTTGCGAGACCGTCTCATCGAGGAGCTAGAAGGCTGGCGCCATCCTCACACGGGTGAACGAGTGGTTGAAAAGGCCTACCGCCGCGAGGAGGTTTATTGCGGCCCGTTTCTGGAGGAAGCGGCTGACATCATTCCCAAATGGGCCTTGTGCCAAGGCAACAACTACGGATTTCGACTGAGCTCGAAGGCGCCTCCGGCGGGTTGGACCGCGCGAATCGACGGTCCTACGAGCCCCTATTGTCCGCGGAAATTCTGCAGCCACCGCGACAATGCGATCCTCGTCGCCCGCGGGCCTGCGTTCCGAAGCGGCCATCTCTGCGACAACGACGGAGATGAGTGTCCTGACCCGCGGATCGTCGATCTTGCACCGACGATCCTGACCCTTCTAGGCCTCCCCGTGCCCGAGGACATGGATGGCCGCGTACTCAATGAGCTATTCGCCGAAGAGCGGCTCACCGATGCGGCAGTTCCCTCCCGGCGGACAGCCTAGCGAGGGGCAAGCGGTTCACGAAATTCGGCGAGTTGTCACTTCCCGAACAATAGCGCGTCGTTTGCCAGAAGTTGCATCCTCGCCTGTTTCAGAATCTCGTAGACCGCTGGATTGTAGGCCAGCTCGTCGGTCCTCGTGCTTTTCGGATTGGTCACCATCATCTCGGGAGGCTGAAGGTAGAGGATCGTGGTGGGAATTCTGGGCAAGTCGTCGGACCCGCCAAATGCATAACGCAGTGTCTGGCGCAAAAACCCCTCGTCGTGCATCAGGGTCACCTTCTGCTCACGGCGCGACACCGGGACCCAAAGGGGCCAATCATCGCCGATGCCGATGCGGATGGTGCCGTTATTGGCCGACGGCAACACGCCTTGGAGATCCGAATAGATTGGTCGAATTCCTGGCAGATCGTTGACCAGGCCGAGGTGAACGATCGTAACTCCCTGGCTGGCAAACTCGCGCAGCATGGCCGCCTCTTCCGGCATGTAATGCAGGCGAGAGCGATTGGCCAGGAGGCGCTTCTCCGCGATCAACAAGAGTGGCGTCTTGCGAAAATGTTTTCGATAGACGTCAAAGACTCTCTGGCAGTAACGTGCCCAGGCCTCGGGCGTCCAACCTGCGTTGAGAAAAGCCCGGCTGCCGCCGGGCGAAGCCTGGGCCGTCATGTGGCCGATATGCCCCAGTCCCGGTCGCATGAACCAGACATGCGGGTTGCCATCAAAAGTCTTGGCAAGTGCCTTGACCACCGGCTCCATTTGGGTTTCGACGAAACCTTCCTTCCAAACCTCGGGGAGTGCGATCTTCTGCCCCCGGGCACCTCCGCCGCCGATGAATTCGATCACACGAATGTCACGGCGCTGATAAACCCAGGGCGGCGTTTCCATCACGTAGTGGGCACCGTCCGAGGTTTCGTGACGACTATCAAAAGTTTGGCCGTAGGGCTTGAGGGAGAGGACCACTCCCTTGCCGGCCCGGCCCCATTCGTCGACTTCTCTCTGCAGGGACTCGAAGTGAAATTCGCCTTTCTTGGGTTCGACGCTCCGCCAGCGAACCATCAGGACGACGGCATCGACGAGCGGGCTTCCCAGGTAAAGCCTTTTCTCATCGTCTTTGACGCCGGCATCGAGCCGTACGTAAAGACCCGCCTTCCCACGAAGCGGTGCGTCGCCCGCTCTCGCCTCCGCCTCAGAGCACCAGGCCAGAAGCAGCAAGAGCGTCGAAACGACCAACCCATGAATCGAGACGTTGTGCGGCTCGGTCATCGTCAACTCCTTAACGAGGCGCGGTGCAGCGACAAGACCACCTTTCGCAGCGATCCGGCAGGCCCTTGCGCGCGGCGCGTGTGGGCAAGCGTCCCAAACGGCACTCAGTGAAAGAGATCGACCATCGACTTACGAAGTTCGTCCTGCTCAATCCGTCGCACGGACGCAGGTCGGTGCTTGTCGCGCAGTAAAACCGTGCAGAGCAGGTCCTGGTAGGCCACATCCATATTCTGTTCGAGGTAAGCGAGCGTCGAGCCGGTGTTATACAACTCGTCGAACCCGGAGATCGACACGTACCAGACCCTGTTGTGCCTGTCGAGAATCGCGTTCAGGCTCTCCACATTCGGGATCATCGGTGTTCCCGCGAAGCGGTGCACCGGCGTTGGAGAGTTGTCGGGCATCAACATGTACAGCTGAAGGACTGTCTCCAATCCGTAGTCACAGACCAACGGAGAGGCCAGACCCGAGGAATGCGTCGCGGCGCAGTGGTCCACAATCTCCGGTTGAGCGGCGATGATCACGTCACCGGGCTGATAATGCCGACTGATATATTCTGCGGCAGCGTCGAGGTTGGGGTGCTTCAATCCGCTACGGCTGATCTCCGACACAACCTGCGGGTGCATCTCTCGAAGATCAACGAAGCGACCGCAGGCGAGCGAGACAACAACGACCGTCACGAGCACCCGCACTCCGCCGGTGTACGCGTGCAGGGCGGCCGGAAGTCGGGCAAGCGCGCTCCAAGGAGCGAGTCTGTCGATGCCGGCGACCAATGCCGCCGATGAAAGCAGAATGACCAACGGAACGAGGAAATAGCTGTATCGGCTTCCCAGCATCGGAATCACCAGCGCGAGCAACAAGCAGGTGCTGACCAGGCAAATTAACAACAGGCGAAGGGGATGCCGCCAGGGGTGCCGGATCGCGAAGAAAGCGGCTGCCAGGATTCCGACATCGGAAAACAAACCGTCCGGGCTCCAACTCGCGTCAAACAGGTAACGCCAGGGTTTGAAGAAGGCGTACTTCCACATCGGCGTCGGTCTGACGTCTCCCCATCCCGTCCCTTCCACGAGGAACTGGACGAGTTGCAGCGAATTGTGCGACTGTTGCAACACGACGACGGCCGCGACCGCCGCGAGCGAGACCCAGACAACCGGGTCGCCGAGAATGCTGCCCAGGTTGGTTCGACGATGGAGCAGAGCGAACAACACCAGGCCCGGGGCCAGTAAGGCGGACGCCTCCCAACTCAAGAACATGGCGACGAAGGACAGGCCTGCCAGACAAACGTAGGGCCTGCTGATCGGCCCTGTCTCGCCGACGGCACGCCAGAAAGAGTAAACGGTCAATAGCGCAAAGAGTTGGAACTGAGATTCATAACGTCCGAAACCGGCAATATCGCAGCAGTAGGGAGACAGTGCATAGATTGCGGCCGCGATCAGGCCGACGTTTGAATTGAAGAGACGCCGGCCGACGAAGAACATCACCAGAATCGTCAACGTGCTGTAGCAGACGGTGGGAACGCGGATGATGTAGAGATCCTTATCGAAAACGAGCGAGGCGACCGCCGTCCCCAAACTTTCCAGCTCGCAGCCGCAAATGTAATAGCGAGGAAGGTCCTTGGTGATCTCCATCGAGGGGAAACCACACTTCAGCCAGCCTTGAGAGTAGTTGTAGAGCGTCACTTCGTCCGCTTGCAGCGGCTGCAGTCCGATCGGATAAAATCGCAGCCAGAAACCTGCGGCGATCAGGCAAACCATGGTCACGGCAAGCCCGTACTTCGTTGCGGAGTGCGTGAGCGTTCCCGTTTCGTCGGGCTGCTGATCGACAGTCTCTCCCCGACGGACCAGGAACCCGCCGATCAAGACCCATTGCAGCGGCACAGACAACGCCGCCAAACAGGGCCAGAGAGGTCGATAAACGTCGGTTGTCAGAATGCGAGGGTCAAACGAAAGGACAACCGCCACAGTGAGGAGCACGGTTGGCAGGAGCAAGGCGGTGTAGGCCAGCGATCGTCGGGCCGCGCGCTCGGGCATCGAACGACCCGAGAGGGCGAAGAGTCCCCCTGTCCACCAGCAGGCCAACGCCGTCAGCAGGCCGGTGATAATAACGGCGGCGGTCTGCCCGGCAGCACGCCGCAACAGAACCGGCAGGGGCAGCACAAGCTCGAGGTCTTTGCCGGCCGCCAGCCAAGGGGGGGTGTGGGCATCCCCTGTCTCGACCTGGCTGGGCAACCAGGCACTCGAGTCCATTGGGCTCGAGTCGAGCCATTCTTTTGGAGTGCCGCGACAAGCGAACCACTGGTTGTCCGTGTCGAAGCGGTGAAATGCTCCCGAGGCGTCCTCCACCTCGACATCGGCTTTGATCTGCGCCGGCCCCGCCGGGTTCTGCACCAGCAAAGTGACCGCGTTTCTGCCTGGGTGCATCAAGGGAGTGATGTCGTAGTTGCACCGAATCGCCCCTCCGGGCTGCGTTGTGCCCAGGCGGTCTTCGTGCGCATCCACGAGATTGCCGTTGACTGCCAGTCGGAACGAAGAGCGAGAGGTTACGCGCATCCACGCCTGTTGTGGACGACCGGCGATCTCGAAGTCGCGACGAAAAGCGGCTTGCCGACTCTGCGCGGGGGCAGAACTCAGCCAATTGCCGCCGGGCGGCGCGCTGCGGGTTCGCGGCGGGAAATCGATCGTTGCGCGCAGATCGGTGGTGATCGTGCGTGCCAAGGGCCAATTCGAATCGTGGAACTCGTTCGAGAACCACCAACCGCCGGCGCCGCGCTCAAACGTCTTCGAGCAGCGCCAGGATTGGTCGTCCCACAAAGGGCGCTCCCCCTGCTGCTCGTCAAGCAGACAGCCTCCCTCGACGGCGATGATCGGCTGCGGAGTGCGGGTGATTTTCTCCTGCGCAACGATCGCCAGTGTGTTGACGCCGGCCTGCAAACTTTGCGTCAGGTCGGCTACGAGGCCCACCTCCATCGCGTCGGCCTCTTTCTGGCCCACGCGTTGACCGTTGACGAAGAGTTGAATTGAATCGCGTCCGACCACCTGAATCCAGGCATGGCGCGGTCGGCGCGGCAGGAAGAGCTGTCGGCGCAGATAAAGTTGCGCTGTGGCCCCTTCGGGCGTGGTCAAGGCCCTCGAGGCCACCAAGGGATATTTGGGCGAGAAAGGGGGCCCCAGCCAGGTCGAGCAGACCAGATGCCCCACGCTGAGCGAAAAGACGATCACGAGAAATGCGTGAACCAGGCGCCGCCGCATCACCAGCCTCCGAGTCCACGCAAGCCGCGGTGATTCACGATTTTCGGAAGGGTATAGGCGTCGCACGATTGCATGTAGAAGGGCAACGATTCCCGAAAGAGTCCCGCTCCCAAGTAGCTGTCACCGAGCGTCGAGAGCACGTCCGCCTTGAGCGGACGATCCGCGAGGTCGGAAAGCACTTCTTGAAAAAGCGCGCCGGCCCGGTCCGGGTGGTCTGGGTCCGTTCGAGCCAGGACGAGTCCTTCGCACAGCAACGCGTCTCGGTGGTCTGGCGATAACGCTAAGCCTCGCCGCCATGCGTCCAGCGTCGCCGTCATATCCCGCTCGCGATTGAGATAACGGAATGCGGATTCGCAAAAGACCGGCTTTTGCAAATAATACTTGAGGCCAGTCTCCATCCAGAAATCAGCCGCCTGCGTCGCCGCCGCTTCGTGACACACTTTCTTTTCCCGCAAGACGTCGTCCATGACGGCAACCGCCCAACGGCATTCTCGAGAGTCTTGCGCCTGTGTGGTTGGCCAGTCGGGCAAATCCTGCACAAGCGTCGTTGCACCCGAACGCGGTTTGGCACGATAGGCCTGGAAGGCGCGGAAAAACTGACGAGACGGCGTCGGTTTCCCTTCGGCCTCGTCCATTTTTCCGACGAGAAGGCTGGTTTGACCCCTGGTGGCAAAGACGGGGCAGATCGCACAGCACGACGAGAGAGCCTGTCGAGCCCCTTCATAATCACAGTGGGCTTCGAGCGTCTTGGCCTGTTGCCAGTGCCATTCGGCACGAAGACGCTGGGAGCAAACCGGAACAGTGAAGACGGCTCCCAGGACCACAAACAGCGCGCCAAAAAGCAGGCGCCTCCCGAGCGGTCCTCGAGAACCGACAATCAGGCCGAACATCAGCAGTATGATCAGGTGAGGCCCGCGCAGCACGTAGAGCAGGCCCCGCTCCCAGCCCCCTCGTTCTTCCTCGATCGGGGGCAGAAACGGGACAACAGACGTCACTCCAGGAACCGTTTCGCTCTGAGAGACTGCCGTCAGAAATCCCGCAGACGACATCTGCGCCGGCTTACCGCGCGTCCGATCGTTAAGGACGCTGGTCATCGAACCGTCATACGAAACCGAATACAGGCGCGAAATCTGGGCGCGCTGCTCGGCTTCGAGGTCGAGCAAATAGGTCAGGGCAGGATGATTCAGCACCGTCGCGGCATTGACGCAAATCGCGGCACTCAGTAAGAGGCCGGCGACGGTGCCGAAACGACGAGGGAAGCACAGGGCAACGGCTGCACCAACGACGATGGTCGCCAACAGGAGGACGCCGACGCTGTCAGCCAGGATACGACGCGGTCCGTGGAGTATTTCTCCCGCGCTGGGCTCGCCGGTGACCTTCACCGCAAGTTGCTCGGGAGGGAAGGTTCCGTTCAAGATTTCGGTCACATCCCAGGCACCCGACCAGGCGCCAAGTGGCAATTGCGCGCCCGAAATGTCGCTCGAAAGAGGGGGACGAATCCATCCCGACAGCGCCAGCCAGCCGGCCGAGACAAAGAAAATCAGCATCAGGCCTCGGCGCGAGACGAGCCGCTCGAGGACGAACGCGGGCGCTTGGACAAAGGGCGTTGTCGCGGCGCGCAGCCAGAGTGACCTGCGTCGCGGCTCGGCTAAGGTCTCGGCCTTCATTTTCGACCTGTCCATTTCGTCCATTGGACGTCGACAGAGTCGTTGTCTTTCAGATAGGAGTCACTCTGAGCCAGCTTGTCCGCGTGTCGGTAGAAATTCTGAAACACGACGACAGGATCGCCGGCCGCCAAACCTTTCGTCACCTCGACGACATCATTCTGAACAGTCTGGCCGGTCCTGACCTCTTGCAGCCGCGCATGGCCGTCCTGCACGCGGAAGACGATCGCCTTACCGTTCTGTTGGAGAACGGCGGTCGAAGGAATCGTCACGGCTTCTTTACGAATGCGCATCCGGACAAAGCCCGTGATGCCTGGCTTGATGCGCGCCTTGGAATTATCGATCCGCACAAACACAGGCATCACGCGGACCTGCGCGTGAACCTTGGGGCCAATTCGCAACACCTCGCCGGTAAACGTGTCCTTGGGGAAACTGTCGAGCACGACCTCGGCCTTCTGCCCGATTTGGAGATCGTCGAGACGTTCGAGAGGGTAGTCGACGAGCAAGTCGATGGGATCCAGCCGGAGCACCTGCCCAATCGTCGAATCAGAGGAAAGGAACTGGCCGGGCACGGGCTCGATGACCGGCCTCGGCACGGTGCCCGTCGCGGTACCCGGATTCGTCGCGGCACTCAGGCTATTACCGTAGGTGGCGATGCCATTTTCCGGAGTGACCACGCTGTTTTCGAAGGTCAAGAACCCGTCGATCGGGCTGTGAACCTTTAACCGATCGAGATCCTGCTGGGCCAGCATGAGCTCGACTTCCGCCGTCTTGACATCGCTGATGGCCTTGGCCAGGTCTTGCTTGTCGCTGAGCACGCCGACTTTCACAACTTTTTGAGCCCGCTCGAGGTCGAGTTTTGCCTGAACCCGGTAATAGCGAGCCTCGAAGAGCTTGGAACGGGCGTCGTAGTAAGCGAGCATCGACGCCGCCCCCTTCTGGTTGAGCTTAGTGAAAATCTCACATTCTTTGTCGCGGTTGATCTCGTCCTCGGTTCGATAGCTCATCGCCGAGGTTGCGCTCGCCAGGTTGAGGTCGCGGACGGCCGCGTTGTACTTGAGCTGTTCCTTCACGCGGTCCAGGGCCGCACCGGCAACATCCAGCAATGCCTTCTGCTGCGTCACGAGATCGCGATAGGACTGGTCCTCGAATTCACAGACGAGTTGTCCCTTGTGGATCAAGTCGCCCTCGCGGACGTGCACGGCCTTCACGATCAACGCGGCGATGGGCGCCCCCGTGCGCAGCTGCCGGCTGGGACCGATCTCGATCCAGGCCGTTTGAGAAGGAACGGTGACCGCGGTTGCGCCGATCACGTCTTCGACGGTGCTCGAAGTTGCCGCTTCGGTGCGCACCGGAATCGGTCTTCCTTCGCGCCGAGCGGCGGCCGGATCCGCCAAGTCCTTGGCATTATGGGCGGTGACGTAGGACCAGCCACTCACGCCCAATAGCAATCCGACTGCCGGGAGTCCGAGCCAGCTGTATAAGTGCGTGCGAATCATTGGAACTCACCTGTCCGCGAGGATCTTGGATCGAAGAAGCCCGGTTCACCCTCGGGCAGCAAACCTTGCGCCCCTCCACCCGCCGGCCTGGGAACAGTTTCCGAAGCTCAATCACCGCGGGGCGCCGGAGGAAAAGCAAATCCTCCCTTGGCTGCCCGCATCGCGGACTTTCTCGAGCTCGGAACGATTACTACGCCGGCTGCGCAAAGTTTCGACGCAGGATTTCTCCCCTTGATTCGCGTCGATCGGGAGACCCGCTGCGCCAGCTACCACTAATACACGAAACGAGATAGCGCCGGCAAGTACTGAGGGTCCCGAGACATCGGCAGTTCGGGCAGGGAGTTCGGGCGAACGGGGTGCTGACCAGCTTCACCTCGCCGCAGGCGACAGACTTGTTCCACCGGTACTTGGGCAGCTTCGCCTAGTGGCGGGCCGTCGTCAGCAGGCCGCTCGCCGTGAACCTCAGGCCGCGCGAACTCTCACTGGAGGGTGGAAGGCAAGCCTCAGTTACGCTGCACGTCCTGGACTCGGTGAGGATGTGGCAGAGGGAGCTGCGGCTGGCGACGGGCGACACTCAGTGGACCGGCGGCGCGCTTGCGGGGGCCGCTTGCACTCCAGAAGGCTTTGCGGCCGTGGACGTTTCGTCGATTGGGACCGAATCAAAAACGTGCCGTTGCTTCGGGTTTTTCATCACGAGATCGAGCATCTGTTGCCCGTCGACCACTGTCCGGCCGTCTCCCACAGTTTGCCGCTGCTGCTTGGGGACCGAAGGTTTCGGCGTCGCGGCCCGTGATGTTGGAGAGGCGGCGGGAGTGCGCAACGGTGCCGTTTTTGATTCCTTTTTTGATTCCGTAGGCCGCCTGGCGATGGGCGTTTCCTGGATCGGAACCAAGTCAAAGACATGCGGTTCCTGAGGGTTCTTCAAGATGCGATCGAGCATCTCTTGTCCGTCGACCACAATTCCCGGGTGCTCCTGTGAGACCGGGGGAGCGGGCGACACTAGCGGTGCCGGCGAGACTGGCGGTGCGGGCGGTGCGGGCGGCACCGCGGGGGCTTGCGGCTCGTCAATCGGAGTATCTTCGATCGGAGTCTTCCATCCGCCACCAATCGCTTTGAAGGCGAGGATCAGACTCTTGGGCACTTCCCCCTGGGCCCGCGTCAGCGCTACCAACTGGAGGACGAGCTGGCGGTTGATCACGAAGACACGGTTGAAGTCGGCAATGCCCTCCTGGTACTGGGTCATGGCCAGATCAGCGGCTTTGCTCCAGGCGTTGGTGGCGCGGGTCAAATCCTGCACGAGCACCTGCGACTTCAAGAAGGCGACTAAGGCGTCTTCAACCTCCTGATTGGCCTGCAGCACAACATCGCGATAGTGGTAGGCGCGCTCTTCGAACCGAGCGTCCTGAACCTTGATGCCGTTCACCAGGCGTCCGTAGTTGAGCACGTCCCACTCGAACGTCGGGCCGATAAAGCCCGCTCCCGAGCTTGACTCAAACAATTGGCGGAAACTATCCGCGCGATAACCGACGAAACCGGTGATCGAAATGTGCGGATAGAGCTTCGCGGTGGCAACGCCGATTTCCGCACTTTGAGCGGCCGCTTCGCGCTCGGCGGCACGCACGTCGGGACGCTCGGCCAAAAGCTCAGCCGGTACGCCGACCGCCGCCTTCGGGGGCGCCGTGGGAATGGGTGCGATGCCGAGGCGGGCGGAAATTTCTTGAGCCGGCATTCCGAGCAGGTGGCAGATCAGGTCGGTGTCTTGGCGTCGTCGAATCTCCAACGGCGGGATCAGGGCCTCGGTCTCTGCCACAAGCGCGGTCGCCTGCAAGAAGTCGACCTCCGTGGTCGCTCCGTGGTGGAAACGATCCTCGGCGATCTTCAAGGCCTTATGCTGGAGGATCAGATTCTTGTGAATGTACCCAAGTGCTTGATCGATCTCTCGGATGTCGACGTAGGTGCCGGCGACTTCGGCTTGCAAGAGCACGAGGACGTTTCGGTAATCCTCGATTCGGGCGTCGAGAGTCGCGTCAGCCGCTTCGATGGCTCGCCGGTAGAGGCCCCAGAAATCGAGCTCCCAGGCGAGTCGTCCGCCGAACTCCCACTCGTTGAAGAACCGCCCGGTTTGTTGGGGGATCGTGCGAAAGTTCTTGCTCTCCTCGATACGGTCGTAGTTTCCGACGGCCTGTTGCCGTTGGGGAAACAGTTCGCCAACCGCGATGCAGCGCAGGGCCCGGGCCTCCTGAATGCGCCAGGTCGCCTCTCGCAGGCTCATGTTTTCGTGACGGGCCGTCGCAATCAATTGCGTGAGGACCGGGTCGTTGAACACCGACCACCACGCATCCCCTTCCCGGGCGTCGCTCTGGATCTTGGGATTCTGATAATCGATCCAATGGTCGGAAACGTCCCCCGCGGGAGGGCAATAGTTTGGTCCGACCTTCCAGCCATTGTGGAAGTATTCGTGAACCCCCGTGCAACCGACGATGAGCGCGGAGGTGACCGTCAACGGGATCAAATTGCGGGTGACCCTGAAAAGGGAGCGGTCCTCTCGGATCCCCCGCCGCCACACTCGCAGTGGTTGCATAACACGATTCTTGGAATGAAATGATAGATTCGTTAACCTCCTATTTGTCGGCAGATGCGGCACTCGATTTCAGGCAATTGTGACCGTGGGCGGCACGGTCGGCCCTGTTTGACAGGGAAGAATAAGGGATCTAACGGTTGCGCAAGTTCCACGCGCAAATTCATCGGCTGCGTCGGCTCTTTACGGACCCGCGTCGCAATTAAAGCAGGAAGACCACGCAGAATCTGACGGCTCGCTGGACGTCCGGTCGAGGCCCGAGTAGCGGACTTCGCATCGAGGTTCACGTCCTTAGCGCGCTTGAGACTTGATCGTCATCGGGCACTTTCAGTTGCCGTCCGACGCGGGTCAGCTCGAATGGGACGTCGGGCTTTGAGCGTGATCATTGATCCGCTCCTCGCCGCGGCTGGGCCTTCGGCCCGGCGTCGGGCCACAACTGCGACGGCGTGTGCGCCTTGTTGGCGATCGACACGATTTGCTCGACGATCTCGGGATGGACCGCGGCGACGTCCCGAGTTTCTGACAGATCGGTCGCCAGATCGTACAACTCGACGTGTCGTGAACCTAACGGACGAATCACACCCTTCCAGTTGCCCAAGCGCACGGCCTGGGCCGAATTCCGCTCGTGAAACTCCCAATACAGGTAATCGTGCTCGGCTTGCGGTCCTTGGTTTGGTTGTAATGAGGGCAAAAAGCTGAGGCTGTCGAGCCAGGGCGGCGCGAGGCCGACGACCTGTGCCGCGGTGGCGAAAAAATCGCCGAAATAGGCAACGTGAGCAGATTCGCTGCCGGCCGGCGTGTGTCCTGACCAACGAACAATCAGCGGCACCCGAATGCCCCCTTCGTACAAGTCCCGCTTATGTCCGCGGAGGGGACCCATGTCGTCAAAGAATCGGGGGTCATGTCCCCCTTCTTGATGTCCCCCGTTGTCAGAAGTCACTAATACGATCGTCCGGTTGTCGAGGCCCTGTTCGTGCAAGCGAGCAACAACACGTCCGACGTCTGAGTCGAGCCGGCTGATCATCGCGGCCTGGCCTTTTTCAGATTCGGGCCAGTCCTTGTCGCGGTACGGTCCATAATCCGGGATCTCCATCCCGTTGGGGCGCGACTCGTTGTTGGCGTGCGGCAGCGTCGATGCGAATTCAAGAAAGAACGGGCCGCCCTTGTTTTCGTCGATGAATTGCAGCGCCCGGTCGCAGATCAGATCGGCACTATATTGAGCTTTCCTGCTGGCGACTCCCGAGCCATACGGACCGCGCCCGGGCACGATGTTTCGCAGCGGCTCGCGCGACTCGCCTGCAATCAAGAAGGCGGGAAAGTAGTTGTGCGCGTGGACCTGATCTAAGTAGCCGAAGAAGCGGTCGAACCCCTTCCTCGTGGGAACGCCGTCGCTTCCTTCCTGCCCGAGCCCCCACTTGCCAAACAAACCGGTGGCATAGCCCGCCTGCTTGAGAAGTTGACTCACGGTCGCGTCGCTCGTGCGCAGGCTGTGGTTGGAGTTTCCTCGAATATAACAGTGTCCCGTGTGCAACCCGGTCATCAGCACACAGCGCGAGGGGGCACAGACGGTCGACCCGGCGTAAAACTGCGTGAACCGTCGTCCTTCGGTGGCCAACCGATCGATATTCGGCGTCAGAATCCGCTTCTGGCCGTAACAGCCCAAATCGCCGTAGCCCAAATCGTCCGCGAGGATCAGGACGATGTTCGGACGAACCTGCTTCTCTGCTCCAGAAACTGTCTCACTCGAGAGGTAAGCGGCTCCGAGAGCCAGCAACCAAACGAGGGATCGCAATGGTTTCGATCGGTGACGCATGCGAAATGCGGGGTGGGTTAGTCGAGCGATTCCACAGACCGGCCCTGCGCTCAATGTGGGCATCGGCATTGATGCGGAGGCGATTGTCCGACAAATACTGATCTCGGTCAAATCTTGCCGAGGCGGCTCCGGACTCTGGGCCGGAGTGTGTCGAAGCAATAGGACGCAGCCGCACCGGAGGTCTCAGCGGGGCGTGTTCGGCAGGATGAGTGGCGAGTGGGGGGTTACGGATCGGAGCGGTCGCAAAGACCAAGGGAAATGTCAGCGGCCGAGAGGCGGCCGCCGTTCGGCGGGGCACTCCCCAATTAGGGGAGTGCCGGTTGAGAAAGGCGTCCGATTTACGATCGGGAGAATTCCAGGCCCGGATCGTTCGGATCCGTGTTCTTCAGACGGAACTGGAATCCGTTGTTCCCTTTTATGGTCACAACGCCATTCATCGTTTGGCCGTCCGCACGATTGAAAAGCAGGCTGTCGCCCTGCCGGCTGTAGGTGCCGGTGAACGATTCGGTTTGCCCGTTTTGTGTGACCTTCCAAACAAAGTGGGCGTCGGGCTCTAAAGTCGCCTCAATCGTGGCGCCCGCTGCTGGCGTCGCTTTCCAAGTTCCCGCCAACGATAACGCTCCGGCCCCTGGTGTCGCCGGATGTTCCGAGGTCGGACTTGTTGCAACACTCGTCGTCGTCCCCGCAGCCGTGTTCGCACTCGCGAGCCGGACTTGAGCGGTCGGCGAGCCGGGAGCCTGGTTAACGGATGCTGCCGTGACTACGGTTTCGCTGGAAACTTTTCTCTGGGAATTTACGGTCTGCGCTTTGCCCAACCCCGCGATGAGATTCGCAGTCAGACTGTCGCGCGGCTCGAGCGCCCGGACGTGTGCCAGTTGGCCGCGCGCAGCCCTCAAATGTCCGAGCATCAAATACTGATACCCCAACTCGAACCGGCTCCCTGGGTCACCGGCATGCGCGCTGACGTAGTGTTCCAAGGCCCGAAGTTGCTGCGTATACGTATCCGTAGACGCATAGAACGCTTGAAGTGCATTCCAATCCCAACCCGGACCGCCTTCCAAGACGGCATGCGCGACCGCCGCCGCCCGGTCATAGTCCCCCATCGCAAAAAAGACCAAGGCGTGGAATTGGTGCACGTCTGCGTTGCTGGGGAGATTTTGCACCGCCTGATTGATGTCGAGCAGCGCCAGGTTGTAATTGCCCGCATAGAAAGCCGCGCGAGCCGCGGCAAAACTCTGATCATCCTCCGGCGCTTGTGAGTTCTCAGCAATTGGCTCGGCGTAGTCGTATCCGCCGTACATGTACGCATTCGTGTAAAACGGATTCCAATAAGTGTCGTCCGCTACCGGCGCGTACCAGAACTCGGACCCGTTGTCGTAGTCCCACGGATAGTCGAAGCCCCAATAGGGTCCGCCCCAGAATCCGAAGTTTCCGCCGAAGTTCCCCCGATGTCGAAAATGGTCCCGGCCGTCGACGCCTCTTCGTCCATGGTCTCGACTGACCGACCGCGGAGCGTCCGGAACATGGGTGGAGAACATACCCCGGTCGAACGACGTCACTCCGCCTGAACGAAACCCGCTTCTTCCGATTCCGCTCGGACGCGCAAACGAACCCACAGTACTGTGCCCCACGCCGCCAAAGCCGCGGAAGCCGCCGTTTGAGAAATGCCCGCCGGAGAATCCTCCGAAGTTGCCACCGCGAAAACCGCCTCCAAGTCCGCCGCCGTGGAATCCCCCGCCAAAGCCGCCGCCGTGGAAGCCACCGCCGCCGAACCCCCCTCCGTGGCCGCCACCGCCCCCTCCTCCTCCCCGCGCGTCAACGCGGACCGGCGCCATCAAGCCAACACAGGCAATCAGAGTCGCTGCGATTAGAAGATTTTGTGGTCGTTTTAACATCTCCTGCCCTCCTTCTTCGAACCTGCCATAATTTCACGCTTGGCCGACTATCAGTTAAAGCAAGGGCTGTACCGAATCCGGCAGCTCTCCGGGCGTTTCATGCGCACGGCCGAACGATTCATCCGGCTGAGCAGTGAGTCGCTCTTGGAGGCTGCAAGCAGCAGCCCGGCGTTCCTCAGCATCGGAATGTTGGCGAGAAGGAGAAATCGCGTCCCTGTGTGGACGATTCGTGTATCCGACGTCAAATAACAGGAGTTAGAAGGCGAACTCGCGCTGACGTCGATTCGAATGCGCCGGGCAGAACCGCGGTAATCGAATTAGCCAACCGGGCAAGAAGATTGCCCGCCCTGCCTTGCCGCATCGGCATCCGAGCCGGTCGGGCCCCTCGTCGGGAAATGCGAGATTCTGCCGAGGGCTTCCGAAAGCATTACGGCAATCGATGTGATCCACTACGGCTCGCGGGTCGTACGCGCGTCGGACGTTCGTGAGGCGCCGTGATCCCCGAAAAGGCCGCCAAATCCGACTGAATCGACTGGTAGAGCCAGAAGACCGGCAGCAGACCGACGAGACAAATCGCGCAGAAAATGCCCATCGCCAGCTCGGCCTCGGAGTGAATGAGATTGGGATCGACCAGCTTATCCGCGATCAATGCACCGATGCTCAAGAGGGGTGCCAAGACCGCTGCGACCAGAGCGGCCTTATTCCAACGGCCGAGTTGATTGAGCAGGGTTTCATCGTGGACCGCACCCTCGAGGTCGCTTTGCAGGTAGGCGGGATACAGCGACCGCAGAGAGAAATACGTGATTCCAAAAAACGGATACGCACAAGCCAGGCAGGCACACATCAGCGACCAAAGGAAGAAGCGCAAGAGGTCTGCCAGAGACGGGTCGAGATGCAGCATCCGCAGGCAGACCGCGTCGACGCCGGCCGCAATCAGCCACACGGCAAGAACGACGATCGCTACGAAAGGACCGAGCCGAATGCCGAGGCGGCGTGCGGCGTGCTTTTGATCCGTCGTCGATTCCCGTGCCCCGCTTCGTTTGAGGCCTCGATCGACCGATAGGCTGAGAGAGAACAAGGCGATCGCTGCGATGCCGTAAGCGATGCCGGCGATCGTCACTTGCGTGCGCTCGAACAGCCGGTGTTGCTCTTGGGACAACCCCGTCGTGAGCTGTGAGACGTTGAGCTTGTAGTGAAATACGCTCGCCACGATGTTTGGCAGCCCCGCCAAGAGCAGCACGACGAAAACCACGAAACCTCGCAGCCGGACACGCGCGCTCTGTTTCGGCGGAAAGAGGAGCGCAGAGGCTTTGGGGTCGGTGCACAGCTCCAGGCGCCGAGCGATTTCTAATCCGCGTGTCCAGCGCCGGTCGCGGTCGGGCTCGAGAGCCGTCTCGAGCACGGTCACGAGGCCGCTCGGGCAGTCCTTGACCTTGGCCAGCTGGCCAAGGTCGACACCTTTCGTTCGCCGCTCGACCATGGTGTCGAGAATCGACGACCATCCGCCGCTGAGGTTGTCGTCCGAGAACGGCCGGTAGCCCGTCAACAGTTCCCACAGCAGAACGCCGAGCGAATAAAGATCGCTTCGGCCGTCGAGGTCGTCGGCCGAGCGCGCGTGGGCCGAATTGCACGCCTCGAGTTGCTCGGGCGACATGTAGGCCAGGCTTCCGCCGAAATAAGCCTCCGGCGTCGCACCGGTGACTTTGGCGCTGAAACTGATGTTGAAATCGGCGAGCTTCGGTGAGGGTTCCGCCGTGAGCAGCACGTTGGCCGGCTTGACGTCGCGGTGCAGCACGCCG